>JBBIQE010000018.1:0-36991 GCA_037442485.1 Methylomirabilis sp. (SeqCode)
CGGAGGGGATTGCCGCTCGTCCGGATCTCCCGGGCCAGCGCGGCATGCATGCGCGCGATCTCCCGCGTCTCCCCCTCGATGCTGGAGGAGAGGATCATGGGGGTGAGGCCGCGGGCCTGCGCCTCCGACCGCGCCGCCAGGAGGGCCTGGAGGTTGCTCCCCACGATCAGGTTGCGCACCCGGGCAAAGAGCGGATCGTCCGGCTTGGGCGTCTCGGGCACCTCCCCGCGGGCGCCGGCCTTCAGGCGGTCCCGGATGGGCCCGGGAATCCCCCCGCGGATCCCGTACCTGTCCAGGATCGCCAGGGCGTCGGCATAGGTCGTGGGATCGGGCACGGTGGGGCCCGAGGCGATGGCGTCGAGCGGATCCCCCACGATATCGGAGAGGATCAGCGCCACCACGCGCGCCGGCTGGGCCGCCCGGGCGAGCTGCCCCCCCTTGAATCGGGAGATGTGCTTCCGCAGGGTGTTCATCTCCCGGATGTCCGCGCCGCAGGCGAGCAGGGCCGTGGTCAGGGCCTGCTTCTCCGCCAGGCTGATCCCCGGGACGGGGGCCGGGGTGAGCGCGGAGCCGCCCCCCGAGATCAGGACGAGGACCAGGTCCTCGGGCCCGAGGCCCCGGACCTGATCCAGGATCGCCTGAGCCCCGGCCACCCCCGCCTGATCCGGAACGGGATGGCCCGCCTCCTGGACGCGGATCAGCCGCGTCGGCTGGCCATGGCCGTACTTCGTGACCACCACGCCCCGCGCGATGCGGTCGCCGACGATCTCCTCGACGGCCCCGGCCATGGGCGCGGCCGCCTTCCCGCATCCCACCACCACGAGGGTGCCGATCCGGCCGAGGTCGATCCTCTCCTGCCCGATGCGAAGAAACTCCCCGTCCCGACCGAGGTGGCGGCGAACGGCCTCGCCGGGGTCCACGGCGCGGACCGCCGCGGCGAAGATGGCGCGGGCCGCCTCCCTCAGCTCGTCAACTCGCATCGCACCACGCCGATCGGCCAGGCCGGAATGCCGGCAGGCCGGCATGCGGGACGGCTAGCCGTCCCGCTCGCTCCCCTGGGGGCCCAGCGGGAATCGCTGGAGGAGCGTGTACACCGACCCGGTCGGCCTGAGCTCGCTCTGCATCAGCTCGAACCCGGTGGTCGTGACGCGCCCGAATCCTTCCGCCTGAAACTCCCGGAGCGCGGCGAGGAGGACCTCCGCGTTTCTGGGCGAGCGCACGCGGCCCAGGGTGAGATGGGCGCTGAAGCCTCGCCGCTCCTGGGGAACACCCACCCGGGCCAGGGCCGCCTCGATGCGGGCGGCGAGACGGGTAAGCGGCTCCGCCCCCTCGCCCACCCCGACCCAGATCACGCGGGGGATTCGGCCCCCGAAGCTCCCCACCCCCCAAAGCTCCATCGAGAACGGGGCACCGGCCCGCGCCGCATCCGCCAGGGCCGGCCGGATCCGTTCCAGCCGTCCCTCCTCCGTTTCACCCAAAAACTTCAGCGTGGCGTGGATGTTCTCGGGCCGGACCCAACTCACATCGGCCTGGGCCCGGCGCAGGCGATCCTGCACCGCCGCCAGCCGCTCCCGGATCTCGGAGGGAAGGTTCACGGCCACGAAGAGACGCATGGCGCTCCGATTTCGAATGGCAACCGCCCGGAGTCGAAATCCGAAATCAGCTCTCGGTGAGGGGGATCCCGAGCAGGTGGCGGCGGAGCATCTCCAGGGCCATCTGCGTGGCGCGGTACTTGATCAGCTCGCGCCCGCCGTGAAACCGGTACTCGCGTGCCAGGCCTCCTCCGTCCCAGGCCAGCGCGATGCAGACCAGGCCCACCGGTTTCTCGGGCGTTCCGCCCGCGGGCCCCGCGATCCCGGTGAGGCCCAAGCCGAAGCGGGTCCCGGAGAGGCGCCGGACGCCCTCGGCCATGGCCCGCGCCACCGGCAGGCTGACGGCCCCGCACTCTTCCAGCATGGCCTGGGGCACGCCCAGGATCTGCACCTTGGCGGCCGGGCTGTACGCCACGACCCCCCGCTCGAAATACTCCGAGCTGCCCGGGAGGTCCGTGAGCCGGCTCGCCAGCAGGCCCCCGGTGCAGGATTCGGCCACGGCCAGGGTGGCCCCCCGCTCCCGGAGCAGGTGCCCGACCAGCGCCTCCAGCCGCTCCTCGTCCCGGCCGAAGATGAAAGGGCCGAGCCGCTCGCGGATCCTCCCCTCCAGCTCGTCCAGCCTCCGGGCGATCTCGGCCGGATCCTCCCCCTTGCAGGTCAGGCGGATGTGGATCTCCCCGGCGTGGGCCAGCACACCGATGGTCGGATTCCGCATCTCGCGAAAGTAATCCCCGATGGCCTGGTCCACCCTGGACTCGCTGATCCCGCACGTCTTGAGGACCCGGGACACGATCCGGCTCCGGATGCCGAAGGCCGTCCGGATCCGGGGAATCACCTGCTCGGTGAGCATGGGCTTCATCTCGGCCGGCACGCCGGGCATGCAGATGAGGCAGCGGTCGCCATGCCGCAGGAACAGGCCGGGCGCCGTCCCGTGGGGATTGGGGAGCACCTCCGCCCCCTCGGGGACCAGGGCCTGCTTCCGATTGTTCTCCGGCATGGGGATCTGGCGGTGGGCGAACCGCTGCTGGATGTGCGCCAGGACGGCCGGATCCAGGTAGAGCCGCCGGTTCAGCACGGCCGCCACCACGTCGCGGGTCAGGTCGTCCTCGGTGGGTCCCAGCCCGCCGGTCGTGATGACGACCTCCGCCCGGCCGAGCGCCTGGCGCAGCGCCGCCTCGATCCGTCCGGCGTTGTCCCCCACCGTGGTCTTGTAGAAGAGGTCAATGCCCGCCCCGGCCAGCCGCTCCGCAATCCAACTGGCGTTGGTGTCCACGATCTGGCCCAGCAGCAGCTCGGTGCCGATGGTCAGGATCTCCGCGCCCATTTCCCCTCTCGGCTAGAAGGCTGGAAAGCCGGCAAGCTGGACGGCTTGAGCCATCCCGGCCTTCTGGCTTCCCAGCCTGCCAGCCTTCTCGCTTGCCAGCGGTGAGCCGGAGGCTCACAGGAAGTCGAAGTTCGCCTTGAGCAGCCACCACATCGCCCGCGCCAGGAGCCCCGCAGCGACATCGTCGGCCACCATGCCGAACCCGCCGCGCAACCGTTCCAGGCGGACGATGGGGCCCGGCTTCACCGTATCCATGAGGCGGAACAGGAGCAACACCGCGAGGAGATCGTACGGTGTCGGCGGCAGGGCGAGGGCGGCGACCCACATCCCGGCGATCTCGTCAATGACGATCTCCGGGGGATCCGGCCGGCCCAGCTCGGCCCCCATCCGATCCGCGGCCCACACCGCCACGGCGGTCAGCACCAGCGCCGCCCCGAGGTAGACCGGCCACGGCAGGTACAGGAAGGGAAAACAGAGGAGCGCTCCCAGCAGGCTCCCCGCGGTCCCGGGGGCGAGGGGGGAGTACCCGACGCCGGCCCCGGTCGCCAGCAGCCGGACGGCCCCGCCCTTGCCCGCCACCGCACTGGATCGGTCCGCCCGGGCGCGCTCCGCCATGGCTAGCCCACCACCTCGACGATGTCGGCGGCCAGATCGTGCTCGTAGGCCTCGCGGATCCGGGCCCGCACCAGCGTGCCGCCGCCTACGGCCGGGCCGTGCAGGTACACCGTCCCGTCCACCTCCGGGGCGTGGGCCGCCGTCCTCCCGCACTGGAGGCCGGGGAACTCCGGCGCCGGGCCGTCCACCATGACCTCCTGGACGCTCCCGAGAAGCCGCCGCCCCTTCGCCTCGGCGATCCGGGCCTGGGCCGCCATCAGGCGGGCCCGCCGCCTCTCTGCGGTGGTCCGGGGCACCTTGGGGTCGAGGGAGGCGGCGGCGGTCCCCTCCTCGTCCGAGTAGCAGAAGACGCCGACCCGGTCGAAGCGCATCTGCTCGACGAAGCGGAGCAGGCGCGCAAACTGCGCCCGCGTCTCGCCGGGAAAGCCCGTGATGAAGGCGGTCCGGATCGTGATGTCGGGCACCGCCCGGCGGATCCGCTCGATCAGCCGCCGGTAGCTCGCCTCGTCCCCGCCGCGCCCCATGGCCTTGAGCACGGCCCCGTCGCAGTGCTGGAGCGGCATGTCCAGATAGCGGCAGAGGCGCGGCTCGGCGCGGAGCAGCCCGATGAGCTCCGGCGTGACCCGGGTGGGGTACAGGTAGTGCAGGCGGATCCAGCGCAGGGACGGGATGGCCAGCAGATCCTCCAGCAGGCGGAGGAGTCCCCGCGCCTCGCCGAGGTCCCGGCCGTACGCCGCGGTGTCCTGGGAGACGAGGATGATCTCCCGGACCCCCTGGGCCGCCAGCCGCCGCGCCTCGGCCACCAGGTCCTCGCGCGTCCGCGACTGCATCCGGCCGCGGATGGCCGGGATCGCGCAGAAGGTGCAGGCCCGGTCGCAACCCTCCGAGAGCTTGAGATAGGCATAGTGGGCCGGGGTGAGGAGGCGTCGCGGCAGCTCGGCGGTGACCAGGGCGCTGTGCCCCGTCACCCAGGCCCGCCCCGGCGATTCGCGCCGGAGCGCCGCGGCCGCGACCTCGGCGATGCGGGGGAAGGCCCCCGTGCCGACGAAGGCGTCCACCTCGGGCAGCAGTCCCGGCAGCCTCTGGGCGTACCGCTGGGAAAGGCACCCGCTCACCACCAGCGCCCGGCAGCGGCCCGTCCGCTTCAGTGCCGCCGCCTCCAGGATGGCGCGGATGGACTCCTCCTTGGCCTCCTGGATGAAGCCGCAGGTGTTCACCACGATCAGGTCGGCCTCCTCCGGGGCCGGCTCGATCCGGTATCCCGCCCGGGCGAGCTGTCCCAGCATCACCTCGGCGTCCACCTGGTTCTTGGGACAGCCCAGGTTCACGAGGCTGACCTTGACCGGGGGCCCTGCCTCGGGTGTCGGGGCGTCGCTGCGCTGCGGATGGTCCGCTGGAGTCTCGTACGCTGGCATGGATCGGATGCGGGGAACGGAAGGCGAGGCCGCCAGGCGTCCCCAGGTCACGGTTCAGCCGCCGCCCGGTCTCGGACCGGCGCCACCTCCAGCCGGTTGCGGCCCTGGGCCTTGGCCCGGTACAGGGCCTGGTCGGCGTCATGCACCAGCTGCTCGATCTTCCGGATGGCGGGGGTCAGCGTGGCCACGCCGATGCTCACTGTCAGGTCCCCCTCGGGATTGGAGTCCTTGCCTCGGAAGCCATGGCTGGCGATGGCGGCCCGGGCGCGCTCGGCGTGGATGAGCGCCCGCTCCAGATCGGTTTCCGGGAGGATGATGGCGAACTCCTCCCCCCCGTAACGGGCCAGGATATCCACGTCGCGGGCGTTGCGGCGCAACACCTCGGCCGTCTCGCGCAGGGCCTGGTCCCCCGCCAGGTGGCCGAACTTGTCGTTGTACTGCTTGAAGTGGTCCAGGTCGAGCATGAGCAGGGTGAGGGGCCGCTTGTACCGCTGGGCCCGCCGGACCTCGCGCGCGAGCTGCTGGTAGAACTGCCGGTGGTTGGCCAGGCCCGTCAGCTCGTCGGTGATGGCGAGCTGCCGCGTCTCCTCGAAGAGCCGGGCATTCTCGATGGAGACGGCCGCCTGGGTCGCAAAGGTGGTGAGGAGCTGGATCTCATCGGCATCGAAGTCGTGGCGCTCCGTCAGGTACAGGTTCATGCATCCCAGGGCGCGGTCCTGCGCGATCAGGGGGATGGCCAGGAGCGACCGGTATCCCCGTTCCAGGGCGGCCTGTCCCCAGGGTCCATACCCCGTGTCCGCCGAGAGGTCGGCGATGGCCACGGGGTGCCGCTCCCGCACGGCGACCAGGCTGGGGTTCAGCTCCTGCCGCGTCCGGCCTCCCTCCACCACCTTGAGCGCATCATCCGACAGGTTATAGCTCGCCACCGTCGAGAGGGCGCGGCCGTCCGGGCTGAGCAGCATCAGGGACATCGCCTGCGCGTCAAGCAGCGTCGAGACGGTCTGACTGATCCGCGTCAGGATGTCCTGGAGATTGAACGTCGAGGTCATGGTCTGGCCCAACTGGTAGAGGGCCTCGAACTCCTTGACCTTGCGACGGCTGTCGGCGTACAGGGACGCGTTCTCAAGGGCCATGGCCACCTGGCGGCCGATGGCCACCAGCAGGGCCGGGTCCTCGGCCCCGAACTGCTGGCCCGCCTGGCCCACCACGGTGAGCACGCCAAGGCTCCGCTCGTGAAGGCAGAGCGGCGCCGCGAGCAGCGGCCGCGGCGGATCCTCCGGCGGGATCCCGGCCCCCTCCGCCAGCGCGGCATCGGGGATGACCTGGGCCTCCCCGTGCTCCAGCGCCTGCCAGGCCCAGAGGGCTCTGGGAGGCAGGCGGCGCTGGCTCGCCGTGGGCTCGGCCTCCAGGCCCCGCCACGCCTGCAGGGTGAGATGGCCGCCCTTGCGGTCCACCAGGTGGACCATCCCCGTGTGGAGGCCCAGACTCTCCAGGGTGCGCGCCAGGGCGCCCTCGAGGATCTCCTCGAGGCTGAGCGTCCGGCTGACCGCCAGGGCGACGGCGTTGAGAGCCAGCAGCTCCCGATTCCGGCGGACCAGCTCCTGGCTCATGGCCCGGATGCGGAGCAGGACCTTGATGCGGGCGATCAGCTCCTCCGTGTTGAACGGCTTGGTGATGTACTCGTCGGCCCCGATCTCCAGGCCCTGCAGTTTGTCCCGCACCGCATCCCGGGCGGTGAGCATCACCACCGGGATGTGCCGCCACCGCTCCTCGGCCTTCAGGCGCCGGCAGACCTCGAAACCGTCCATCCCCGGCATCATCACGTCGAGCAGCACCAAGTCCACCGCCTGGGCGGCGAGGCGCGCCAGGGCCTCCTCCCCCGAATGGCTCACCACGGTGCCGAAGCCGCGCGCCTCCAGCAGGACCTGGATCATGCGCGCGATCCCCTCCTCGTCCTCCACGATGAGGACGGTGGAGCGTGGCTTCAGGGTCACCGCCGCCGTTGCGGACACGGCTGCCCCCACGGATTCGCCTCCCCCGGTCCGGACCTCCGCCGCCGGGCCGGTCCTCCCCGGCGCCAGCAAGGCCGCTCGCCCGGAGGCCGGCGGCGACCGATGCCGCCCGCCTCCATCAACCACAAGGGGTCCGGATCCCCCACGCCAATGCCGCACCCCCGAGGCGGCCGCGGTCGCCTCCGGTCCCGCCCGCTAGGCGGCAGCGGATCCCGTGGGGAGCGTGAAGGAGAAGGTGCTGCCCTGTCCCGCCACGCTCTCCGCCCAGATCCTCCCGCCGTGCTCCTCCACGATGGCCTTGCAGATGGAGAGGCCCAGCCCCGTGCCCTCCACCCGCTCGCCGTGCGGCAGCGGAACGCGGTAGAATCGGTCGAAGATCCGCTCCAGATGCTCGGCCGCGATGCCGATGCCGGAGTCCCGGACCTCCACCAGGAGCTCGCCCGGCCGCGCGCGCGCCCTCACGCTGACCTGGCCTCCGCGCGGGGTGAACTTGAGGGCGTTGCCCAGCAGGTTGGTGAACACCTGATCCATCCGGAGGGCGTCGGCCGGCACCTGGGGCAGCCCCTCCTCCGCCTCGAGCCTCAGCCGGACCCCGCGGTCCTCGGCCAGTCGGCGCAGCCGGTCCATGGCCCCGCGCAGGCCGCCCACCAGGTCGAAGGGCTCCCGGCGCAGCTCGAACCGGCCCGCCTCGATGCGGGCGAGATCCAGGATGTCGCTCACCATGCGGAACAGCCGGTCCGTGTTCTTCTGGGCAATCCCCAGCAGCTCCCGGCTGAGCTCCATCCCCACCTTCTCGTTGGCGAGCACCTCCATGGACCCCTTGATCGCCGTGAGGGGCGTGTGCAGGTCGTGGGAGATCATGGCCAGGAACTCGGAGCGCATCCGCTCCAGCTCCTGCAGGCGGGCGTTCAGCGCCGACAGCTCCTCGATCTTCCGGGCCAGGTCCGTGATGTCCTGCATGATCATGAAGAAGCCGCTCTCGGGATCCTCCGGCAGCGTCCAGGCCAGGGCAATGCGCAGCACCCGGTCCCCATAGCGGAGGCTGATCTCGTCCCCGCCCTTCTCGGCACTTCCCCGAAGCCGCCCCAGGGCCTCCTCCAGCGTGGCGCGGTGTTCCGCCCCCAGAACCCCCGTCAGCGGGGCCCCGATCACCTCCAGCTCGGGCCGCGCCAGCATGGCGAGGCCGGCGGGATTCACGTACAGGATCCGCTGGCGGCCGTCCGCCTCCACCACCCCTTCCCCGATAGCCCGCAGGATCGCTTCCTTGTGCCGCTTGATGGCCAGTAGCTCCTTCACCTGCTCGCGCGGGACGGCCTTCTCCAGTCCCAGGATGGCCTGGGGTCCGGCGCGTCCCTCGCCCGCCAGGCGCCGGAGGGTGGCCAGGACGTTTCCGCGCAACTCGTCCAGCCGCCCCTTGGCCACGTAGGCGTCGGCCCCGATGCGCAGCATCTTCTCCTGGTCCTCGACCAGCGTGCCGGACAGGATGACCACGGGGACCTCGCGCAGGCGGGGGGTCGCCTTGATGTAGCGGCACACCCGGTCCCCGTCGATCTTCGGCATCACGATGTCCAGGACCACGAGGTCCGGCCGGTCCCGGTCCAGCAGCTCCATGGCCTCCATGCCATCGTAGGCCTTGGTCACCTCGTAGCCCTCCTGGCCGAGGATCTCGCTCAGGAACTCCACGTAGAATCGGTCGTTGTCCACGACCAGGGCCCGCTTGCCCACCGGCACCTCAATTTCGGATTTCAGATGGCGGATGTCGAATGTCAAAGCGCTCGTCTGGCCCGTCCGAAATTCGCAATCCGAAGTCCGAAATGGGTCAGGAGCGGTAGTTGATGAACTGCATGTGGATGCCCAGATCCTGCTGGCGGAGGAACTGGATCACCCGCTGCAGCTCATCCCTGTCCCGCCCGAAGACCCGAACCTGGTCCTCCTGGATCTGTGCCTGGACCCGGAACTTCCCCCCCTTGATCAGCTTCACCAGCTCCCGCGCCTTCTCCGTCGGTATGCCCTGCTGCAGCTCGATCCGCTGCCGCACCGTTCCCCCCGCCGCGGGCTCGACCTTGCCGCGCCGCAGGGCCTTCAGCGGCACCTGCCGCTTCGCCAGCTTCCCCTCCAGAATGTCCAGCACCTGCTTCAGCTTGAATTCGTCCTCGGCCGCCAGGAGCAGCGCGTGCCCCTCCCGGGTCACGCTCGCCGGGCTGCCCTTGAAGTCGAACCGCTGGCCGATCTCCCGCGCGGTCTGGTGGAGGGCGTTGTCCACCTCCTGCAGGTCCACCCGGGAGGCGATGTCGAAGGAGCACTCGCCAGCCATGTCCGCTCCCGGGCGGCCCTAGCCCCCGGGCGGGGGCAGCACCGTGACCCCGGCCGGCGGCGTGAACTGGAACTGCTGATCGGCGAGACCCGAGTTGAGCTTCAGGTGCGTGAGCGCGATCACGGTCGTGTTCCCCGCGGCGTCGAAGAGCGTGGTCCGCTCGATCAGGTCGCTCTGGAGGTTGACCTCCAGGAGCAGCCGCGCCACCCCCCCCTCGGGATGCTTGGGCCGGAGGTCCAGGATGGCGAAGCGCGTGGAGCCTCGGGTGGCCGCGTGCTCCACGAGGGTGATGCGGAACTCCCGGCGCAACCGGCAGTCCCCCGCCAGCAGGGACAGGGGCAGGCGCGAGGCGAAGGCCTGGCCGACCGCCTGGGTGACCACCTGCCGGTCGGCCGGCGAGTACGCCCACAGCGTCTTGCCGTCGGTGACGAACAGGCGCGGCTCCGGCGTCTGGTACTCCCAGCGCATCTTGCCCGGGCGCTTCATCAGGAACTGGCCGCTGGCCTCCTGGACCTGTCCCAGGGCGCGGCTGGTGGCCGTCTGCTGGAACCGCGCCGTGAGGTCCTGCACCCGGGCACACGCCGCCTCGACCCTGTCCACCACCTCCTCCACGTCCGGCGCGGCCGCGGCCCACAGCGTGGGGCGCCAGGCGGGAGGCGGGGGGGCCAGGAGCAGCGTGCCGAGCGCCACCAGGATCCTCAGCCTGTGAACACCCCGGCGCCGCATGCTCAGGACTCCGCCCGGGAGACGAGGACCTCGCGGGGGCGCGTGCCGTCCATGGCGCTCACGATCCCTTCCCGCTCCATGCGCTCGATCATGCGGGCGGCGCGGTTGAAGCCGACCCGCAGCCGCCGCTGGATCATGGAGATGGAGGCCTGCTGGCTCTGGACGACGAGGTCCACCGCCTGCCGGTACAGCTCGTCGTCCTCCGCCTCGTCCTCGGCCGGCGGCTCCGGCTCGGGCGGCAGGAGGGCCCAGACGAACTCCGGCGGTCTGGTCTGCACCGAGAGAAAATCCACCACGCGGCGGATCTCCACCTCGGTCACGTTGCAGCCGTGGATGCGGATCGGCTTGGAGCTGCCCGGCGGGATGTAGAGCATGTCGCCCCGGCCCAGCAGGGCCTCGGCCCCGTTCATGTCCAGGATCGTCCGGGAATCCACCTTGGACGCCACCCGGAACGAGATGCGGGCCGGGAAGTTCGCCTTGATGACGCCGGTGAGCACGTCCACCGAGGGGCGCTGGGTGGCCACGATGAGGTGGATCCCCACGGCCCGCGCCATCTGCGCCAGGCGCATGATGGCGCTCTCCACCTCGGTCTGCGCCGTCAGGATGAGATCCGCCAGCTCGTCAATCACCACCACCAGCATGGGCAGGCGCCCCCGGTGCGAGCCCCGGGTGAGCTCGTCCTCGGGGGGCGGCTCCAGCTCCATCCGCCGGTTGTAGCTCTGGAGGTTCCGCGCCCCGACCTGGGCGAAGAGCCGGTACCGCTCCTCCATGTGCAGCACCACGCGCTGCAGCCGCTTGGCCGCCTCCTTGGGGTCCGAGACCACCTTGTCCGCCAGGTGGGGCACGCCGTTGTAGATGGACAGCTCCACCCGCTTCGGATCGATCAGCAGCAGGCGCACATCCGTGGGCTCCGCCCGGTACAGCAGGCTCAGGATCAGGGAGTTGATGCACACGCTCTTCCCCGACCCGGTCTCCCCGGCGATCAGCAGGTGGGGCATCTGGGCGAGGTCGGCCACCATGGGGGCGCCGCCGATCTCCTTGCCCAGGGCCAGGGGGAGCTGCAGCGCCTCGGCGCCGAACTCCTTGCTGGCCAGCACCTCCCGCAGGTGCACCGTGGCCCGGTGCTGGTTCGGGATCTCCACGCCCACGGCCGCCTTCCCCGGGATCGGCGCGACCACGCGGACGCTGAGGGCCTTGAGCCCCAGGGCCAGATCGTCCGCCAGGGCCACGATCCGGTTGATCTTGATGCCCGGGCCGGGCTCGATCTCGTAGCTCGTGATGACGGGGCCGGGGTTGACCGCCGTGACCCGACCCTCCACGCCGAACTCCAGGAGCTTCTTCTCCAGGATCTGGGAGTTCTGCGCCATCTCCTCCTGGCTGGAGCCGCCGCGCTCGGCGGCCGGCGCGTCCAGCAGCTTCAGCGAGGGCCGGGTGTAGCCCTGGGTGCCGGCCGCGAACGGGAAGGCCTGCTGGCCCCGGCCGCCCTTCGGCTCCCTCGCCGGGGCCGAGGGGGGCAGCGCGGCCGCACCGGCGGGGGGTGCCGGGGGCGCCGGCGCGGCCTCCGGTTCGGGCGCGGCCGAAGGCGCTGCGGGGGTCCCTTCGGGCGGCGCGGATGGGGCGACCCCGTTCCTCGGACCGGAGAGGTGCCAGGCGGCCGCGGCCGCCCGCAGTCTCCTCCAACCGGTCGCGAGGCCGGCCGCGGGCAAGGCCAGGAACGAGGCGAGCCGCCGCTGGCAGAGGCAGATCACGGCGAGGGCCAAACCGGTCAGCGCCACCACCCCCATCCCGAACTTGCCCAGCGAGAAGAGCAGCCAGCGGAACAGCTCGTCCCCCAGGAACCCGCCCGGGCGCTCGACGCGCCCGCCGGGCAGGAGGCCCGCCTGGTGGAGGACGCTGGCCAGCAGACTCAAGGACAGACCCAGCAGGAGGAGCCCGGCGGCCCGCCGGACGGGATGCGTGAGACGTCGGCCCCCGACCCAGGTCCAGCCCCAGAGGAAGCAGGCCGGCGGGATGAGGAGCGCCGAGAGCCCCAGCAGGCCGAGCAGGTCCCCGGCCAGCTCCGCCCCCACCCGCCCCACGACATTGTGGATCTCGCTCTCCGGACCGCCGGTGGCGTAGCTGAAGAAGGAGGGATCCCGGGGATCGAAGGTGGCCAGGCTGGCCAGGATCAGGACGGCGGCGGCCATGGCCAGGACGCCGATCCCCTCCCGGGTCTTGTCGTGGCGGAAGAAGGCCGTGAGAAGCCTCAGCCACTCGCTTGGTCTGCTCAGGTCTGCTGCCACGCCTCTCCCTCATCTCCCCCCGGCTTGCCAGAGGTTATAGCGTGCCTCCCGCCAATCTCCAAGCCCTTTCTGCATAGGTCATATACGTCCTATACGACATATTCCGCTCCTCAGACCTCGATGATCACCGGCAGGATCATGGGCCGCCGGTCCACCGCCTTTTGCAGGAACCTGCGGAGCACCGACCGGATCCGCTGCTTGATCAGGGACCAGTCGGTCTTCTCCTCGACGCTGCAGCCCTCCAGGACCGTCACGATCAGCCGCCGCGCCTCCTCGAAGAGGCCGTCCTCCTCCGACAGGGCCGCGAATCCCCGCGACACGATATCCGGCCCGGCCACGACGTGGCCGGCCTTGTCGAACCCGATCACGACGACGACCATGCCGTCCTGCGCCAGGTGCTGCCGGTCCCGGAGCACGGTGTCGCCCACGTCCCCCACGCCCTTGCCGTCCACGAACACCCGGCCGGCCGGGACCTTGTGGGCCACGCCCGCCCGGGTCGGCGTGACCTCCAGGACCTGGCCGTTTTCCAGGACGAAGACGTGGGCGGCGGGGATCCCCATGTCCCGGGCCAGGCGGGCGTGGCAGTACAGGTGCCGGTACTCGCCGTGGATGGGCACGAAGAACCGGGGCCGCGTCAGGGTGAGCATCCGCCTCAGCTCCTCCCGGCTGGGATGCCCCGAGACGTGCACCCCGGGGTTGACATCCTCGGTGATGACCTGGGCGCCCCGCTTGAAGAGCTGGTTGACGGTGCGGGCGATGGACTGCTCGTTGCCGGGGATGACCCGCGCCGAGAAGATCACGGTGTCCCCCGGCAGGATCTCGATCTGCTTGTGCTCGCCCACCGCCATCCGGGCCACGGCCGACAGCGGCTCCCCCTGCGAGCCCGTGGTGATGATCACGCTCCGGTCCGCGGGCAGCCGCTTCAAATCCTCCAGCCGGACCAGGGTATCCTCGGGCACCTTGAGGTAGCCGAGCTCCGTCGCGATCCGGGTGTTGGCGGCCATGCTCTTGCCGTTGACCGCCACCTTCTTGCCGAGGCGGGCGGCCACATCCAGGACCTGCTGGATCCGGTGGATGTGGCTGGCGAAGCAGGCCACGATGATGCGGCGGGGGGCGGCGCGGAAGATCTGCTCGAAGGTGCGCCCGATGGAGGATTCGGAGGGGGTGACCCCTTCCCGGATGGCGTTGGTGCTGTCGGAGAGCAGGGCGAGCACACCCTCCTCGCCCAGCGCGGCCAGCCGGCGGAGGTCGGTGCGCTGCCCGTCCACCGGCCTCGGGTCGAACTTGAAGTCGCCGCTGTGCAGGATCAGGCCGGCCGGGGCGCGGACCGCCACCGCCACGCCGTCGGGGATGCTGTGGCTGACCCGAATGAACTCCAGCCCGAGCCTGCCCAGGCGCAGGCTGTCCCCGGCCCGGATGCAGCGGAGGTCGGCCGTCCGGTCCAGGCCGAACTCGCGCAGCTTCTCCTGGACCAGCCCGAGGGCGAGGGGCGTGCCGTACACGGGAACGGGGAGCCGGGGCAGCAGGAAGGGCAGGCAGCCGGTGTGATCCTCGTGACCGTGGGTGAGGACGATGCCCCGGACCTTCGCCCGCTGCTCGAAGAGGTAGGTGGTCTCGGGCAGCACCAGGTCGATCCCCAGCATCTCCTCCTCGGGGAACATGAGCCCGGCGTCCACGACCAGGAGATCCTCCTCGGTCTCGAGGAGGATCATGTTCATCCCGATCTCGCCCAGCCCCCCCAGCGGGATGATGCGCAGCCACGGCTCAGGATGGCTCAAAACGGATGCGGTCCTCCTCTAACCAGGCAATTTGGCACTCGGGGGATCCGGCACTCGGGTCCTCCCCATTGCCAGAGGGCCGGAGTGCCTGATCGCCAGTTCCTCAGGCGCGGGCCGCCACGCGGCGCTCGCTCGCCGCGGGCGTCACCCGGCGCGCGGTGCCCCGCTTCGCCAGGGCGACCTCCAGCACCTGATCCATGTGGTCCACGTACACGAACTGCATCCCGCGCTTGACGTTGGGGGGCAGCTCCTTCACGTCCTTGTCGTTCTTGCTGGGCACGATCACCGTCCGGATCCCCATGCGGCGGGCCGCCAGGGCCTTCTCCTTGATGCCGCCGATGGGCAGCACCTTCCCCCGCAGGGTGATCTCTCCGGTCATGGCCACGTCGCGGCGCACCGGGGTGCGGGTCAGCGTCGAGATCAGGGCCGTGGCCATGGTGATCCCGGCCGAGGGCCCATCCTTGGGGATCGCCCCGGCCGGCACGTGGATGTGCACGTCGTGCTTGGCGAAGGTCTCCTCCTTGATGCCCAGGCTAGCCCCCCGCGACCGGGCGTAGCTCATGGCGGCCTGGGCCGACTCCTTCATGACGTCCCCCAGGTGGCCGGTGAGCGAGAGATTCCCCTTGCCCCGCATCATGGTGCACTCGATGTACAGGATGTCCCCGCCGGTCTGGGTCCAGGCCAGGCCCGTCGCCACCCCGATCTCGTCCCGTTCCTGCTCGGGCTCGGGCAGGAACTTCGGCGCCCCCAGGTACCGGTACAGGCCGGCCCCGGTCACCCGGGTGAGCCCCTTCTTGCCCTCGGCCACGTCCCGCGCCACCTTGCGGCAGATGGTGGCGATCTCCCGCTCCAGGTTGCGGAGCCCCGCCTCCCGGGTGTAGTTCTGGATAACCTTCAGGATGGCCTCATCCGTGATCTCCAGGTGCTTCTTGCTGATCCCGTGCTCTTCCAGTTGCCGGGGAATGATGTAGCGGTTGGCGATGTGCAGTTTTTCCTCCTCCGTGTACCCGGAGATCTCGATGATCTCCATCCGGTCCTTCAGGGCCGGGAGGATGGGATCGGCCAGGTTGGCCGTGGTGATGAACATCACGTTCCTGAGATCGAAGGGCACCCCCAGGTAATGGTCGGTGAAGGCCACGTTCTGTTCCGGATCCAGGACCTCCAGGAGCGCCGCCGAGGGATCCCCGCGGAAGTCCGCCCCCACCTTGTCCACCTCGTCCATCATGAAGACGGGGTTGTTGGTGCCGGCCTGCTTGATCCCCTGGATGATCTTGCCGGGCAGCGCGCCGATGTAGGTGCGGCGGTGGCCCCGGATCTCGGCCTCGTCCCGCACGCCGCCCAGCGAGATGCGCACGAACTTTCGCCCCAGGGCCCGCGCGATGGAGCGGCCCAGCGAGGTCTTGCCCACGCCCGGCGGCCCCACGAAGCACAGGATGGGGCCCTTCATCTTCTTCTTCAGCTTGCGGACCGCCAGGTACTCCAGGATCCGCTCCTTCACCTTCTCCAGGTCGTAGTGGTCCTTGTCCAGGATCTTGTGGGCCTGCTTGATGCTCAGCTTGTCCTTGGTCTGCTTGGCCCAGGGCAGGTCAATCAGCCAGTCCAGGTAGGTGCGGATGACCGAGGCCTCGGCCGCGTCCGGGTGCATGCGCGAGAGGCGCCCGAGCTGCGTCCTGGCCTCCTGCGCCACCTCGGGCGGCATCTTGGCCCGCTCGATCTTCTGCTCCAGCTCCTGGATCTCCTGGCTGCGCTCGTCGGTCTCCCCCAGCTCCTTCTGGATGGCCTTGAGCTGCTCCCGGAGGTAGTACTCGCGGTGGGTCTTGTCCATCTCCTCCCGGGCCTGGGACTGGATCCGGTGCTGCATCTCCAGCACCTCGATCTCCTTGCCCAGCAGGTCCGAGAGCTTTTTCAGCCGCTCCACCGGGTCGAAGATCTCCAGGATCTGCTCCGCCTGCTCCACCTTGAGGTCCAGGTTGCTGGCCACGAGATCCGCCAGGCGTCCCGGATGCTCCAGGTTATTGATGATGACCAGGACGTCGGGCGAGATGCCCTTGCCCAGGTTGACCCCCTTCTGGACCTGCTCTTTCACCGAGCGGATCAGGGCCTCCACCTCCAGACCCTGGGGGGCCCCCTCCGGCTCCACCACCTCGGCGATCCTGGCCTCGAAATAGGGGTCCCGGCGGCTGAAGCCCAGGATCCGGGCGCGCGAGACCCCTTGGACCAGGATCTTGACCCGCCCGTCCGGCATCTTGAGCATGCGCATGATCATGGCCACCGTGCCCACGGTGTACAGCTCCTCGGGGCCGGGATCCTCGGCCTCGGCGTCGCGCTGGGCCGCCAGCAGGATCAACCGCTCGCGGGACAGGGCCTCGTCCACGGCGCGAATGGACTTGTCGCGTCCCACGAACAGGGGCAGGATCATGAACGGGTAGACCACCACGTCCCGCACCGGCAGGAGCGGGACGTGGTCCGGCATCTTCCGCTCGCCCTGCGGCTGCTCGATGCCGACGCCGACCTCGGGCTTCTCCGCGGTCGCTTCCACCTCTCGGGCTCGGTCTTCCGCTTGGTCTTTGTCCATCAACGCACGCTCCCCTCGGGCCCCCCACCCGGCGGGGCCATGGCGCGCCCGTGTGTGGGCTGCGGTCGCTCCGTCCTCAGGCCTCCTCCCTGCGCCGACCCCGGGGCGAAGGCCGGCCCCGCGGACGGGCCTTCGTCCGCTTGATCTTCTCCGGCCGGGTGTCCATGTCCGGGTCCCAGAGGTCGTCGTAGGGATCGGCCGGCGGCTCCTCCTCCCCGGGCGTGGCGGACTCCAGCTCCTCTTCCGGGGGGGCCGGGCTGCCGGCCGGCTCGGGCCCCGAGGTCGGCGGCTGAGGCCGCGGCGGCTTTGGCATTATCGGCTCGGCGTCGCCTCCCGGCGGGAGGCCCCCCGGGAGGCTCCTGCGCCGGCGGACGCGTCCTCCGCCTGGCGCGTGTGGGGATGGTCCGACCCGAGGTCCAGGCCCCGCAGGAACTCCTTGAACCCCGGCGCCACGTCCGGGCGCTGCAGCGCGAACTCCACCGTGGTCTTCAGGAACCCCAGGATGGTCCCGGCGTCGTGCCAGCGGCCCTGGAACTCCAGCGCGTAGATCATCTGCTTCTTGCGCTTGAGCAGCGCCTTCAGGGCGTTGGTGAGCTGGATCTCGCCGGTCCGGTCCGCCGCGGTCTTCTCCAGGAGGGGGAAGATCTCGGGCGTCAGGATGTAGCGGCCCACGATGGCCAGATCCGACGGGGCCTCGTGGACCTCGGGCTTCTCCACCATGTCCATGATGTGGTACAGGTGCTCCTCCAGCCGGCGGCCCTTGATCACCCCGTAGCGCGAGACCTCGGCCCGGGGGACCCTTTTCACGCACATCACGGCGCAGCGGTGCTTCTCGTACACCGCCATCATCTGCTGCAGGGCCGGCGTGCGGTCCACCAGGATGTCGTCGCCCAGCAGGACGGCGAACGGCTCGTCCCCCACCAGCGCCTTCGCCGCCAGGACGGCGTGACCGAGGCCCAGGGGCTCCTTCTGGCGCACGTAGCAGACCCGGACCAGCTCGGAGACGCGCCGCACCACCTCCAGCAGGTCGGTCCGCCCCTTCTTGCCGAGCATCAGCTCCAGCTCGATGGAGCGGTCGAAGTGATCCTCGATGGCGTCCTTGCCCCGCCCGGTGACGATGATGACATCCTGGATCCCCGAGGCCACCGCCTCCTCCACCACGTACTGGATGGTGGGCTTGTCCACGATGGGCAGCATCTCTTTGGGCTGGGCCTTGGTGGCGGGCAGGAACCGCGTGCCGAGCCCCGCCGCGGGAAACACCGCCTTCCGGATCGTCATCGGCTCTCCTCGAGTGGTCTCGATGGCGGCCTCAGGGCACGCTCTTGACGTGGCGGATCGCGACGTGGATCCGGGGGCCCGGCCGCAGCAGCCAGGCGAGCAGGCTCCCCACCAGGCTGATGAGCACGGCGCCGAGGACCGCGCTGCCGAAGCCGGCGATGTGCACCCCCTTGACCACGCTCGCGACCAGGGCCAGCATCGCGCCGTTGACCACCAGCGCGAACAGCCCCAGCGTCACCACCGTGAGCGGCAGGGTAAGCAGGAGCAGCATCGGGCGGAGCGTGGCGTTGACGAGGCCGAGCAGCAGCGCCGCCACGACGGCCGCCCAGACCGAATCCACCCGCATCCCCGGCAGGACCTGGGCGGCCACGCCGATGGCGACTGCGGTGCTCACCCAGCGAAGCAGAAACGCCGACATCGCTCTCCTGACCGATTTTTCGGCAGGTTACCTTTATACCAGCTTACGCCCACTTGTCAACCGCGTTCGCCCGCCCACGGATTTCATTTGACATCCGACGGGCCATGGGATAGGGTGCCAGTCAATTTTCGCCTGTCCTGGCGCGCCGCGCTTTTTCCGAGTCCCGCCTGGCGTGGACCGCGATCCTCTCGTCGGCCGATTCG
The DNA here is from genome assembly GCA_037442485.1 of Methylomirabilis sp. (SeqCode). Classification (GTDB taxonomy): domain Bacteria; phylum Methylomirabilota; class Methylomirabilia; order Methylomirabilales; family 2-02-FULL-66-22; genus 2-02-FULL-66-22. The sequence goes on from JBBIQE010000018.1 coordinate 18,533, forward strand.
CGATGCCCTCGGCCCCGCGGCCCTGACACCGGAGGCGGGGCCTCCGCCCGGTTCGGGCGCTCCCGGGAGCATGGAGATGCATCCGCACGCGACGAATCCCGTTGAGATACCCCCCCTCGCCGTCCCGGATCCCGCCCCCCCGCCCGAGGGCCGGGCGCCCCTCCTCCTCCCCCAGGCGCAGCGGTACCGCACCCTCCGGGTCGTCCTGATCAAGCCCTCGAAGTACGACGACGAGGGCTACGTGGTCCGATTCTGGCGCGGGGTCCTGCCGGGTAACAGCCTGAACGTGCTCCACGGCCTGACCGAGGATGTCAAGCGGCGCCGCGTCTTCGGCGACATCGCCGTCCAGGTGGACACCTTCGACGAGACCGCCGAGAAGGTGCCGGTCGCCCGGATCGTCCGCTGGAGCCGCCGGCCCGGCACCAAGCTGGTGGTGTGCCTGGTCGGCGTCCAGACCAACCAGTTCCCCCGGGCCCTGGATCTGGGGCGGCAGTTCCGCGCCCACGGCCTGGACGTCATCCTGGGCGGGTTCCATGTGAGCGGCACCATCAACATGCTGGGCGCGCAGGAGCCGGATATCCAGGAGCTTCTCCGGGAATCCATCAGCGTCGTCTCTGGCGAGGTGGAGGGCCACTGGGACGGCATCCTGGCCGACGTCCTCAACGGCCAGCTCCGGCCCGTGTACTCCTTCGCCCAGGACCTGAAGAACCTGGTGGACATCGAGAAGGCGCCCACGCCGGTGATGAGCCCCAAGACCATGAAGCACTTCGCCAGCCGCACCTTCGGGACGGTGGAGACCTCCCGCGGCTGCCCCTTCGCCTGCACCTTCTGCACCATCATCAACGTGCAGGGCCGCAGCATGCGGGAGCGCTCTCCCCAGGGGATCGCCGACCTCATCCGGAGGAACTACCGGGAGAACGGGTTCAACTTCTACTTCTTCACCGACGACAACTTCGCCCGCAAGAAGCAGTGGCGGGAAACCTTCGAGGCCCTGATCCGGCTGCGGCGGGAGGAGGGCATCGCCATCAACTTCATGATGCAGGTGGACCTGGCGAAGAAGCCGAAGGACTTCGTGCGCCTGGCGGCCGAGGCCGGCTGCACCCAGGTCTTCATCGGCATGGAGAGCGTGAACCCCCAGAACCTCAAGGCCCAGGGCAAGGGCCAGAACAAGGTCGAGGAGTACCGGAGCATCATCCGCGAGTGGCACGAGGCCGGCATCCTGGTGCAGACCGGCTACATCATCGGCCTGCCCTTCGACACGCGGGAGCAGGTCGGGCGCGACATCCGCTACCTCATGGACGACATCCAACCCGACGTGGCCTCGTTCTTCATGCTGACCCCGCTGCCGGGATCCCACGATCACCTGGAGATGAAGAAGCGGGGCGACTGGATGGATCCCGACTTCAACAAGCGGGACTCCTTCCACCCGGTCATCCGGCACCCCCACATGACGGCCGAGGAGTGGACGCAGGCCTACGAGGAGGCCTGGCGGAGCTTTTACAGCAAGGAGAACATCACCCGGATCCTCGCCCGCTGGAGCGCAAACCCCCGGGCCTACTGGAGCGCGGTCTTCATGCTCCTGTGGTACAAGAACGCCGCCCTGATCGAGAAGACCCACCCCATGATCGCGGGGTTCTTCCGGCTCAAGGACCGGCGCACGCGGCGGCCCGGCTATGCGGTGGATTCCCTGCCGGTCCATGTGTGGAAGCGGACCCGGGAGGTGCTGCGGCTCCTCGTGGCCTGGGCGCGCTGCCTCAAGGAGATGGAGGAGATCTGGCTCCAGACGCGCCCCCGGAGCGAGCGGGAGAAGCGCTGGGCCGAGGAGATCGAGCGGATCCAGGGCGAGATCTGGCAGGCCTTGAAGATCGGCGAGTGGCAGAAGGCTTACCGGGACGCCCGCGCGACCCTCCCGGCCAGGGCGCGGGCCCTGCTGGATCCATTCGAGGAGCTGTCCTCGCGAATCCTGCTCGGCCCCAAGGACCTGGACGCCTTCCTGCAGAAATGGGAGGGGCTTCAGGGAAGGCTCCAGGAGCTCTACCAGCGCGTGGCCAGGGAGGACGGGCCGGCCAAGCGGTGGCTGGATCACCTCGCCCGCCTGCACCAGGAGACCCGGCAGAGCCTGAAGGTTCAGGACTGGCGGGCGCGGTATGCCGAGTTCCGGCACCAGCTCCCCTCCAAGATAAACCTCCTCTACGTCAAGTTCGACGCGTTGAGCAACCGCGTCGTTTACTCCCGCCAGGACCTGCGGGCCTGCTGGGCGAGGACGCGGGAGCAGCTCCGGGGGTTGCGGCTCTGGAACCTCCAGCCCGCCAGGCTGGCGGCGACCTGCTTCAAGGAGCTCTGCCTGTCCACAACCTTCGCCCGGGGGGTCCTCGCCTCCTTCTACTCGACGGACCTGGGTCTGGCCAAGTCCGACTAGAACCCCCCGCGCTGTCCTCGCCCTCCCCGGGCGTGGGGCCCGCCGGCCGCCGGCGGGTCGCCACAGCCGAAGGTCCGGCAGGCCCCCATCTGGCAACACCATCCAGGGGACAAGCAAAAAACCCTTGACAAAGCCGAAGGGGCGCGGTAGTTTCCGCCCCGTTCGTGCCGGGCCGTACCTACCGATGGATGCTCAGGGTTGGCAGTTGGCAGTAGGCAGGATTGTCCAGAACCGCGACCGCGTGCCGAATCGCCGTCGCGGTTTCTTTTTTGGCCCCGGAGGAGCGTCGGGGCCGGCGGACGCGTTTGGGCAGATTGGGCCGGGATGCCCGCCGTCCTGCATGTTCATGCCTGGTCAAGAAGAGGAGGTTCGGAAGTGAGGCTGACTGGGAAGGTCAAATGGTTCAATGACGCGAAGGGCTATGGGTTCATCGAGCGTCCCGATGGCGATGATGTCTTCGTACATTATACCGCCATCCAGGGCACAGGGTTCCGCTCCCTGAGCGAGGGGCAGGAGGTGGAGTTCGAGGTCGTGGATGGCCCCAAGGGCAAGCAGGCCGCGAACGTGAGCAAGATCGCCGCCCAAGCCTAGCCTGACCCCAGCGCATTGACGCCCAAACCCCGGCGACGTACCATGGTCGCCGGGGTTTTCTTTTCGCAATCGTTTTCCCGGGGGGATTTCGCTCCGGCGCGATCGCTCCTTGCCCCATGCCACCGGTCATCCTTGCTCGCCAATTGACCAAGCGCTTCGGTGACCTCACCGCCGTGGACGGCGTGGACCTCCAGGTGCAGGCCGGGGAATGCTTTGGCATCCTCGGCCCCAACGGGGCGGGGAAGACGACCACCGTCCGGATGATCCACGCGGTGACCCCTGTCACGGCCGGCGAGTTGCTGGTGCTGGGGCTCCGCGTAGACCGGGAGCCGGCCGCCCTCAAGCGCCGCATCGGCGTGGTCCCCCAGGAGGAGAACCTGGACCCCGACCTCACCGCCCTGGAAAACCTGCTGGTCTATGCCCGCTACTTCGATATCCCCCGGGCCGAGGCGCGCCGCCGCGCCACGGACCTGCTGGAATTCGTCGGCCTGGCTGCCCGGGCGGAGAGCCCCCTGGACGAACTGTCCGGGGGCATGAAGCGGCGCCTCCTGATCGCCCGCGCCCTGCTCAACCAGCCCGAGCTCTTGATCCTGGACGAGCCCACGAGCGGCCTCGACCCGCAGGCCCGGCACCTCACCTGGCAGCGGTTGCGCGCCCTGAAGGCCCAGGGGGTCACCCAGGTGCTGACGACCCACTACATGGAAGAGGCCGCGCAGCTCTGCGACCGCGTGGCCCTGATGGAGGCCGGGCGCATCCTGCGGCAAGGGCCGCCCATGGCGCTGGTCCAGGCCGAGATCGGCCGCGAGGTCGTCGAGATCCGCGGCGATGCGGCGCTGCACCGGAAGGTCCTGGCGCTCCTCGACGGCGACCGCGTGCGCTGGGAACAGGCGGGGGATACGCTCTACCTCTACTGCGCCGACGGCCGGGCGCTCCTGCCGGCGCTGAGCGGCCTGGGGGCAGCGCACCTGCTGCATCGGCCGGCCAGCCTGGAGGATCTGTTCCTCCGGCTCACCGGCCGCACCCTGCAGGAGTGAGTGAGAAACGATCTCTAACTCATCCACAGAGTACGCAGATTCGCAGAGTTCCTTGCCCCCTCCCACCCCTCCCCCGCACCCCGCCGCAGGCGGGGTACCCGGGGGGAGGACCGCGGTGGGGGTGATTCGGCGTAATCTGCGGAGCAAATGAGGTGCAGTTCTCCATGGTACTCACGTGGCCGACGTGGAGGGCGGTGCGGGTTTGGGAGCGCAACCTGACCGTGTTCCGGAAATACTCGCTGCCGAGCCTGGTCGGCCCGAGCATCGGAGAGCCCTTGCTCTACCTGTTGGGCTTGGGCTTCGGCCTGGGATCCCTGGTGGGGATGGTGGGCGGCCAGCCTTACGTCGAGTTCGTGGCCCCCGGCATGGTCGTCTCCTCGGCCATGTTCGCCGCCGCCTACGAGTGCACGTACGGGGCCTACGTCCGCATGATCCACCAGAAGACGTACGAGGCCATCCTCGTGACCCCGCTCTCCCTCGAGGATGTCGTGGCGGGCGACATCCTGTGGGGCGCCACCAAGGGGATCTTCAACGGCACGGTGATGCTGGCGGTGGTGGCGGTGTTTGGGCTGACGCGCTCCGCCTGGACGCTGGCGGTGCCCGTGGTCATCGCCCTGCTGGCCCTCCTGTTCGCCGCGCTCTCCCTGGTGGTCGCGGCGCTGGCCAGAAGCTTCGAGTTCTTCAACTACTATCTCACCCTGATCGTGACGCCCATGTTCCTCTTCTGCGGCGTCTTCTTCCCACTGGAATCCCTCCCGGGCTGGGCCCAGGGGCTGGCGAAGTTTCTCCCCCTCACCTACGCGGTGCGGGCGACCCGGGCCCTCATGCGGGGGGAGCCGAGCGCGGCGGCTTTGCTCCCGCTTCTCTGGCTGGTTCCCGCCATCTTCCTGTCCTCCGTCCTCGCCGCCCGCCTGGTCCGCCGCCGCTTGATCCACTGATGGCGGCTCCCAGCGGCTTGACACGGAGAGCCAGGTGGGATATCCAGTCTGCGCCTATCCCCCCGGACCGAGCGTGAACCCGCAACCGAGAGGAGGACCCCATGTTCTGCGCCCTGGGCTACGTCGTCTTGTTCGTCGAGGATTGTGACCGCGCGGTGGCCTTCTATCGGGACAAGGTGGGTCTCCCGGTCCGGTTCCAGGACACGGGGTACGCCGAACTGGCGGTGGAGGGCGCGAAGTTCGCCCTGCTGGCCCGCTCGCGGGTGGCCGAGCTGGCGGGCAGCGCCCACACGGGCCGGCCGGCCCCGGGCGCCCACGAGGGCTCGGTCACCCTGCTGGTCGAAGACGTGGACCGCAGCCATCGCGACCTCAGCGGCCGGGGCGTGGCCTTCCTGAGCGCCCCCACGGACCGGCCCTGGGGGCAGCGTACGGCTTGCTTCCAGGACCCGGATGGCCACCTGATCGAGATCGCCACCAACCTCCCCCGGCCCGGCCGCACCGCCGGGGAAGAGCGCCGAAGGCACTGACGATCATCCCTCCCCCGCAGAGGGGGGAGGGCCGGGGCGGGGGTGATTCGGCGAAATCGGCGGATGATCCTTCCCTGCCGTCTGTGTTTTCCTTGACTCCAGGAGGGCGGCCATGCCGACGCTGTCCGCCGACTGGCTTCAGAGGCTCGTGACCCGCGCCTGCCTGAACATGGGGGCCGCCGCCGAGGATGCCGAGCTGGTGGCTGCGGCGTTGGTCCGGGCGAATCTCACCGGCTACGACTCGCACGGCGTCTTCCGCCTGGCGCAGTACCACGAGTGGTGGAAGGCCGGGCTCCTCCACCCGGCCGCCCGTCCGGTCGTGAGCGCCGAGACGGCCGTGGCCGCCAAGGTGGACGGCCGGTCCGCCTTCGGCCAGGTGGTCGCCGCCTTCGCGACGCGGGTCGCCATCGACAAAGCGAGCCGGGGCGGCATCGCCATCGTGACGGCCCGGAACTCGAACCACATCGGGCGGCTGGCGGATTACGTCGAGGCGATCCGCGGGGCGGGACTCATCGGCGTTGTCGCGGCGAACGACTCCGGCGCGGGCCAGTGGGTGGTGCCGTGGGGCGCCAGGGAGCCGCGCCTCTCCACGAACCCCATTGCGATGGGGATTCCGGGCGGGACGGGGCCGGGGATCCTCTTCGACTTCTCCACCAGCGCCGCCGCCCACGGCAAGGTCCGCCAGCTTCTCCTGCGGGGAGAGCCTGCGCCGGCGGGCTGGCTCCTCGATGCCGCCGGCAAGGAGACGACCGACCCGGCCTGCCTCTTCACCCGGCCGCACGGGGCCCTGCTGCCCGCGGGCGGGCACCGTGGCTTCGCCTTGAGTCTGGCGGTGGAAGTGCTGGCGGGGATCCTCTCGGGTGCCGGCTGCGCCCGGCCCGATCACGGACCCGAGGAGATGAACGGCGTCTTCATCCTGGCACTGGACCCGGCCTGGTTTCTGCCGCCGGAGGAGTTCCGAGCACAGGTGGATCGGCTGACCGCTTACGTGAAGAGCGCGCGGCCGCTCCCCGGTGGGGAGCCGGTGCACATCCCGGGGGAGCGATCCCGTGAGGAGGAGGCCCGGCGGCGTCGGGAGGGCATCGTCCTCACCGATCAGGCCTGGGCCACGGTGGCGGGGGTGCTCCGGGAACTCGGTCTGGCCGCAGAGGTTGAGGCGCTCCAGCCCTAACCCACCCCCACCGCTTTGCGCCGAACCTAACGAGAGCGATCACTTGGCGGCAGGCAAGCAATCATCCTTCGGCAATTGACCCGATGGCGACTGCGGTGCATCGCCTGCTTTGGCGACCAAGCAGGGCCTCTCGGCCACGCGAAGGTTATGCCGTCTCGACGGCGGGCAGGCTCAGGTATTCGCGCACCTCCAACTGCATCCGGTCGATCTCGGCCAGGAACCCCGATGCCGACAAGCGGTAATTCACCGGGTTCGAAAAGGGGTACGTCCCCTATTCCGTCCCCCATTCCGAGACAAGCGCCCGCCATCCCTCACTGGGCCTAACGGGGTAGCGGCTGAGCCGCGGCCTCGGAGGCGACCCCCCGCGCCGACCGGACCCCTGGCTCCAGCCGCGGGATCGGCCGCGCGAGCGGCCCCAGCACGTTCAGCCCGCGCTTACGCAGCGGCACTCTGCAGCGCCAGGATCTTCTTCGCGATAGCCCTGGGGAAGTCCACGAAAACAAAATGACTCTTGTGGTAGAGGTAATCCTCGCCGCTCTCATCGACGATCCGGATCAAATCGTCCTTCGCGGTTTTCGCATCTGGGATGATGCGATACACCTTGCCGAGGATCAACGAAGCGTATACTCGGTGTTATCAACACACAAGGCGAAGGGCTTCGCAGGGTGTTTCATGCATCCTCCAGGTATCGCTTGATCTTGAGGTCTTTCCCTCCGATGCCGTGCGCTTCATACCAGCGAAGCTCCGCCTTCCGCAAAGCGCCGTTTGGCAACCGGACCGTCGCAATGCCTTTCAGGATCCGCCAGCGCCCCGCCCCATAGACCTTGCGCAGGTGGCGCCGGAGACGGACCCCGACTCCCGCGGCAATCACCTCGATGTCCGCGATCCGCCCAACGACCTCAAACCTCATCGTCTAGCGACCTGCTCAGGCTGTCAATCTATGTCGGCCGGACTTCGGTCGTGTACCGGGTTGACGGGCCGGGCCGCAGGCGCCGCCGCCTCTCCAATGAGGCTGACTTTTTCTCGCGGGACCTCGAATAGCTCTGTAACACGGCCCCGCGAGACGGTCTAGTGCAAGGGGGGTGGTATGCAAGGGGGTTGGTAGCAGGCCGGATCTGCGTTTGGGCGCCATCCGCCGAGGTGGGAGCAGGCGCCGCTGCAGCTACTTTCGGTAGAGCAGCCTGGGCACCACCAAGGTCAGATCGGGGACGAAGGTGACGACGGCCAGCATGGCCACCATGACGAGGAGCAGCGGGACGAGCGGCCGGATCACCCGGTCCAGCGGCTCTTTCGAGATGCTGCAGGCGACGTAGAGGCACGTTCCCACCGGCGGCGTGACGTACCCGATCCCCAGGTTGGCGATGACCATGATCCCGAAGTGGTCGAGGTCGAGGCCGAACCGCTCGGCCATGGGCAGGAGGATCGGGACGATCACCACCAGGATGGCCGTCGCGTTCAGGAAGCATCCCGCCACCAGGAGCAACAGGTTCACCAGGATCAGGAAGACCCAGCGGCTGCCGGACACGGACAGGATGAAGTTGGCCAGCGCCAGGGGAACCTGGAGCGTGGTCAGCACCCACCCGAAGACGGCCGCCATCCCCAGCAAGAGCCCGACGATCCCCGTCGTCACCGCGGACTCGACCAGGATCTTGGGCAAATCCCGCCACGTGAGCTCCTTGTAGTACAGGAACGCGACGATCATCCCGTAGATCACCGCCACGGCCGCCGACTCCGTGGCGGTGAAAAAGCCGGCGAAGATTCCTCCCAGGATGATGACCGGCATGAGCAGGGCCGGCAGCGACTCTCGGACGGCCTGCCAGACCTCGCGTCGCGAGGCGCGCCGCTCGGTTGGAAATCCGTAGCGCCGCGCGCTGAGGTAAATGTACAGCATCAGGGCGCCGCCGGTGGCGAACCCCGGGACGAAGCCGGCGGCGAACAGGGCGCCCACGGAGGTGTTCGCCTGCCAGCCGTAAATCACGGCGGCGATGCTGGGCGGGATGAGGACGGCCGCGCCCCCGGCCGCGGCGACCACGGCCGTGGCGAAAGCCGGGGTGTACCCCAGCCGCAGCATGGCCGGGATGGTCACCGACCCGATGGCGGCGGCGTCGGCCGCCGAGGAGCCGGAAATCTCCGAGAAGATCATGGTGGCCACCACGACCACCATGCCCAGGCCGCCGGGCAGGTGGCGCACCATGACGTTGGCCAGATTGACCAGCCGCCGCCCCACCCCGCCCGTCTCCAGGAAGGAGCCCGCCAGGATGAACAGTGGGACCGCCAGGAGCGGGAACGAATCCAGCGACGTGTAGATCTTCTGCGGGATGAAGAGGAGCGGCCCCTGGGCCTGCACCGCCGCCGTGATGGCCGAGGCCAGGCCCAAGGCCAAGGAGATGGGCGCGTTCGCCACGAGGAGCACGGCGAGCAGACCGAAGAGGAGGGCGATCACCGCGCCGCCCCCCGGAAATCCCGCCACAGCGCCCGCGCCGTCTCCCAGGCCATGAGGGCGAAGCTCACCGGGACCGAGGCGTACCCGTAGCTCATGGAGATCTCCATGGCCGCCGAAAGCTGATCCCGAACCCGCAAGGCGGCCTCCAGCCCCAGATACGCCACGAGGATCAGGAAGCTCAGGAGGCCAAGATGCAGCAGACCCGAGACGGCGCGTCGCGCGGGCGCCGGCAAGAGCTTCGTCACCGCCTCGATGCTGAAATGCGCCGCCCGGCGCAGCGCCAGGACCGCCCCCAGGAGGGCGACCCAGACGAACAGGATCCGGGCCAGCTCCTCGGGCCAGTCCAGGGGATAGGCCAGGACGTAGCGGCTGATCACCTGCAGGAAGACGACCAGCGTGATGGCCGCCATCAGCAGGCCGCAGGCCCACTCGACCGGATGCGTGAAGGGGCTGCGGAGCGCCCGGAGGGGCCCCCGCCCCTCCGGGTCGCTCGCCCTCCCGCCCGCCACGGAATCCCTCACCGGTAGTTCTGGATCCAGCGGATCCTCTCCAGGCCGATCGCCTTGCCGTACTGCTCGTACACCGGCTCCACCGCCTTCTGGAACGGGGCGATGTCCGGGATGACGACGGTCCGGCCCTTGGCCCGGAGGACGTCCACGATGCGATTCTCCTCGTCCTCGTTCACCTTCCGCTCCACGGGAACCGACTCTTTCCCGGCCTGCAGAATAGCCTTCTGCAGTTCGGGCGGCTGCGCCTGGAAGAACTTCTCCCCGATAAGCAGCACCGTGATGGTGTGCAGGTACTTGATGTGGGACAGGTAGGGGGCCACCTCGTCGAACTTCATGGTATGGTAGCTGATGACATTGCCCTCGCCGGCGTCCACCACGCCCTGCTGCAGAGAGGTGTACACCTCGCTGAACGGGATGGGCGTGGGGATGGTCCCCAGCGCCTTCCAGGTCGCGATCAAGAGCGGGGTCTCCATGGTGCGGACCTTGATCCCCTTGATGGAGGCCAGGTCGCCGATCGGCCTCCGGGCATAGATGCTGCGGCTGCCGCCGACCCAGAACCCCAGGATGCGCAGCCCCCGCTTCAGGGCCGCCTGGGCGAGTTCCTCGCCGAAGGGGCTGTCCAGCACCTTGTAGACGTGGGCGAAGTCCTGGAACAGAAACGGGAGGTTGAAGATATCCAGCTCGCGGACGAAGCGGCTGGCCACGGCGGTGGTGACCCCGGCTGACTCCACGGTGCCGAACTGGATGGCCTCCACCAGTTCGCGTTCGTTGCCGAGCTGCGAGCTGGGATAGACCTGGGCCTCGATGCGCCCGTTCGATAGCTCGCGCAGCCGCTTGGCGAAGTGCTCCGCCCCCACCTGATACGGATGCTTGGGGTCCACAACGTGGCCGATCTTGATCGTGACCTTCTCCCCCGCCCATATCGCGGGCAGGCCCGCCGGGACGACGACCGAGCCGAGCACCAGGATCGCCAGCATGTATCCGCGACGCATGACCGTTCCTCCTCTGTTGAAGCCTTCAGCCCCCGCCATCAGCGATCAGCCCGACGCTGATTGCTGACGGTTGAACGCTGATAGCTATTTCGCCACGATGACGATCTCCGACGTCAGCGTCCTCCGGATGGGGCACCGCTCCGAGCTCTCCAGCAGCAGCGTGTACTGCTCGACGGTCGGATCTCCCTCCCCACGTGCCCCTCCCGGGACGGGCACCCGCGAAGCCTATCAAGGATCGGAACCCACGGCAAGGAAATGACGCGGGCGGCCCGGATCCGCAACCGCCCGGAACCGTCCGGCTCCCATTGGAGTTGAGCGCAATAAACCGCGTTGCCAGCGGGCCGTTAGTTGTGTAGCGTATGTCGCTTTCCGCACTCGTGCGAGCCGTACGTCTTTCCCGACCCTGACCCATCTGCCAGCCAAAGGAGGGCCGTATGCGACACGATGCTTGTCCCCATGGAGGCGTGAGTCGGCGTGATTTCCTGCACCTGACCTGCGGGTGCGCCCTGGCGGTGGCCACCTTCGGTGAGGCCTTCGCCAACTCGCACCCCATCCGGGTCGCCCAGGCCTCCGGCGCCGCCGGAGGGCGGGCCCGGGCCACCTTCCTCGGCCACTCGGTCTTCCGGATCGACACCCCCGGCGGCAAGACGATCTACATCGATCCCTGGCTGGGCAACCCCAAGGCCCCGGCCAACGCCAAGCAGGTGGACAGGGCCGACCTGATCCTGGTCACCCACGGCCACGCCGATCACGTCGGGGAGGCCGTCGAGCTCGCCAAGAAGACCAACGCGCGCCTCCTCACCATCGCCGAACTGGCCACCTACTTCGGCAACCAGGGGGTGCCGGCCGGCAACCTCATCCGCATGAACAAGGGCGGCACCGCCCCGGCCATCCCCGGAACGCCCATCAAGGTCACCATGATCCGCGCGGATCACAGCTCCACGGTGAGCTACACCGATCCCCAGACCAAGGTCACCTCGGTGACGGCCGGCGGCGAGGCGGTGGGCTACATCCTCCATCTGGAAAACGGCCTGCGCATCCTGCACGCCGGCGACACCGCGCTCTACGGCGACATGAAGCTGTTCGGCGAGCGGTACAGGCCGGACGTGGCCATGCTGCCCATCGGCGACCATTTCACCATGGGACCGGAGGACGCCGCCGAGGCGGCGAGCCTGTGGGGGGTGAAGACCGTCATCCCGATGCACTACGGGACGTTCCCGGTGCTGACGGGCACGGTGGAGGCCTTCCGCAAGGCCTTGAATCCCCAGATCAAGCTGCTGGCGCCAGCCCCCGGGGACACCGTCGAGTTCTGATTCGAGCGTAGCGTTTCTCGGGCAGAGGTGCAGCGGGGAATCGCTTTTCCCCTCGGCTCCTCTGCCCCTCGGCTCCTCTGCCCAAGCAGGAGGTATGCATGGACGAGACGAAGGACTGGATTGCCAACGCCAGGCAGGATCTGTCGCGACGGCAGTTTCTGGCCGGGGCCGCCGCGACCGGGGCCGGTCTGGCCGGCTTCGCCGTCGCCGCCACGCCCGTGGCGGGACAAGTCATCACCACGGGGACCGAAGGTCTGGCCGTGGCGGAATCCAAGGTGATGAGCGGGGACTTCCAGGTCCCCATCTACGAGGCGCGGCCCGCCGGCCCGGGGAAGCACCCGGTCGTCCTGGTGATCCCCGAGGTCTGGGGCATGCACGAGCACATCAGGGATGTGGCGCGCCGCTTCGCCAGGGAAGGGTTCCTGGCCATCGCCTTCGAGCCGTACGCACGCGAAGGGGGCGTCCTGCACCTGCCAGAGCAGTCCCAGGTGATGCGGGTGGCGAACTCGGTGCCGGACGCGCGGGTCATGGGCGACCTGGACGGCATCGTCGCCTACGCCAAGCGGCATCCTTCCGCCCGGGCGGACCGGGTCGGTGTGACGGGCTTCTGCCGTGGCGGCATGTACACGCTCCTCTTCGCCGCCCACAGCCGGGACATGAAGGCCGTGGTCGCCTGGTACGGTGCCATCAAGCCGGCCAAGACGCCGGGCATCCGGACGGTGGGGCCGCTGGACGTGGCGGCGCAGATCCGATGCCCCGTCCTGGGCCTGTACGGAGAGGCCGATCAGGGGATTCCGGTCGCCGACGTGAAGGAGATGGAGGCCGCCCTGAGAGCGGCGGGGACGACGGCAGAGTTCATCCTGTACCCGGGGGCGCCCCACGCCTTCCACGCGGATTACCGGCCGAGCTACCGGCCCGAGGCCGCCAGGGATGCCTGGGCCCGCTGCGTGGCCTGGTTCACCAAGTACCTGAAGGCCTGAGAAGGAGCCCCGTCGAAAGATCACCTGTCGCGGTCCCGCTCGGTCTCCTCGGAAGGCCGGAGATCCAGGAGCAACAGGATGGGATCCACGAGGAAGTAGCAGACCGTCCCCCCGAGGACCAGCAGGGCCCCCAGGGTCCTGTGCCCCGTCAGGCCGATACCGATTCCCAGGGGGATGGCGAAGAGGGACGCCCAGCTCAGGATCGCGCGGAGCAGCCGCCGGACCGCCCGGATGGCCCCCATCCCGCTGCTTCCCCCTCAGTGGCCCCCGTGCAGGAAGGGAATCTTGACGAGGAGCGTGTACCCGTTGATCGAGAGCAGGGCGCCCAGGACGGCGGTGACGAGGCTGACACCGAACACCGGGCGGGACCCCGACAGGATGGAGACGGAGGCGAGCACGATGGCGATCTGGAGGAGCACCTCGGCATAGTCGAAGTACGGATCCTTGTCGCGGTTCACGTCCCGCTCGCGCTCCAGCCTCCTGGCCTCCTGCTCGATGTCTCTCTTCTCGGTGTTGTAGCGCTTCTCCTCCTCGGCGAACCTGGCCAGCAGCGCCTCGTAGCGTTGCCGGACCTCGGGGCGCAACGCGCCGGCCCGCTCGTGCAGTTCCGCCTCCAGCCGCATCTTCTGCGCCCGGTACTGGTGCTCGCGGATGACCTTGGCCTAGTAGAACGCCCACTGGTCCGAGGCCTGCTGCTGCGCCAGCAGCATCTCCTTCATGGCGTTGTTGCCGCCCAGGGAGGTGATGGCCAAGAGCACCGCGTAGATCGCCGTGGTCAGGGCCACGCGCCGCGTGAACTGCTTGCCTTTCACCTCCTCGAGCTCCTCGGGATCGGGCAGCTCGACCTCGGCCATCGCGGCCTCCTCTCCAGGGATCCTGCCCTCAGGCGGCTTGCCCCCGACTGACGGAGGTCAGTCGGCTTCTCGATCGATCGCCGACAGCCGCCAGGGACTCGGGCCCACGGGGCGGACCCAGGTCCAGTCCTCCTCGAACTTCCCCGGCTCGCTGTCGCGGCCGTTCACGAGCTTCCCCGTGGCCTCGTCCACGTCATAACGGAGTGGGCATGAGGACCTCCGCCGCGGGCAACCGCCCCGGCGGCCGCGAGAAAATCGCGGCGTATTATGGAGGAGATTTGGCGGGATGCAAGGCCAAAAAGACCCGTCATCGCCCCGGGCGGGCGGCGATCCCTGGAGGCTCAGGGGGCTCGCTCCAGGACCGCCACCGCCTCCAGGTGGAAAGTCTGGGGGAACAGATCCACCGGCTGGAGCCTCAGGCACCGGTATCCCGACCGGACCAGGATACCGAGGTCGCGGGCCAGCGTGCTGGGATCGCAGGAAACGTACACGACCCGCGGGATCGCCATGCCCGTCACGGCCTCCAGAACCCGGCGGCTCGCGCCCTGGCGCGGGGGATCCAGGACCAGCACGTCCCACGGACCCTCTCTGGCCAGCGCCGGCAGCGCCTGTTCCGCCTGCGCCTGGACGATCCGGGCCGGGGCGGCGTCGCTGGCGCGGAGATTGTGGACGGCGTCCGCGGCTGCGGCCGCATGCGATTCGACCCCTACCACTTCCCTGGCGAGACGGGCCAGGGGCACGGTAAAGGTCCCCACCCCGCAGTACAGGTCCAGGACGCGCTCCGTCCCGGTGAGATGCGCCCCCTCCATCACCAGCCGCGTGAGGGCCTCGGCCGCCAGACCGCTCACCTGGAAGAAGGCCGTGGCGTCCACCCGGAACCGATGCGCCCCCACCTGCTCCAGGATGGCCCCGTGGCCATGGCGGTCCACGCACCGCGGATGCTGCCGCGGATCCCCGTCCAGGAGGACCACCCCCTGGAGGTTCGGGACCTCGGCCCGGATCCGCTGAAACAGGAGGCGAATGGCGGCACGGTCCCGCGCCCGGGCAAACAGCGCGACGATCACCTCGCCGGTTCCGGTCCCACAGGCCGCCCAGACCTCGCGGAGACGGGGGAACAGCCAGGACAGCGCCGGGTCGCGCATCCCGCGCAGCGCCGCGAGCACGCCGTTCAGGCGGCCATCCAGCAGCGGGCACCGGTCAATGTCCACCACCCGATGCGTCTCCCGCTGGTGAAAGCCGATGTGCAGCCGGCCGGCGGCGAAGACCTTGAACTGGGCGCGGCCGCGGTACTCCCAGGGGCCGGCGGGAGCGATCGGCGCCGCCACCGCGGTCCCCGGAAGCTTCCCGACCCGCGCCAGCAGCTCCTGCACGATCTCCTGCTTGCACGCGAGCTGGGCCGGGTACAGGAGGTGCTGCCATTGGCAGCCGCCGCAGTTGCCGAAGTAGCGGCAGGCGGGTGCCGCGCGGGCCGAGGCGGGTGCCAGGACGCGGACCAGGTTGGCGCGGAGAAAATCCTCCCGGACCTCGGCGATCTCGACCTCGGCCTCCTCCCCGGGCGCGGTGTAGGGCACGAAGATCACGCGCCCGTCCGGCAGGCGCCCCAGGCCGTCGCCCTGGAAGACCAGCCGCTCGATCTTCACCGCAAGCCGCTGGCCCACCCTCACAGTCGAAGACCCAGTCATGGATGTCCGTTAAAGGCACTGAGTGACAAAGGGATAAAGTACCAGAGTGATAAGGTGAAGGCGTCTTCGTTCAGGATTCCTTTGTGACTTTCTCCCTCTGTCACCCCGTCAGTCTACGGAGCGTGGAGCTGTCGCACGAGGTCGAAGATCAGCCAGAAGACCTTGCCTCCCTCCGGGATGTACACGCGGAGGAGGGTCCCCAGCGAGAGCGGCGGGAAGCTGGGTCTCACGTGGTCGAAAACCCTGAGCAGGGCCAGATGCACGTTGCCGCGGGCCTCCAGGACGGCCGCCAGCCTGAGGCTTTCCGTCTGGGGCATGTAGTCGTCCGGATCGCTGTGGATCACGAACAGCCGCCCCCGCAAATCGTGGATCACCCGCGAGGGGGAGAGGAAGCGGATCTGCTGGCGGATGCCCGGGCCCAGCGCCTGCACCAGGCCGGGGACCCGACCGGGGTCCCGGTTGACCAGCAGCTCGTACGCCGCCCGCCCCTCCGGCCCCAGGGTCGCCGCCAGCGGCCCCGCCTCGACCGCGGGGTTCTTGGCCTTGGCCTCGGCGATCTCCTTCAGGATCGTCCGATCGCGGGGATCGGGGATCAGCTCGAGATTGTAGCGCAGGAAGATCCACCGGCTGTACTCGTCGGGAACCGCCCGGCCCTGCACCGCGCCGAACTCGTAGTAGCCCGTGGTGACGAAGCTGATCACGTTCAGCAGGTCGTAGTAGCCGCCAAAGGACACGACGAACTGAACCCGGTCCCGCACCCGCTGGTCCGCCGCCGCGATGAGGGTGGGCCCGGCCCCGTAGCTGAAGCCGATCAGGCCGATCCGGCCGGACGCCACCTCCGCCTGCCGGGAGGCCAGGTACTGGATGCTGGCCACCAGCTCCTCGACATCGGAGGTCCGGAGGGTGAGCGACTTGAATCCCAGGAAGTCCGGGGTCAGGACCGTGAATCCCGACCGGGCCAGGAGGTCCGCCAGCCAGACGATCCGCTCGTCATCCTTGCCGGTCTCGTTCACGCCGTGGACCAGGATGACTCCGGTCCCGGGTCTCCCCCGGGGCGGCCGGTAGAGGGTGGCGACCATGTCCCGCCCGCCGCCGGGGAAGCCGACCGGCAGGCGCTGCGGCGCGCCGGTGATCCGATGCAGCGGCCCCGGCAGGAGCGGGTTGGCCACCTGGTAGAGCAGCAGCCCGCTCAGGATCGCATCCCACACCAGGGACCGGAGCGCCACAAGGAGGGCGGCCAGGAGGAGCGCACCCCCCAGGAGGACCCGGCGTCTCTTGGTCATGCCGTCATGCTCGCAAAAGGTCCGTGGACGCGGAAGAGCCTTCCGCCGCGCGGAGGCACACGGGCAATCAGGCAATTGGGCCACTGGGCATTTCGGCGGTTTCCGGATGCCAAATCGCCTGATCGCCCAATTGCCCGGTTACTCGGGGGGACGAGGTGGGCGCCCTTCTCCAGGACCCTTGCGCTGTCCCGCCTGACCGCGCTCGCGCAGTCTCCCGAGCTCCTCGCGGAGCCGCTGGCGCTCTTCGGGGGGGAGCTGCCGGAAGTCCTGGAGGCGCCGGCGGAGCGCCTGCCGCTCCTCGGGCGAGAGCTGCCGCAACCGCTCCAGCCGCTCCCGCAGCCGGGCGCGCTCCTCCGCGGGCATACGCTGCCAGCGCTGGTAGCTCTCGCGGATGCGGCGCCGGAGCTCGGGGGGAAGCTTGCGGAAGGCCTCCAGATTCTCCCGGATCCGCTGGCGCTCCTCGGGGGGGAGCCGCTTCCAGCGCTCGTAGTTTTCCCGGATCCGCTGGCGCTCCTCCGGCGAGAGTTGCTTCCAGCGCTCCAGGTTCTCCTGGACCCGGGCCCGCTCCTCGGGCGTCAGGGATTCGAGGCCCTGGACCGGGCCTCCCGGGGGGGGCATCTCCCCGCGGGTCGGGCCGACGGTGCTCAGCCAGAGCAACACCGCCGGCAGCACGGCGACGAGCAGCCGGTTCATGGCTTCCCTCTCCCCTCCGTCCTGGCGTCGCGGGGCGGCGGGCCGCTTCTCACCTCGTCCATCTTCCGGAGGATGTCCATCTGTCGGAGCAGCTCCAGGTCGCGGAGGATCTCCAGATCCGCCAGCAGGCGGGCCTCCCATGCGCCCTCGTCCCGCGGGGGGGCCGGCCGGCGCTCCAGTGGGGGCTCTCCCGCCGCCGCGACCAGCGGGACGAGGCCGGCGATCACCAGGGCGCCGAGAGACCATCGGCTGCGCATGGGCACGCTCAGCTCACCCGGGGGCGGCGCGCCCCCGGCAGGGGGCGCAGGAGGTCCAGGCGCTCCAGCACGTCCATCTCCTCCAGCAGGTCGAGGGATTCCAGCACCTCCAGGTTCTGGCCGATCCCGAGGTCCTCGCTGAACGCCGGCAGATCCGGCGGGGGAAGATCGCGCGGTCCCCGGTGCGTACGGATCAGGCCGATGGCGAGAAGCAGCGCCACGGCCGTCGCCGCCGCCAGCACCGGGACGGGCCGGAGGAGGGCGAGCGCGTGCAGCCAGGCGCCCAGCCGGTCCCAGGCGGGACGCCGAGGGGGCCGCTCGGCCGCGATCCGCCGGCGCACCCCGGCCTCGAACTCCTTCCAGAAGGCGACCGGCGGCTCCGGCACGGGCAGGGCTTGGGCCCGTTCGAGCGCCTCGCGCAGGAGGGCGGCCTCCCCGGCGCAGCGGGCGCAGGAGGCGAGGTGCGCCTCGACGTCCCGGCGCTCCTGCTCGGGCAGCTCGCCGTCATGGTGGGCGAGCAGCCGCTCCTGGGTCACCTCGCACTCACCCATCGCCACACCCCTTGTGCACAGGAGCAGGGGAGCTGGGGTGCAGGGGGAATGACATCGCATGGCCGTTCCCCTGCCCCCTTGCCACTCTGCCCCCTTGCTCCCCTGCTCACTCTCCGTCCCGGAACGCCGCCAGCTTCCGCTGCAGCGCCCGCACGGCGTGGAAGTAATTCGCCTTGGCCGTCCCTTCGGAAACCCCCAGGATCGCCGCGATCTCCCGGTGAC
>JBBIQE010000019.1:0-36784 GCA_037442485.1 Methylomirabilis sp. (SeqCode)
TCGAGGGATCGGGCAGGGTTGGTCCTCAGCCAGCGAGCTCCGTGTCTGGTCCCGGTCACCGCTCATCTTACCCGAGGTCTCCATTGAGTGCCTCTGGATAAATATAAGGGAAGGGTGGGGGCGAATCGGCCCAATCCGTGGGTGACGGGGGTCTCTTCGGGGGTCTGGTGGAGATCGAGGGGAAGGTGGCCCTGGTGACGGGCGGCGCCAAGCGCGTGGGGCGACGCATCGCGCTCGCCCTGGCCGCGCGGGGGGCCGAGCTGGTCATCCACTACCACCGCTCCGAGCGCGAGGCGCACACCCTCCTGGCCGAGGTCAAGCGGGCGGGGGGAAAGCCCGTCGCCGTGCGGGGCGACGTGTCGGTCGCCGCCGACGTGGATCGGATCGTCGAGGCGGCCATGCAGGCCTTCGGCCGGATCGAGATCCTGGTGAACAACGCCGCCATCTTCTCGCGGACGCCCTTCGAGCACTTGACGGAAGCGGACTGGGATCGGTTCCTGGACGTGAATCTGAAAGGCCCGTTCCTGCTGTGCCGCACGGTGGGGGCGATCATGCTCCGGCAGGGGCGGGGGAAGATCGTCAACATGGCCGACATTGGCGGGGAGAAGGTCTGGGCCGAGTACCTCCCGTACGCCGTCTCCAAAGCGGGGGTGATCGCCCTCACCCGGGGCTTGGCCAGGGCCCTCGCCCCCCATGTGCAGGTGAACGCCATCGCACCGGGAACGGTCCTGCTGCCGGAGGGCACGACGCGGGAGGAGGAGGAGGCGGCCGTCCGCCGCGTGCCGCTCCGCCGGCTGGGATCGCCCGAGGACATCGCCCGGGCGGTGGTCTACCTCGTCGAGAACGACTTCATCACCGGCGAGGTCCTGCGGATTGACGGCGGCCAGCACCTCACCTAGCCCCCACCCGCTCCCTCCCCCCGGGTACCCCGCCTTTGGCGGGGTGTGGGGGAGGGCGAGGGAGGGGGGCTCGTGACGGTCCTCATGTCCGGCGACGTGATTGATCGCAAAGAGGTCATCCGCCTGCTCTCGGACCTGGTCCGGATCCCCAGCGTTCACCCGCGGATGGGCGGCGGGGGCGAGGCCGAGATGGCGCGCTACCTCGCCGAGCGCCTTCGGGGTCTCACCCTCGCGCCAACGGTCATCGAGGTGCAGCCGGGGCGGCCCAATGTCGTGGTGACGCTCCCCGGCACGCCGGGCGGGATGCACCTGCTGTTCGAGGCGCACACCGACACGGTCCCGCCGTCCACGGGACAGGCGGAGCCGTTCACGCCGCGCCTCGAC
Source organism: Methylomirabilis sp. (SeqCode) (assembly GCA_037442485.1). Taxonomy (GTDB): domain Bacteria; phylum Methylomirabilota; class Methylomirabilia; order Methylomirabilales; family 2-02-FULL-66-22; genus 2-02-FULL-66-22. The sequence goes on from JBBIQE010000019.1 coordinate 1,284, forward strand.
GGGGATCGGCTGTACGGGCGCGGGAGCTGCGACACCAAGGCCTCGGTCACGGCGGCCTTCCTCGCCCTGGCGAGCATCCTGCCGGTGCGCGAGCGGCGCGCGACCGTCACGGTGGCGTTCACCGCGGGGGAGGAACTGGGGCATGATGGTGCGAAGTTCCTCGCGGCCTCAGGGTTCCGTGCGGATGGGGCCGTGATCGGCGAGCCCACGGGATTGGATGTGGTGGCGGCGCACAAGGGGGCCGTGCGCTGGAAGATGGTGACGAGGGGGCGGTCCGCCCACAGTTCGACCCCCGAGAAGGGCAGTAATGCCATAGTCAAGATGGCGACTGTGATTTGCGCGCTGGAGGAGCGACTCATTCCCGAGTTGCGGAGGCGCACCCATCCGCTGGTGGGTTCCCCGACCCTGAGCGTGGGTCGAATCGACGGGGGCCTGCAGGTCAACGTCGTACCCGACCGCTGCACCATCGAGCTGGACCGCCGGCTCCTGCCGGGGGAAACGTGGGACACCGTTCGCGGCGAGCTGGAGGCGGTCCTGGCGCCGATCCGCGCTGCCGATCCGGAACTCGAGCTGGTGATCGAAGAGCCGTTTCAGGCTTTAGGAAGCATGGAGGTGGCTCTGAACGCCCCCATCGTCCGGCTGGCCCAGGAGGCGGTCCGACGCATTGACGGCGAGCACCCGGTCCGGGGGGTGGCCTACGGGACCGACGGGGCCGAATTCTCCGCCGCCGGCATCCCGTGCGTGGTGCTGGGTCCGGGCGACATCGCCCAGGCCCACACCGCCACCGAGTACGTGGAGATCCAGCAGGTGGTGAAGGCCGCCGCCATCTACCGCGAGATGATGCTCGGCGCCTGAGGCGAAGCTTCTCTTGGCCCGCCCGCCGCGGAAGGATGGTGAAGCGTGCTTCCTCGTTTCTGTCCCGCCCCACCTGAGGCTCGCGCCGCCCCCCAGTGTCCTCTGTCCCCTCTCTCCTCCTGCGGCGCCCCTCGGTGGTCACGAGTCTGTTCCCCTGGCCCCAGGGATCGGATACACTCCCATCGCCCTCCAGGCCGGCGGTTCAGTTCAACTGGTCTGGGATAGATTCACGGCGGCTGTGCCCGCTTCCGTCGGGCAGTCTGGCTCGATGCTGTCATGCGGCTTCGGGAGAACGGGCGGATGATCGCAAGGCCTGATCCCCGTATGGCGCAGAAGAGGAAACGGGCGGATCACAAAGCCGAGGTGTTTGCCTACACGCTGGTTCTCCCGACCGAGGGCAGGGTATCGGACGGGCAGGCTCCCTATTCACGGCACGGTGCCGATCCGCAGTTGGGTTTTGATTTCCTCGAGAAGGTCAACGCCGGAAATGGGTTTCGCGATCCGGCATTTTCGGAGAACAGGACGCAGCCGCTCCATCGCTGGGTCCCGTGGATCGCCGGGTTTTCTGCCCAGTTCGTACAGGACTGCTTCGAGACTTTCCTGAAGGATCGAAGGCAGAGCTCGACCCCTCGTGTCCTCGATCCATTTGCCGGCGTGGGGACCACGCTTGTCCAGTCCCTCCTGAACGGCTTCGATTGCGTCGGCTTCGAGATCAATCCCTATGGCGCCCTCGCCTGCAAGGCCAAGCTGACCTCCCCCAAGGTTGACCTGAGGGCTTTGGAGGCCTGCTGTCTGGATTACCAGAAAACGGCCGGCGGGGCCGCCCCGTCGGGGGCGGCACCTGCCCACCGCGCTACGTTCGGCGCAGACGGGCGCAGGCCGGCGGAGTTTGAGACGCGCATCCCGTTCTTCAGCCCGTCTGTCGAAGAGCAGGTTCTCGCCTTCCTAGAGTTCGTGGAGGGTATTCCCGATCCTGAAATCGCTCGTTTGTTTCGCGTGGCCTTCGGCTCCGTGATGGTGAGTGTCTCGAACTACACGTACGAGCCGAGCCTGGGCTCCCGGCCTGGGGCCGGAAAGCCGCTCATCGAGAAAGCGGACGTCCACTCCATTATTCTCCGCAAGCTCTCCGAGATGGTCTCCGACATCCGATGGATCAAGGAGCGGGTTGAAAGTCTTCCCAGTGCGAGGGCGCAGATCTACAATCTGGATTTCCTGGAATCGGAGGATGTGTTGGCACCGGGTTCTGTGAATTTGATGGTCACCTCTCCCCCCTACATGAATAACTACCACTACGTCCGCAACACCCGCCCTCAGCTCTTCTGGCTTTCCCTCGTGTCTTCGCCGAAGGAATTGCGGCGACTTGAGACGGCCAATTTCGGAAAGTACTGGCAGACGGTTCGCGACAGCGAACCACTGGATTTGAACTTTCACCATCCGGGGTTATCCGGCACGCTTGCGAGGCTTCGGCAGACGCGCGCCGAAAAGGGCCCGTACGGGGGGCCAGGGTGGGCCAACTATGTCGCAGCCTATTTCAACGATTGCCACCGCTTTTGCCGAGTCTTGAAACGCGCCCTGATGCGACGTGGTGTGGGAGTGGTCGTGATAGGGAATTCGATCATTCAGGGGCACGAAATCATGACGGACCGTGTCCTTGCCGATATTGCCCGTCAAAACGGGTTCGAGCTAGTGGGGGTCCAGCCGATCCGCACAAAACGCGTGGGTGCCAGCATCACGACGTCCGCCGTGAGGCGGGGGAAGCGAAACCAGGCGACTCTCTACGAGAGCGCCGTTATTGTGAGAAAGAAGTAACACCAGGTGGGCACGCTCCGGAATGTGTGATCGTCATGGTTTTCAATTCGATGTCGAGAAGGCCTATGAGGACCAGCGACTCTCCGCATTGGAGGCCAGCCCCGAACATCCCCTGTCTGCTCCCGAAGCGGGCCGTCAGTCGGGCGGATACGTTCTCTTTCGCGGTGGCCTGCCTGTCTACGTGGGCCCAGCCAGAGATCTTCGTTCCCGCCTGAGAGACCATCTGAAAAGGATCGAAAATCGTGGGGGAATCACGCCGGGCGAAGTCACCTGCCGTTTTCTCACTCTTGGAAGGATGGGGGAGGTGGCGCGTGCGGAAGACGCACTGATCCGACGCTATAACCCAGAGTGGAACGGCATCCCTGGGTTCAGCATGCATGTTCCCGGGAGAGGGCGTCCTGGCATGCCAGGATATGTCAACGAGTGGGACAGGCGTTTTCCGCCTGGGCGGCTCCGATGAGGGCCCAATTAGCGCTTGACGTTTAGCGCCTCCCGTTATACGCTTGCCCGCGTGATCAAGTCGGTCCGGGACCGCGAGACAGCCAAGGTATTCCGCCGCGAGTTCTCCACGCGCCTCCCGCCCGACATCCAGCAGGTCGCCTACCGCAGGCTGCGGATGCTGAACAACGCGCAGACCCTGGCGGATCTCAGGATGCCTCCGGGTAATCGTCTCGAAAGGCTCTCCGGGGACCGCGAGGGCCAGCACAGTATTCGAATCAACCAGCGCTGGCGTATTTGCTTCGTCTGGCGCGACGGTGACGCTTACGAGGTCGAGATCGTCGACTATCGCTAGGAGACAGCACCATGAAGCGCAAGAAGCTGGCCCCGGTGCATCCCGGTGAGGTTCTCCTCGAGGAATTCCTCCAACCGATGGGTATCAGCCAGAACCGCCTCGCCCTCGCCATTGGCGTCCACCCTCGGCGGATAAACGAAATCGTCCTCGGAAAGCGAGCCGTCACCGCCGACACCGCCCTGCGCCTGGCCAAGTACTTCGGCACCTCGGCGAAATTCTGGCTCGGCCTTCAGGCCGACTACGATCTCGATGTCGCCGAAGACGAACTGGGCGACAGGCTCGAGGATGAGGTCAGGGCTATGGCTCCAGCCCGATAGGCGCCTGGCAAGCGCGTGCGACCGACGGGGGCATGGCGCGAGAGATCCTGCCGTGTTCGGTGGGAAGCAGCGCCTCCACGCGGCTGACTCACGCGCGTCGGCCGGCCCGCTGGCCTTGGCGCCAGTGGCTCAGGCGCCTCCCCGCCCGCTATTCTCTTGACACATCCAGCAGTCAAGGTGATACCATGACCCTGGAATCGAATGGGCCCGCAGCGAGCGGGGCCGAAAGGGGTGTCCATGTTCGGGCTGGGGATGCCGGAGCTGCTGGTGATCCTGGTGATCGCCCTGCTGGTCTTCGGGGCGGGGCGGCTGCCGGAGATCGGGAGTTCCCTCGGCAGGGCGATCAAGGGATTCAAGGAGGCCTCGGAGAAGAAGGAGCCGGAGCCGCCGGAACCGCCGGAGCCGAAGGGTGAGGTCAAAGGCGCGGCGGGGAAGACGTGTCCCGCCTGCGGGCGGGCGGTCCAGGCCGATGCCGCCTTCTGTCCCGGGTGCGGGGCGAAGCTTCCGGAAGCCGCCTGAATCCAACCCTCCCAGAAACGGAAAGGCCCCCGGGGAATCCCCCGGGGGCCTTTTGGTTCTGCGATGCTGCGTTAGGCCTTGGTGACGTTCGCGGCCTGCAGGCCCTTGGGGCCCTGCACCACGTCGAACTCCACGGCCTGCCCCTCGTTCAGGGTCTTGAAGCCGTTGGCCTGAATGGCGGAATAGTGCACAAACACATCCTCACCGTCAGGTCGCTCGATGAAGCCGAAGCCCTTCGCATCGTTGAACCATTTCACGGTTCCCTTGCTGCGCAACTCGAACACCCCCTTTCCTTCGTTCGCTGCACGCCCCGCAGCGGGGCGATCCGTGCCCTGAGAACACAAAAACCGCAGGAGCGGCTTCTGCTCCTGCGGTTCTGCTCTTCAAAGCAACCAACGGAACGTAGCCACCAACCGGGGGGCAGAATAGCCACCCAGCCCTCCGGTGTCAAGAACTATTTCGCCCTTTTTCTGCTCAGGGATCGCCTGGTCTGCGCGCCTGGCCGACCGGGTCCACGCGGACGCCCTCCACGGCGATCTCGGGGGCGTGGATCACCTCGTCGGCGGCCCACACCGTGGTCTCGCGCCGGTCTTGCGTGATCCCCAGGATGGCGCTGAGGACCCGCTGAATGTTGTCGTTGATCCGGATGGCGTTGGCCCGGATGGGGGCGCTCACCTGGCCGTCCTTCACGAGGAAGGAATCCCCCACCACCGTGCAGGTGAAATCCCCCGCCCGCAGGCCGTTGATCGGATAGGTGTACCAGATGCGGCCGATGTAGAGGCCGTCTCCCACCCTGGCCAGCAACTCCTCCCGCGAGAGCGGCTGACTGCTCTCCACGATGATGTTGGTCGGGGAGATGCCGGGCGGCACCTCGAAGCGGCGGCCGCCCCCCTCACCGAAACGGAAGCCGTTCCTCGGCACCAGGGCCTCGGGGACGGCCCGGGGGTCCTTCCCCAGCTTGGCGGGGGCCCGCGGATCCTTCAGGATTCGCTGCTGCTCGTAGAAGTTGGTGAGGAGCCCGGTGAGCCTCCCCCGCCGGATCAGCCGCGTCTTCCCCGTGGGGAGCCCCTCGCACGTGATCCCCTTGCTGGCGGGGGCGCCGCGGAGGGCCCCGTGATCGGTGAGGGTGAGGAGCGGGCTGGCGACCTGTTTCCCGAGCCGCCCTTGGAAGAGGGAGTTCTCGGCGTAAAAGCTCGCCAGCGAGAGGCAGGGCAGGACCAGATTGGTGAGGAGGTCGGCCACGGGCTGCCGGCCGAAGATCACTCGGTAGCGCCCGGCCGGGACGCACTGGCCCCCGATGGCCCGGATGGCGTTCTCCGCCGCCTCGGCGCCCGCGTCGCCCGTGAAGTCGGCCAGGCGAGTCCCGGTGCTCCAGCCGCTGCCCTTGGCGTCGGCCGCCTCGACCATGGCGGTGAGGCCGCTCAGGATGAGGGTGGACACGTCGGTCTGGACCCCGCGGAAGGCGGGGAGGGTGGAGGCGATGGCGATCCGCTCCTGCAGGATGGTCACGTCGCCGCTCAGGATGAGGCCGAGGCGCGGGATCGCCTCGCGCGATCCGGCCAGACGCAGCAGGTCGGGCGAGCGGTCGAACACCTCCAGGCCGCGGGCGATCACCTGCCAGCCCGCCTCGACCAGCCCCTCGTCCGACAGCCGGAGGAGGGCGGGATCGTGGTAGCGGCGCAGGCGCCGCCGCTCTGCCGTCGGGCGGGGGAGGGACACGAACTCCGGATCCGCCACCGCCGCCTCCCGCGCCTTGGCGAGGGCCCGGCGGATGCCCTCCGGGCCGAGGTCGTTGGGCTCGCTGCCGAAGCCGATGCGCCGTCCCTCCCCGCCGCGGAAGACCGCCTGGATGCCGACGCCGGCGGACTCGAGCGACTTGGGCTCCTCGACGCCGTTACAGGGAATGTGGGAGGTGAAGTGGATCCGGGCGACCAGGCTGCTGTTGGCCGCCACGAAGACCTCGCCCTCGAGCAAATCCTCCTGGGCCTGGAGGATCTCCAGGGCGTCCGCGGCCGTCCGGGCGAGCTTCCGGGTGGGGATCATGCCGGCCCCCCCGTGAGAATGGCGCGGCTGCGGAGCGTGGGGCCGCCGTTCCCCACCCGCTTGACCTGCATGGGCTGGCCCTTGCCGCAGGTGGGGATGCCGGTCAGGCGGAAGTCGGTCCCCACGGCATCCACCTGCATCAGAAACGCCTGGGAGTCGGCCATGATCCCGCCGTCGCGGAAAAGCTGCGTCAGCTCCCCGTGCCGGATCTCGTAGACCTTCATGGCCGAGATCCGGAAGTTCTCGCGGGACTCGGCGATGGAGGGGGTCTTCCCGCCGACCAGATAGTAGCCGTGGTCCACCTCCCGGAGGATGTCACGGGGGTCGCGCTCGCCGCCGGCAAAGACGGTCGTGGACATCCGGATCAGGGGGACCAGCGAGGGGTCGGTAGCCTTGCTGTGGCCGTTCGGCTCGCTGCCCTGGATGGCGGCGGTCTGTCGGCTGTTCAGGAAGCCCCGGAAGATGCCCCGATCGATGTGGAGGACCCGGCGGCCCGGGACGCCCTCGTGGTCGTAGCGGTAGTGGCCGAAGCCGGGCAGCGCCGGGTCCGAGAAGGCGGTCACCAGGGACGAGGCGATCTGCTTCCCGACCTGGGTGTCATCCAGCGACCGGAGCAGCCAGGAGCGGCCCGCGTACCCCGTCTCCATCTTCAAGGCGCGATCCAGCTCGGTCGGGTGGCCGATGATCTCGTGGGCCAGCAGGGCGGTGAAGTGGGGGTCCAGGACCACGGGGACCTCCCCGTCCGTGGTGGGGGCCGGACGAGCCCGGGTGAGCTTCACGGCATCCGCGGCCAGGGCCGTGGCGAAGGTGCGGAAGTCCGGGAAGTGGAGCAGGGGGCTCTCCGGGGGATCCTGGACGCCGCGGGCGAGGACCTCCCACCCGCGCTGGTGACCCATGAAATCGGAAAGCTCCTGGGCGACCGCGTCCTCCTGTGCCACGACGAAACAGCTCCCCTGGGTCAGGGCGAAGGTCTGATCAATGAGGGCGCCCTCGCTGCTGGCGAACAGTTCCCGGCTCACCTGGGTGAGGGCGCCGATGGAGTTGTAGCTGATCGCCGCGGCCACGGCTTTGACCGCGCTGCTCACCTCGCGGACGAGGGCCACGATCTCGCGGAGCGGGACGGCGCGGGGATCCACCTCGAATTCGGCCGGCAGCGTATCCTGCCGCGCGGGCGCCGGGGCGAGGCGGGTGTCCCAGAGGGCTCCCGCCAGGAGGGGGAAGGCGGCCATGGCGGCGGCCTTGCGTCGCGCATTGGCCAGGGCGCGCGCGTGGGCGCGGGCGAGGCCGTCCCGGATCACGCGGCCGAGCCGGTCGCGATCGGCCGCGCCCAGGCTCTGCCCGGCGTAGCCGGGCCCCGCCATGCCCTCGCCCGCGATCACCCGGATGCCGACGGCCAGGGCCTCCTCCCGGCCGCTCTGCTTGCAGGTGCCGTTCTCGGCCCAGGCGAACCGGGACTCGACGACCTCCAGGCGCAGGTCGGCATACCGGCAGCCGAGCCGGCGGATCTCCCGCGTGAAGTCGTCGGCCACCTCGGTCTTCAGGTCGCCGATCAGCTCGATGGTGACGGGTGAATCAGGCACGCCGCCCTCCGGGAAAGCCGGCCGCGGCATTATAGCCAGCCATGGCGTGCCGCGCCACTCCAAAGGCCCTCCCCCCCGGCTGACAGCCGGCCCGATCCGGGACGCCCTGACGCCGGGTGGCCGCCCGCGGCCCCGGGCGTCACCTTGACGGCCTGGGCCAGGTTTGGTAGCGTGAGCGCGCTCATCCCGGATGTCGGGAGGGAGTGCGCCGGCGGCACGGCCGCCCGGCGGGCGGCGTGCCCTTCCGTGGTATCATGCCGGGCGGGGGGTCCTCCGTCCGAGAGAGGAGCCACGCGCATGCACCAGATCATCATCCTGGGATCGGGACCGGCGGGACTGACGGCCGCGCTGTACGCGGCGCGGGCGCATCTTGAACCGCTGGTCGTGGAGGGGCACGAGGCGGGCGGGCAGCTCACCCTCACCACGCTGGTGGAGAACTTCCCCGGCTTCCCCGACGGCCTGATGGGCCCGGAGCTGATCGCCTCCATGCGCAAGCAGGCGGAGCGGTTCGGCGCGAGGTTCCGGAGCGGCAGCGCCACGGCCGCGGATCTCAGCCGCCGGCCGTTTTCCATCACCATTGACGGGGGGGTGGAGGCGTGCCAGGCGCTCATCATCGCCACGGGCGCCTCGGCCAAGCTGCTCGGCCTCCCGTCCGAGCGCGCGCTGATGGGGCACGGGGTCTCCACCTGCGCCACCTGCGACGGCTTCTTCTTCCAGGATCAGGAGATCATCGTCGTGGGCGGGGGCGACTCGGCCATGGAGGAGGCGATCTTTCTCACCAGGTTCGCGCGGCGGGTGACCGTGCTGCACCGGCGGGACAGGCTGCGGGCCTCCAAGGTCATGCAGGAGAAGGCCTTCAAGAACCCCAAGATCGACTTCATCTGGGATTCGACCCTGGAGGAGATCCTGGACGTCGCCCAGGGCAAGGTGACGGGTGTCCGCATCCGCAACCTCAAGACCTCGGTTGTCACGGAGCGGGCGGTGGATGGGGTCTTCCTCGCCATCGGCCATACGCCCAACACCCAGATCTTCCGGGGGCTCCTGGAGATGGACGAGGTGGGCTACATCCGGACCCACGACGGGACCAAGACCAGCGTGCCCGGCGTCTTCGCCGCGGGGGACGTGCAGGATCGGGTGTACCGGCAGGCCATCACCGCGGCCGGCTCGGGCTGCATGGCGGCCCTCGACGCCGAGCGCTTCCTCGAGCACGCCGGCCCCTGATACCGCCGCCGGCGACGGATGCCCTGGGCAGTGCCAGGAGGCGGCTCCGGCGGTCGCTGGACCGGTGGATGACGTGACCGACACCAGGGAGCCCCGGAAGAAGAAGATCCTGATCATTGACGACGAGGAGGACCTCTGCGTCCTGGCGGCGCATGCCCTGACCCTGGAGCGGTCGGATCTCGAGGTCATCAGCGCCCCCGACGGCCCCTCGGGCCTGCGGCGGGCCAGGGCCGAGCGGCCGGCTGTCATCATCCTCGACGTCATGATGCCGAGCATGGATGGGTACGAGGTGTGCCAACGACTGAAGGCGGATGCGGCGACTTCCCACATTCCCGTGGTCATGCTCACCGCCAGCAGCGATCCGCACCTCAACCGGAAGGCCTTCGAGGCAGGGGCCGTGGCCTGCCTCACGAAACCCTACCGGCAGGGAACGCTGGTGAACTGCGTGGACATGGCCCTGGCCAGCGGCGAGCGGGCCCGCGGCCGCCCGCGCTGAGCCTGCCCTTCCTCCGGCGCCCCCAATTCCGGTTCGCGCGCGAGCGACACATCACCTCGTCCATGGACGCCCTGGTTGGCCTGGTTCGGGCTCTGGTCCCGGTGACCGTGACGCTCCATGTCCGGATCCCCGGGCATCACCCCTCGGTCCCCGTGCTGGGGGAGGAGCGCACGGGCTCCGCCGCCCTGGTGGACCCGCAGGGCATCCTCCTCACGGTCAACTACGTGGTCATGGGGGCCCGGGAGATCCGGGCCACGTTTCCCGACGGCCGAGAGGTCCGGGCCGAGATCGTGGCCCAGGACTTCGAGAGCGGGCTTGCCGTGCTCTCGGTCCCGGTCCGGGACCGGCCCGCGGCCGTACCGGGGGATTCGCGCCGGCTCAGCGTGGGGCAGGGGGTGTTCGTTCTGGCCAGCACCGGCGCCACACTCCGGCGCGTGGGCAGCGGCGTCATCACCGATCTCGGACCCTTCGACGCCTACTGGGAGTACATGCTGGAGTCGGCCATCCAGACCTCCGCCTTCAATCCCGGCCTGGGCGGGGGGCCCCTGTTCGATGTCCGGGGACGGATGGTGGGCGTGACCTCGCTCAACCTGGGCCAGGTGGGCCGCTTCAGCCTGGCGATCCCGGTGCACCTGTACACCGAGCACCGCGAGGAACTGCTGCGCTTCGGGCAGGTGCCGGGGCGGATGCGGCGGGCCTGGGTGGGGTTCTATCTCCAGCCCACGGAGTCGGGGATCGTGGTGGCGGGGGTGGTCCCGGAGGCGCCGGCCTCCCGCGCCGGCCTGCGCGAGGGGGATGTGATCCTGGCGGTCAACTTCCGCGAGGTGGGCACGCGGCCGGAGCTGTACCGGGAGATGTGGAAGCACGCCGCGGGGGAGCCGCTCACCTTCAGCATCCTGCGTGAGGGCCGGCGCGCCACCGTCGAGGTGGTGACGGCCGACCGGGCCGAGTTCTACCGGTAGGCCAAGCAGCCGGCGGGTGGCTGGGGAGCCGGCAAGGAGCGGTACGGCATGGACTCCGATCAGGTGCTCGTCCGGGCCGAGGCGGCGCGGGCCTTCTGCCAGGAGGTCTTCCAGCGGGCCGGTCTGACCGCCGGGGATGCCTCCCTGGTGGCGGATGCCCTGATTGATGCCGACCTGCGCGGCGTCGCGACCCACGGCCTGGTGCGTTTTGCCCTCTACGTGAGGCGCCTGCGGAAGGGCCTGGTGAACGGCACGCCGACGATCCGGGTCGTGCAGGCCAGGGGGGCGACCGTCCTGCTCGACGGGGATCACGGCTTCGGCCAGGTGATCGGGGCGGAGGGGATGCGGCGGGCGGTGGATCTCGCCCGCGAGCACGGCGTGGGCCTCTGCGCCATCCGCAACGGGACCCACCTCGGCGCCCTGGCGTATATTGCGGCCATGGCCTTGCCGCACCGGATGATCGGTCTCGCGCTGACCATCACGAACCCGGTGATCGCCCCCTGGGGCGGGGTGCTCCCCAAGCTGGGGAACAACCCGCTGGCGGTGGCGGTGCCGGCGGGGAACCGGCCGCCGATCATCTTCGACATGGCCTGCAGCCAGGTGGCGCGGGGGAAGCTGATCCTGGCCTCGAAGATGAAACACGCCATCCCGCCCACCTGGGCGCTGGATGAGCGGGGCCGGCCCACGGAGGATCCGGACGCGGGCCTCAGGGGATCCCTCATGCCGGTGGGCGCGCACAAGGGGTCGGGGTTGGCCCTGATCGTGGGGATCTTGGGGGGTTTGCTGGCGGGGAGCCCCTTCGGCGCGGGGTTGGGGGACCTCTTCGACATGACGCGGCCACAGCGGCTCGGCCACCTGGTGATGGCCATTGACATCGCCAGCTTCAGTCCGATCCAGGATTTCCTCCGGAGCGTGGAGGGGATGATTGACGATCTGAAGAGCACGCCGCGCGCCGAGGGCGTGGAGGAGATCTGGATGCCGGGCGAGCTGGAGGGGCGCAAGCGGGCCCAGCGGCTGCGGGACGGCTTTCCCGTGAGCCGGGTGGTCCTCGAGGAGGTGCGCGCCGTGGGCGCGGAGCTCGGCGTCCTCTGGCGGGGGTGAGGGCCCAGGATGGTCGCCCGAGTGAGGTCGCGGCGCGCCCGCATCCGTGGGATGACGGCTCGGGACCTCCGCCGGGTCGGGGTCATCGAGGCGGCCAGCTTCGGCGCCGAGGCCTGGCCGCAGGAGGCCTTCGCGGAGCTGCTCCGGGCATTCCGGCAGGCACGGCCGACGCGGGGAGGCCTCTGGGTCGCCGCTGACCCCGCGACGGGCGAGGTGCTCGGCTATGCCGGGATGGAGGTGAGCGCGCTTCGGGGCGAGGCAGACCTCATCAACATCGCCGTGGCCGAGGAGCACCGCCGGCGGGGGATCGGCCGAATGCTGATGGCGTGGATCATCCGCCGCTGCCGGCGGTTGGGCGTCGAGATGCTCTGGCTGCGGGTCCGGGCCTCGAACCGCTCCGCCCGGGACTTTTACCGCGTCCTGGGCTTTACGGAGCGCGGGACGTTCGCCGGCTACTACCGTGACCCGGACGAGCCCGCCATCCTGATGGGCATGGACCTGGCGTAGGAGGGCCGGGAAGCCGGGAGGCTCGAATGCGTCAAGCCTTCCGACCGCCGAGCCTTCCAGCCGGACTGAAGGGAGCACTGCGGCGAGCCCACCCGGTGCAGCGCCTCCTGCAGCGCCCTCCGCGCTTCTGCCTCCTGGCCCCCCGTTACTCCTCCGCGAGGCGATCCGCGTACTCCGAGCCTGACTGGTGGAGCGGCCGGGCCAAGGCCCCGGCCTGCATCCCCCAGAGCGGGAGCCGGCGCCGAGGCCGATCAGGAAGACGAGGACGCCGCCACCCCGTGGGTCACGATTCGCATGGGGCCACCCCTCGGCCTAGCCGGCAATGGCGGGGGGCATCGCGGACAGGAGGACGAGGGTTCACGCGGGAACTCTCGAAGGCGGGTGGGGGCGGCAACGAACCCCCCGGGAGACTTTCGAGGCGGCGGCGGTGGGCTGGGCTTGACTCGCGCGGGGAAATTGATAGATTGAGAGCGGCGAGACCACGGGGAGGGACCTTGCCCCGGTCGGACGGTGTCGGGCCGGGCGGGGATTGGGCCCCCGGTGAGGCCCGGGTGAGGCCAGGGTGCGGCCAGGGTGCGGAATGACGAGCCGAGGGCCGAGGGAAGGAGAGGGCGGGCGGAGGCGGAATCTCTCGGCGAATCCGAGGAGGGCAACCTGCTCCAACAAGCGAGGGAGGATACAGTGACCTAACTGCTGGAGGGACCTGGGCGGGCGAGCCCGGGGGAGGTGCGTCATGGCCATGGTGAAGCGATTGCAGGAGTTTCTCGACTCCCACGGCGTCAAGTACGAAGTCACCCCGCACCGGGAGGCGTTCACCAGCCAGGAGATCGCCGCGGCCAGCCACATCTCCGGCAAGGCCATGGCCAAGGTGGTCATGGTCAAGCGGGGCACCGGAATGGTGATGGCCGTCCTACCGGCCGCGTGCAAGGTCGGCGTGGATCGCCTGGAAAAGATCTTCGGCATGCCCGGAATCGCCATCGCGCGCGAGCACGAGTTCGCCGGCCTGTTCCCCGACTGTGACACGGGCGCCATGCCGCCCTTCGGCAACCTGTACGGCCTCGAGGTGTACGTGGACGAGGAGCTGGCCCAGCATGCCACGATCAGCTTCCAGGCGGGGAATCACCAGGAGCTGGTGAGCCTGGGGTACGCCGACTTCGCCCGGCTGGTGCAGCCCAAGGTGGCCGAGTTCTGCTCGCACAAGTGAGGGCCCGGACGGCCCGCCTCCTCCCCGGCTGTGCTCCCGAAGAGACCACGGCCCGGATCCCGGCCGTGGTTTTTTTGCATCCTCCCGTCCCGCGTCTGGTCCTTGGGCCGTGGCGTCTCGGCGGTCGAGGAGAGGAGGTTCCCGTATGCGCGGCAAGCCGGTGAGTGATTCGAGCGTGATCCTCTCGCGCGTCATGCATCCGAACGATGCCAGCTACATGGGCAGCGTGCACGGCGGCGTCATCCTGCGCATGCTGGACGAGGCGGGCGGGATGGCGGCCTTCCGCCATGCACGGAAACCGGTGGTCACCGCGGCCATTGACAGCATGTGCTTCCTGGCGCCCGTGTCCGTCGGGAATCTCGTGACCGCCAAGGCCTCGGTCAACTGCGTGGGCCGGACCTCCATGGAGGTGGGTGTGCGGGTCGAGGCCGAGGACCTGCTGACCGGCCGGGTGACCCACACCGCGTCCGCCTACCTGGTGTACGTGGCCCTCGGGCCGCATGGCAAGCCGGTGCGCGTGCCACCGCTCGTCCCGGTGACCGCCGAGGACCGGCGGCGCCTGAGGGCGGCGGAGATGCGCCGCAGGGATCGCGCCGCGCGGCGGATGGCGGGGCGCAGCAACTGCTAGGCGGCCGCTGTCATGACCCAACTGGTCGCCAGAGGGGGGGCCGGCGAGTCTGTTCGCCACCTCGCCTTGGGCTGAATTGGGGGAACTGCCTAGGCCGAGCCGGTAAGGGGCACCGGACAATTCCGCGAGGGAAGGCCTGCTGACTGGACGCGGTCTGTTCGGTGTTGGTATGATGCCCCGCTGAAAAGCCGGGGGCGGGACGGTGCGAAGGCTTGCGAGGTGCTGCCGCACGGCCTCGCCGCGCTTTCGTGACCCACAGGAGGAAATTCCCGATGGTCTCCCTGGACGACCTGAAGGCCCTTGCCGTCCCCGCCCGGACCAAGATCGTGCTGCTGGTCCTGGATGGCGTGGGCGGGCTGCCCCGCCCGGGGGACGGTCGGACCGAGCTGGAGGCCGCTCGCACCCCCAACCTGGACGCCCTGGCGGCGCGGGGGAACCTGGGGCTGGCCGATCCCGTGGCACCCGGGATCACGCCCGGGAGCGGCCCGGGGCACCTCGGCCTTTTCGGATACGACCCGCTCCGGTACCGGATCGGGCGCGGCGTCCTGGAGGCGGTCGGCATTGACCTCGCCATGACCGAGCGCGATCTGGCCGCGCGCGGGAACTTCTGCAGCGTGGATGCGGCCGGCCTGATCACGGACCGGCGTGCGGGCCGCATCCCGACCGAGACCTGCGCCCGCCTGACAGCGCTCCTGGAGCGGATCGCCATTCCCGGCGTGGAGCTGATCGTGCGCCCGGTGCGCGAGCACCGCTTCGTGGTGCTGTTCCGGGGCGAGGGCCTGGAGGAGGGCCTCACCGAGACGGACCCGCAGCAGGTGGGACAGCCGCCCCTGCCCGTCCGCCCGGAGGTTCCCGCGGCCCGGCGGTCGGCCGACATCGCCAACCAATTCGTCGCCGAGGCCAGGCGGGTGCTGGCGGCCGAGCATCCGGCCAATATGGTGCTCCTGCGCGGCTTCTCCAGGTATCCCCGCCTGCCCAGGCTCACCGACGTCTATGGCGTCAGGGCGGCCGTGATCGCGGTCTATCCCATGTACCGGGGGCTGGCCAAGCTGGCGGGGATGCAGGCCGTGAAAACGGGGGAGGGCGTGGCCGACGAGTTCGCCGCGCTGGAGTCGGCATACGGGGATTTCGACTTCTTCTTCATCCACGTGAAGAAGACCGACAGCGCCGGCGAGGACGGGAACTTCGACCGGAAGGTGTCCATCATCGAGGAGGCGGACGCCCAGATCCCGCGCCTGCTCGCGCTCGGGCCCGATGTCCTGGTGGTGACGGGCGATCATTCCACGCCGGCGGCCTTCAGGGCGCATAGCTGGCACCCGGTGCCGGTGCTGCTCGTGTCGAAGTGGTGCCGCCCGGATGGCGCCCCGCGCTTCACCGAGCGGGAGTGCCGGACCGGCGGCATCGGCCGCATCCGTGCGGCCGAGCTGATGCCGCTCGTGATGGCGCACGCGGAGCGGCTGACCAAGTTCGGCGCCTGAGTGGCTGCAAGGCATCCACAGATTGGCCAGCGGGCGCAGATTTCACCCCCGCCCTCCCCCGAAGGGAACGGGAGGGGGGGACGGGTGAATCTGCGCCATCTGTGGTTTCAAGGAATCCATGGCGCGGTTCCTGGCGGTGGCGGACATCCACAGTCGTGCGGCGGCGATGCAGGCGGTCCGCGACGAGGCGGATCGGCACGCGCCGGATGCCATCATCGTGGCCGGGGACCTGACGAATTACGGCGACGCCGCCGAGGTCCGGCGGGTCCTGGACGGCCTGCCCGGCCGGGTGCTGGCGATTCCCGGGAACCTGGACGTGCTGGAAGCGTTCCAGGCGGGGATCGGCGCGAGCCACGCCGAGAGCGTGGTCAGCAGGCGCGTCGAGATTCAGGGCGTGACCGTGGCCGGCGTGCTGGGCGGCACGGCCGCGCGGGCGCGGCCGTGCGATGTCCTGGTCGTCCACGAGCCGCCCTGGGGCCTCCTGGACGATGTGGGGGGCGGCCGGCACATCGGGTCCCGGGAGCACCTGGATCTGCTGGAGCGCCTCCGGCCGACGGTCCTGCTCTGCGGCCACTGCCATGAATCGCCCGGTGTCCTGACCCACGGGGGCACCACCGTGGTAAACTGCACCCTGGGGGGCGGCGGCCGCGGCGCCCTGGTCGAGGTGGACGGCCGTGGCGCCGTCGCGCGGCTCCTGTAGCCCCGGCCGAACGGGCGGAGGAGGCCTCGCCATGCGCCGCGATCTGAAGGATCGGGTCGCCGTCATCACGGGGGCCTCCAGCGGGATCGGACGCGCCACGGCGCTGGCCTTGGCGCGGGAGGGCGTGGCCGTCGTCCTCGGGGCCCGCCGCGCCGAGCGGCTGCAGGCCACCGTGGAGGAGATCGCGCGCGGCGGAGGCCGGGCCTGCGCCCTCCGGACGGACGTGACCCGGCCCGAGGAGGTCAGGTGCCTGGTGGGCGAGGCCGTGACCCGCTTCGGCCGGCTGGACCTTTTGCTCAACAACGCGGGGCTCGGGTACTTCGGCCGCCTGGAATCCATGCCGGTGGAGGAGGCCCGCTACCTGTTCGACGTGAACGTCATGGGGACGCTCCACGGCATCCAGGCCGCCGTGCCCGTCATGCGGGCGCAGCGGTCCGGGCATATCATCACGGTGTCCTCGGTGGTGGGGAAGCGGGCCACCCCCGGCAGCGGCATGTACGCCGCCACGAAGTTCGCGCAGGTGGCGCTGTCCGAGGCCCTGCGGCTGGAGGTGGTCGAGGCGGGCATCGCCGTGAGCGTCATCTGCCCGGTCTCGACCACGACCGAGTTCTTCGAGACCGCCAGGGCGCGCTCCCCGTTCAAGATTGATCCCGTGGGCCCGAAGTACTCCCCCGAGCAGGTGGCGGAGGTCATCCTCCGCTGCGCCCGCCGGCCCCGTCCCGAGGTGATCCTGTATCCGCCGGCGCGCCTGATGGTGGTCCTGAACGCCCTGTGGCCGCGGCTGATGGATCGCGTCCTGGCGGCGTACTGGAAAAAGATGCGTCCCGGGTTGTGAGGAGCGGTTGCGCGGCCGGGAAGGGGGAAGCGTATGAGCGCGGGTGGGGACAGGATGGGATGGGTGTCGGCGACGCTCCGGGAGATCTGGGAGGAGACCGCGGCCGCGCGCCGGAGGCTCCTCGCCGAGGTGCGCGACCTCACGGAGGCGCAGCTCGCCTTTCAGCCGGCCCCGGGGCAGTGGTCCATCGGGGAGATCCTGGATCACCTCTGCCTGGCAGAGCAGAGCATCGCGCGCGTGCTGTCCAGGATCCTGCAGCAGGCGGCGGGGCGCGGCCTGATCGGCGGGCCGGGGAGCCTGGAGGCGGCGCCGCAGCGGATTGATCAGGCTCTCTACGATGCGCCGGCCGCGGCGCCCGAATCGGTTCGGCCCATGCCGGGGCTGCCGCTCCCGCGGCTGCTGGCCGGCCTGGAGGCCAGCCGCGAGCGGCTGCTCCAGGTGAGCGGCCGGGCGGACGGGCGGGCCGTCGGCAACGTCACCATCCCCCATTTTCAACTGGGGGAGCTGGATTTCTACCAGTGGCTGGCGCTCCCGGCCGCCCACGAGGCGAAGCACCTGGCGCAGATCCGCCGGATCAAGGCGCGGCCCGATTTCCCCCGGAGCTGAGAGGGCGATCCTGGCCCACGGAGATCCATGGCCTCTACCCTCGGCGCGGTGCTCTTCCCCGAGACGCCCCGCCACGTTCCCTGCGAGCGGGGGATTAACATCGCCCTCAGGACGGCACACCTGATGACCTCCGGCCTCCTGCTGGGGGGACACGCCTTCGACGTGCCCGCCGACCGGCTGCTCCTGCTCCTGTATCTGACCATCGCGAGCGGCGCGGGCCTGATCCTCCTGGAGCTCTATTCCTCCTGTCGCTGGATCTATCTGGGCAAGGGGGTCATGATCCTGCTGAAGCTGGCACTGCTGATCGCGGCGGGGCTGTGGTGGGAGCAGCGGGTCCTCTTCCTCCTGCTGGTGGTTGCGGTGGGCTCGGTGGGGTCGCACATGCCGGCCCGGTTCCGATACTACTCGCTCCTGCACGGGCGCATCATCCTGGATCCGCCCAGGACGCCGACCATGGCGCCGATCTCGCTGTGGCGGCAGTGAGGGCGGCCCGCCGCGGGGAGCTTGAGGGGACGGGGGTGGAGTACCGGCGATTGCATGGCTGGGACGTCACGCCGGAGGAGGCGGTGCGCATCCAGCAGGAGCTGCGCGGCCGGCTCATCCTGCGCGACGACGATCCGGCTGCGTTTCGGACCGTCGCCGCCATGGACGTCTCCTATGACAAGCGGTCGCCCTGGCTGTTCGCGGCCATCGTCGTGGTGCGGGTGCCGGGCTTCCAAGTGGTCGAGACGGCCGGGGTTCGCGTGCAGGCGCGATTCCCCTACGTCCCCGGGCTGCTCTCGTTCCGGGAATCGCCGGCGGGGCTGGCGGCGTGGGAGAGGCTTCGCACCCGGCCCGATTGCCTGATCTGCGATGGGCACGGCTACGCCCATCCGCGCCGGTTCGGCTTTGCCTGCCACTTCGGGCTGCTGGTGGATCTGCCCACCATCGGCTTCGCCAAGAGCGTCCTGGTCGGGACCTTCGGCCCGCTCGGGGCGGAGCGCGGGAGCGTGAGCGACCTCACGGAGGCGGGCGAGGTGATCGGGGCGGCGGTCCGGACCCGCGAGCGGGCCGATCCCGTGTTCGTCTCCGTCGGCCACCGGATCAGTCTCCCCAGGGCCGTGGCCACCATCCTGGCCTGCACCTCCGGATACCGCCTCCCGGAGCCCGCGCGCCGGGCGCACGCCCTGGGGAATCGCCTCCGCCAATCGGGGGAGGAACCGCCCCGGGCGGGGGACCTGTTCGGGTGAGGCCTCCGGGTCTCCATTCCGGTGGGGAGGGGGCATGCGATCGTTCAGGCGTTCGGTGTTCTTCCTGGCGGACCAGGCCTTCCGCAGTGTGGCGGGATCGGCGGCCTTCGCGCGCCTGATGGAGCTGGTGAGCCGGGAGGAGCCGGCCGCCCCGGGGAATGGCAACGGCCGGCCCCGCGCCCCCTTCCCCGACTTGGAGTATCGTCCCGAGATTCCCCCGGGCGATCCCATCCCGGTGCCGGCCCCGCGCCAGGTCCGGGCCTGGCGGGTCCAGTGGAAGGCCCCGTCGCGCTCGACAGCCGATGGTCTCGGCTACCGGAGCACGGGCGGCTTCTATCTCCCCCGCGCGGGCGAGAACCGACCCCGTCCCGGCATCCTGATCCTGCCCATCCTCAACGATCTGCTGCATCTCGCCTCGGGAACGCTGGGACGGTACCTGGCCTCCCGGGGGTTCGCCGCGCTGGAGCTGCGCAGCGGCCCCTCCTTCCTGGACCGGGTGCGGGTGACACCGGACGGGGAGGGCCCCACCTGCCAGGAGGTGGAGACGGAGATGATCCGGGACGGGCGCCGGGGCCTCGACTGGCTGAGCCACCAGCGCGGCGTGGATGCAGGCCGGCTGGGGATCATCGGGATCAGTCACGGCGCCATCATCGGCCCGTGCGTGATGGGGGCGGATGTGCGGGTGCGCGCCGGCGTCTTCTGCATGGGGGGCGCGGACGAGGCCATGATCGTGGCCCGCTCGCACGAGCCGTCGGTGCGCCGGTTCCGCCGGCGCATCATGCGGGTGCACGGCCTCACCCATCCGGAGGAGCTGCTGCGCCTCGGCCGGCCGGAGAACTCCCCCACCGAGCCCATGCGCTACGCGGGCAGGGTGGACCCCCACTCCGTCCTGCTGTTCAAGACGCGGTTGGATCGGGCGGTGGTGCCGGAGGCGCAGGACAAGCTGTGGGAGGCGCTGGGCCGCCCGCGGCGCATCACCCTGCCCCTGGGGCACGTCGGGTTCGGCCTGGCCTTCTACTATGCCGCGCGCCGGGCCGCCGAATTCCTGGGGGAGCGGCTGGGGGCGGGCGCCTGAGGCCCAGGCGGCCGGTCCGCTTCCGGATGAGGGATTCCTGCCGTGTATCGGCTGGCGGCGTGGTTTACCCTGGCGGTCCACACGACGTGGGTGGCGTTTCTGCTGGCGGGCTTTCCCCTCGGCCGGCGGAACCGCTGGCTCCGGTCACTGCATCTTTCCGGTCTGCTCTTCAACATGGTACTGGAGACCTTCGACCTTCCCTGCCCCCTCACCCACCTGGAGAAGTGGCTGATGTCCCATTACACCAGCCCGTATGCGGGGACATGCATCAGCTACTACGTCCAGACCATCCTCTCCATCAGGCTGTCCTCGCGGCTGGTCGTCTTTTTCAGCTTCCTCCTCCTGGTCGGCTCCGCCTGGGCCTACGGCCTGATCCGCTCCCCGCTGCGCCGCTGACGGTCGTTAGGGGACGTTGTTCGGTTGCTTCGGATTCGCCTTGACGCCAAGTCCGAAGTGCGGGTAAATTTCGAGACATGCCGCGCGGTGCCCGCCTGGATGCGCCGGGTGCCCTCCACCACGTGATGGTTCGAGGGCTCGAACGCCAGGCCATCTTCCGCACCGAGGAGGACCGGCGAGACTTTGTGGATCGTCTGGCGAAGGTCTGCGGCAAGACCGGATTGGCCATCCTCGGATGGGCCCTGCTCCCAAATCACTTTCATCTTTTGGTCCGGACAGGTCGCCTGCCCCTTGCAACTGCCATGCGCCGCCTCCTTACAGGCTACGCAGTCAATTTCAACCGCAGGCACCGTCGCACGGGGCATCTTTTTCAAAACCGATACAAATCAATCTTAGTGGAGGAAGATCCTTACCTCCTTGAACTCACCCGGTACATCCACCTGAATCCCCTCCGGGCCGGCGTGGTGAGCGACCTTGCTGCCTTGGACCGTTACCCATGGACAGGCCACAGTGCCCTCATGGGCCGGGTGCCGCGCCCATGGCAGGCCACGGAAGAGGTGTTGAGGCAGTACAGTGGACGACTCCAGGCGGCGCGACGAGCGTACCGCGCGTTCGTCGGCGAGGGCGTCAGCCGGGGACGCCGCTTTGAACTGCAAGGCGGAGGTCTCCGCCGAAGCGCAGGTGGTTGGGAAGGCGTTGCGGCCTTGCGGCGGGGGCGCGAACGCTGGACGGCCGACGAGCGAATTCTTGGAGGATCGGACTTTGTGGAGCGGATGCTTCGCGAGGCCCCCGCTGTCCCATCCCCGGGCACGCAGGCCGCCGCGGCCCTGCCCGCACTCATCGAACGTGTGGCCCAGGCTTACGGCATGACCGCCGACGAGATCATAGGTGGCAGCAAGCGCAGGACAGTCGTGGCTGCGAGATCAGTCGTGAGTGCACTTGCCGTGCGGGAGCTGGGACTTCCGCTGGTCAGGGTGGCCCGCGCCATCAATGTCTCCTCGCAAACGGTGCTGGCTGGCGTGGAACGAGGCGCCAAGGCGCTCCGTTCGCAACGCCTGAACGCGGGGGCGCTTCTGGCAGGTTTGCGAAATCCGAAGCAACCGAACAACGTCCCCTAGAGGCGCGGGGAGGTTGCGGATTGACGGGGGGCTGTCTGGCGGCTAATCTGCGCGGAGCCGCTGGCGGGAAGCCTCAACGGGTGGCGCCCGGGCGGGTCGGGGGGGCGGGGAGGGTCGGGGGCGCGTGGAACGCCCGACTCGGCTGCACCGCTAGCGATGGCGGGTGACGCCGATCCGGGGGCAGAGGCCGTTCACGGGGCAGGTGCTGCACCGGGGCGAGACGGGCTGGCACACGTTCTGGCCGAAGGCGACCAGGAGGTCGTTGTACGGGATCCAGTGGCGGCGCGGCAGGAGCTGGCGGAGGGCGAATTCGGTCTGTTCGGGGGTCTTGGTCGTCACGAGGCCGAGCCGGTTGCTGATGCGGTGCACGTGGGTGTCCACGCAGATGCCGGGCTTGCCGTACCCCGTGGTGAGGACGAGGTTGGCCGTCTTGCGCCCCACCCCCTTCAGGGTGAGTAGCGTCTCCAGGTCGTCGGGGACCGTGCCGCCATGGGCCTCGAGCAGCGTGCGGCACACTCCCTTGATCGTTCGGGCCTTGGTGCGGTAGAAGCCCGCCGGATAGATGGCCCGGGCGATCCGCGCGGCGGGCAGGCGCAGCATGGCGCGCGGTGTCCGGGCGAGGCGGAACAGCCGCGCGGAGGCCTCGGCCGTGACCTCGTCCTTGGTCCGGAGGCTGATGAGGCAGCCGATCAGCACCCGGAAGGGGTCGCGGGAGCCCTCCGCGACCCCCGCCAGCGCGGTGGGCTTCCACCGCCGGCTGCTCCAGCGGAGCGTTCGGACGATTCGATCAATCTCGGCGGGAGTCCTAAGCATCTCCCCGGGGCACCTCCGATGCGGGCGGTTCGGGACACGGTCGGCGGATTATACCACAGCAGTCCGGGAGGGAAGCGACCGATGCGGATCTTCTTCGCGGGCGCGGCGCGCGGGGTGACCGGCTCGCAACATTTGCTGGAGCTGGACGGGACGCGGCTCCTGCTGGACTGCGGGCTGTACCAGGGGCGGCGCAAGGAGTCGAGCCAGCGCAACCGGCACCTGCCCTTCGATCCGCGGCAGGTGGATGCCCTGATCCTCTCCCACGCCCACATTGATCACTCCGGCAACATCCCCACGCTGGTGAAGCAGGGGTTCCGGGGCAGCATCACCTGCACCCCGGCGACCCGCGACCTGTGCGCCGTGATGCTCCGGGACGCGGCCCACATCCAGGAGGCGGACGCCGACTTCATGAACCGGAAGCACGCGGCCGACCTCCCGGAGCCGGTCGTGCCCCTCTACGACGAGGCGGACGTCCTGACGGCGCTCAGGCAGTTTCGCACCCTGGCCTACCACCACCCGGCGCAGATCCTGCCGGGGGTGACCTGCACCTTCCTGGATGCCGGGCACGTCCTGGGCTCGGCCATCGTGCAGCTGGACATCGACCGGCCGCCGGACCGGTTGCGCCTGGTGTTCAGCGGGGACCTGGGCCGGCGGAACATGGCCATCCTGCGCGACCCGGAGGTGCCGGAGCGGCCGGAGGTCCTGATCCTGGAGAGCACCTACGGGGACCGGCTGCACGCCCCCATGGCCGGGATGGAGGCGCAGCTCACCGAGGTGATCAACCGGACCGCGGCGCGCCGGGGGAAGATCCTGGTGCCCAGCTTCTCCCTGGAGCGCACCCAGGAGTTCGTCTACGCCCTGCACCGGCTCACCCTGCGGAAGGCGATCCCGCCCATTCCCATGGTTGTGGACAGTCCCCTGTCGGTCCGGATCACCGAGATCTTCAAGCTGCACCCGGAGTGCTTCGACGAGGAGACGCGGGCCTTCATGCGGCGAAACGGCGATCCCTTCGGGTTCGAGAACCTGACCTACCTGAGCACCGCGGAGGATTCCAGGGCCCTGAACGACCGCGAGGGCCCCATGATCATCATCGCCGCCTCGGGGATGTGCGAGGCGGGGCGCATCCTCCACCACCTCAGGAACGGCATCGAGGATGCGCGGAACACCATCCTGATCATCGGGTTCCAGGCCAGGAACACCCTGGGCCGGAAGATCGCCGACCGGGAGCCGGTGGTGCGGATCTTCGGCGTGGCACACTCCCTGGAGGCCGAGGTGGTCGTGATGGACGCCTTCAGCGCCCACGCGGACCGGGACGATTTGCTGGAGTTCGTTCGGGGCTGCCGGTCGGCGCTGCGCCGGGTGTTCCTGGTCCACGGCGAAGAAGAGCAGATGCTCCCCCTGGGGGAGCGGCTGACGGCGCTGGGGATTCCCGAAGTCCACGCCCCCATGCTGGGGGAGTTCGCCCGGATCTGAGGGGCGGAAGGCGTGGGCCAGCGCGGCCGGTTGACTTTTTCCTCCTGCCCTCATAACCTTCCATCTCGCCGATGGCGGATGTCGGATTTCGGCGTGGGGGTTCTCCCCTCCCGGATCCCCGCCTGCCGGGACCGGCGGGCAGGCGCGCCCGGAAAACGACGCCGGGGGTGCCGGGACGATGGCGCGACGGCAGAATACCGGACCCCCGGCGAGCTGACACGAGGGATCACACATGGTGGAGCCGTTGCATTTTCTGACGTTCGGCCCGCATCCCGATGACGCCGAGATCGGGACGGGAGCGTTCCTGCTGAAGATGAAGAACCGGGGGTACCGGACGGGCATGGTCATCCTGACCGAGGGCGAGATGGGAAGCGGCACGCCCGAGGTCCGGCGCGAGGAGACGCGCCGGGCGGCCCGCGACCTCAAGCTGGATGCCATGGAGGTTCTCGACCTGGGCGACACGCGCCTGGAGGATTCCCACGCCAACCGGATCATCGTGGCATCTCTGGTCCGGAAGTACCGGCCGCAGGTCGTGCTCGCCCCCTACCACGGGATCGAGCCGGGCCGCGGCCGCGGCCACTCGGATCACATCACCTGCGGGCACCTGGTCACGCACGGGGTCAACTTCGCGCACCTGGAGAAGTTCCCGGCTGAGGGGCGCCCCCACGTGGTGAAGAAGGTCCTCTACTACTTCCTCCCGCCGTACATGAAGCCGACCTTCATCGTCCCGGTGGACGACGAGTTCCCCCAGGCCATCCAGGCCCTGGCCAACCACAAGTCGCAGTTCGACCGGCCGGATCGGCCCAAATTCTTCCCCACCCGGCTGGAGGCCACGGCCGGCTACCTGGGGGCGCAGATCGGGGCGAAGTTCGGCCAGGCCTTCTACGTCCAGGATCCGCTGAAGATCGAGGACCCGCTGCCCCTGTTCGCCTGAGACACCCCGCACGAGGTGGGCCGGCGACGGCCCTGCGTCTGCAGGGGCGGTTGGCGCAACGCGGCGCCCCGGTCCTGGTGGTGTTCAGCCAGGGAGGGGGACAGGACCGACGGGGCGGTGTTGACCCGCGCCCGCCTCGGGCGGGCGCGGGGATCGATCCCCACGCTCCCCTTCGGACCAGGACGACCTCTTCGTCTGCGGCGAAAAGGCGCAGGTCGCGGCGCGCAGAGCGGTGCTGGCGAAGGGGTGCTTCGTGGGTGCGGCGGTGGGGCAGTCCGAGGTCGAGGACGGATCGAGGAGGGGTGCGTGGCTACGCTGAAGGCGTGGAAGAAGGTGGGGACGCGGACGCTGTACCGGACGGCCCACGTCACCGTCCGGGAAGACGCCCTGGAGTTGCCGGACGGGCGCGCGCGAATTTATCCGGTCCTGCACCTGGGGGCGAGCGTCGGCATCCTGCCCTTCCTGCCGGATGGGCGGGTGGTCCTGGTCCGGCAATACCGGCACGTCACGCAGGACTTCTCCTGGGAGATTCCCGGCGGCAGCATCTCGCCGGGCGAGGCCCCGGAAGAGGCGGCGCAGCGGGAGCTTCGGGAGGAGGCCGGCTACCGGGCCGGCCGCCTGCGGCGCCTGGGGGGATTCTGGCCGAACAACGCCTACCTGGACGAGGTCATCCACATCTACGTGGCCGAGGATCTCGTCCCCGACCCGCTGCCGCCCGACCGGGACGAGCACCTGGAGGTCCACCCGTTCCCCTTCGAGGAGGCCGTGGCCATGGCGCAGGACGATCGCATCTGCTGCGGCCTCACCAAGCTGGCGATCCTGTGGGAGGCGGTCGGGGCTCGCTCGCGCAGGGGCGCATAGGCGGCGACGGCTTCCTGTCGCTTTGCACCGGGGGGAAGCATTCCATGGGTCCCTTGCCCAGCTCGGAGGGGCCGGCGACCTACGTCATCGGGGACATCCACGGCTGCCTGCGGCCGCTGCAGCGCCTCCTGGCGAAGATCGCGCCCCAGCCCGGCGACGAGGTGGTTTTCATCGGGGACTACATTGACCGGGGGCCGGACTCGCGGGAGGTCGTGGAGTACCTGCTGGGCCTTCCCTATCGCTGCGTCTTCCTGATGGGCAACCACGAGAAGATGCTCCTGGATTACCTGAGCGGGAAGGACGACGGGATCTTTTTCCCGAACGGGGGCCTGGCCACGCTGCAAAGCTACGGAGGGGATTTCACCCACATCCCCCCGGCCCACCTCACCTTCTTTCACAGCCTGCGGCCGATGTACGAGACGCCCGGATACCTCTTCGTCCACGCGGGCATCCGCCCCATGGTCCCCCTGGACAAGCAGACGTTGGAGGATCTGGTCTGGATCCGGCAGGAGTTCTTCCAGTTCATCGGCCGGTTCCCCAAGCCGGTCGTGTTCGGCCACACGCCGCTACGCGAGGTGCTGCTTCAGCCCGACCGCATCGGCATCGACACCGGCTGCGTATACGGGGGAAAGCTCACCTGCCTCAAGCTCCCCTCGCGCGAGATCATCCAGGTCCCCGGCTGGCGCGGCTAGCCGCTGGCCGGGAGACCTGGCGCGAGTCCCTCCCTATGGGGACCCCCTTCTTCCGGAAGACGGCCCCGGCGTGGACCCGGATTTTTCACGCCCAGATCGCCCGGCGCGCCTGTCTGCGTGCGGAACGCACAGGCAGGCAACGAGACACACGCTCGGGTCTTTTCCTTGGCGAACCGGGGTCCCATGATTCCCATGGGGACCCGGCTGCTTGCTGCCAGCGTTCGGCCAGCCCGGTCCGCCGCCGGCGGATTGGCGAGCGTGGCGGGAGAACTGCAACGTTCCGGGTGGATCCTCCTCCGCTGGCGCTGGCGGTCCCGACACCTCCGTCCGGGGTCCGGGGGAGGATCGCCGTGCGCATGTCCGATGGGGGTGGGATCGGACCGGGCTCGGCGCGGGGAGGCAGGAGGCAGCGGGGGGCACTCGGCGGGGTGCCGGGTGACGTGCGCCGCTGTGAGGGCAGGCGGAAGAGGTCAGCGGCCGGGGCGCATGCCGAGGGTGAGGGCCCAGACCCGAGCCTCGGTGAAGATGCGCACCAGCTCGGGATCCAGGTTCCCGTCCTTCACTTCCATCCCGAGGATGGTCAGGGCCCGCTCGGGGGGCAGGGCCCGCTTGTAGGGGCGGTCGGCGGCCGTCAGGGCGTCGTAGACGTCGCAGATGGCCATCATCTTGGCTTGGAACGGGATGTCCTCGCTGCGCAGCGCGTTGGGATAGCCCGTGCCGTTCAGCTTCTCGTGGTGGGCGTAGGCGATGGTGGGAATGCGGCGCAGGTCCTTGGTCCAGGGGATCTGGCGCAGGAAGCGGAAGCTGTGGGTGACGTGGGACTCGATCTCCAGCCGCTCCTGGAAGTTCAGGCTCCCCTTGCCGATGGAGAGGTTTTCCGCCTCCTTGGTGGTGAGGTAGGGGACCCGGGAGCCGTCCCCGTCTACGAAGGTGCGCTGGGCGATCTCCTGGATCCGCTCGAAGCCGCCCTGGGGCAGGACGGTGGGCCGGTTCGCCTCCAGGATGAAATTGAACTGCTCGTCCACCTCGGCCAGCTTCTGCTGCAGCTCCTCGTCCAGGGCCGCCAGCTCCTTTTCGCATCCCCGCCCCAGGGTGAGGGCCAACCCCAGCTTCTTCTGGAGGTAGGAGTTCTCCAGCGCCTTCTTGATGAACTTGAACCGGGCGGCCACCAGGTCCAGATGATGCTCGTAGAGCTTGTTGGCCTTGACCAGCACCGGCTCGCGCACCCCCACCTTGCCGAAGTCGTGCAGCAGCGAGGCGTAGCGCAACTCCCGGATGTCCTCGGGCGAGAAGGTGATGTCGGCATAGGGTCCGGCATCCGTCCGGTCCACCTTCTCGGCCAGCCCGACGGTCAGGATGGCCACGCGCTCCGAATGGCCGGAGGTGGTGGGATCCCGCGACTCGATGGCGTACACCGAGGCCTTGATGAAGCCCTCGAAGAGCCGCTGGATGTCCTCGTACAGGATGGCGTTCTCGATGGCCACCGCGGCCTGGCTGGACAGGGCCAGGAGCAGCTCCTCGTCCTCGCGGGTGAACACCCCCTCGCGCTTGTTCAGGACCTGGAGGACGCCGATGACCTCGCCCAGCTTGTTCCGCATGGGGACGCAGAGGATGCTCCGCGTCCGGTAGCCGGTGTGCCGATCGGTCTCCTGGTTGAAGCGGGGATCGGTGTAGGCGTCCTGGATGTTGACCGTCTTCCCGGTCTGGGCGACGTAGCCCGAGATCCCCATGCCGATCTTGATGCGGATCTCGCGGACCTCCAGCCCCTGGGCGATCTTGGACCAGAGTTCGTTCCGCTCCCGGTCCACCAGGAAGAGGGAGCTCCGGTCGGCCTCCATGACCTTGGTGACCTCGGTCAGGATCAACTGGAGCAGGCGGTCCAGGTTGCGCTCCGAGGCCATGGCCTTGCCCACCTCGAGGAGCGCGGTGAGCTTCTCCACGCGGGTCTCGAGCACCTTTGCCTCCATGACCTCACCTCATGCCGGAGGGCCTGGCCGGTTGGGAGCCGGCCACAGCCTAGCGGGAAAGGCCCCGGTGGTCAAGCCTCTGCCCTGGCGCGGCCGGGCGCCGGCGCGGGCAGCCCATCCCCCGCGGGGCGGGCGGGGGGCAGGCCGTCACGACAGCTCGGCCGGCGGAGAGGGGAGCACCTCGGCCTCGGCCGGGGCGCGCTGGTGCAGCGGCGACAGATCGGGGACCATCAGGCTCAGCGGGATGCCGAGGGCCACGGCGCCGAGACCGAAGAGAAAAGCCGCCCGGATGCCCTGGAGAAGCTCCGCCCGGAGGCCGGTCGGCAGCGTCTGCAACACCGCCTCGCCGCCCGCCAGGTTCAGCGGGCTGCCCCCTGCGGCGCTCACGTGCGCGTTGAGGATCGTCCCCATGATGGCCACGCCGATGGTGGCCCCGATGTTCCGGAAGAAGAAGGGCAGCGTCGAGACGACACCGATCTGTCCGGGCGGCGCCGCGCTCTGCACGGCCACGACCGTCGTCACGGTGATGAGGCCCATGCCCAGCCCCAGGATCATGCCGCTTCCCGCCGCGTGGCGGAGCGGCGATCCCGCGCCCAGCCGCGTGAAGAGCAGGTACCCGGTGGTGAGGCCGACCATCCCCGCCACGGCCAGGACGCGGTAGCCGAAGCGGTTCAGCAGCCGCCCCCCGATGGTGCTGCCCATGACCCAGCTCAGGCTGGTGGGGGTGAGGACCGAGCCGGCCTGGACGGCCGTGCCCGCCAGGACCGCCTGGACGAAGAGGGGGATGAAGGAGACGGCGCCGAACATGGCGAGGCCGGACAGGAACAGGCAGGCCGTCGTCGTGACGAAGGTCCGGCTGCCGAAGAGCCCGAGGGGCAGGATCGGCTCGAGGACGTGGCCTTCGATCCAGAGGAAGGCCGCGGTGAAGATGAGGCACACGGCGAGTCCCGCCAGGGTCTGCACCCCCAGGACGCGGCCCAGCTTGCCGGCCTGGAGGAGCGCCAGCATCAGGGCGAGGATGCTCACCAGCAGGCAGGCCGCCCCCGCGTAGTCAATGCGCCGCCGGCTCCCCTGGCTGGCCAGGCCGCTGAGCCCCACCACCAGCAGGTAGTTGGCGGCCGCGCCCACCGGCACGTTCACGAAGAAGGTCCAGCGCCAGCCCAGGTACGTGACGATCAGGCCCCCGATGAGCGGGCCGATCAGGGCCGAGATCCCCCACACGGCCGCCAGGTAGCCTTGCATCCGCCCCCGCTCGTGCGGCGGGAAGATCTCGCCGAAGACCGCCTGCGAGAGGGCGAAGGTGCCGCCCGCACCGATCCCCTGGAGGGCGCGCGCCGCGATCAGGAACACCATGCTGGTGGCCAGGCCGCACAGGGCCGAGGCGGCCGTGAAGATCCAGACGGCCACCAGGAACATATTGCGGCGGCCGAAGAGGTCGGACAGGCGCCCGAAGATGGGGAGGGAGGCGGTGGAGGTGAGCAGGTAGATGGAGAAGACCCAACTGAAGAGGGGCAGACCCCCCAGGCTGGCCACCACCGTGGGCATGGCCGTGCCGACGACCGTGTTGTCCAGGGCCGCCAGGGCCATGGCCATGTCCACCGCGATGACGACGAGCCACTTCTTGCGGTCCATACCCCTTCCAGACGCCAGGAATGCCAAGAGCTGGTGGAATGCCGGAAGGCTCGAAGGCCTGAAGGCTAGAACGCAGGCAGCCAAGAAGCCTTCCAGCCTGCTCGCCTTCTAGGCCGTTTCGAAGAACGGTCGGAACTTCTCCGCCAGCTCCACCAGCTTGGCCTTGTAGTACTCGACGTTCTCGTCCGGGTTCCGGGGGTCCCACTCCGCGGCCAGCCTGGCCGCCTCGTGCACCTTCACCTTCTTCGAGCTGCCCGAGACGTAGTAGGAGATCTGGTCGCCCGGCTGGTAGGGGCGCGAGGCGCGGAGGGCCAGCTCGTAGGCGGCGGCGGGGTTCCGTTTGCCCGTCCGGACCTTCTCCCGGTAGCTCTCCAGCGACTCCTGCAGCGTCTCCGTCTTCATGAACTTGCGGATGTCGAACCGGTGCTGCTCGAAGGCCTCGGCGTAGCGCCGGGTGAGGTCCCGGATCTTCTCCGGCTCGCCCTGCAGCAGGTGGCGGAACATCTCCTCCATCCACTCCCGCTGGAACAGCTCCAGCCCCCGGGAGCGCAGGCCCGAGCCCGTGATGCTGATCCGTCCGGACGCATCCAGCAGGGCGTAGTTCTTCATCTTGTAGCTGAACATGGCGGGGTAGCGGCCCGCCAGCTCCAGGCTGATCCCCGGCGGCAGGGTGGCGGCCATCTCGGCGAGCAGCCGCTCCTCCTCCTCGGGCGTCCGGACATCCGGGGGCGCCATGAAGTACAGGCCGTCGGTATCAATCTCGATGAGCCGTGCGCCGCGCTCCTTCAGCCAGGCCATGACGGCCTGGATCAGCTCCCGCCCCTTCCGCGTCACCTGGTTGGCCGCCTGGTAGTCGTTGAAGTGGCCCATGGCAAAGCCGAGGTATCCGTAGAAGGAGTTGATCAGGATCTTGAACGTGCCCTGCAGGGCCTCGTAGTAGGTGCGCGCCTCCTCCGTCTCGGCCGTGCGGGCGAGCCGCTTGGCCTCGACCCGGAAGGCCCGCAGGTCCGTGAGGAGCGAGGCGAAGACCCCCAGGCTGTCGCGCCGGGGGAAGTAGCCGAAGGCGAGCATCACCGAGGGGTACAGCGAGGTCACGTCGCAGTGGAGCACGCGCCGGGCCACGCCCTGGTAGGCGATCTCGGTGTGGCCGCCCAGGACCTCCTGGGGGGGCTCGGGGGCGGGGATGGCGCGCCGCTGGCGCAGGTACTCCCGGATGAGGAGGGCGTCAATCTTGGTGGCGTTGCCGCGCAGGGCCACGTTCTGGTACGAGAAGGGGAAGATCTGGGCCTGCACGAAGTAGCTCGGGCTCAGGATCTGACTGAGGGCGCGGGTCTCGCGCACATCGTCCAGCGCATACCGAAACAGGGTGTCCGGCTCGTGGTCGAAGTACCAGGAGACCTTCTCGGGCAGGATGTAGGTCCGCTCCTCCGTGGCCAGGCCGAAGTGCTTGGCGATCTCCTTCAGGCCGAATCCCTCCAGCTCGCGGGCGCTCACGTCGTAGTGCTGGGCCAGGATCCAGGTATCCAGGATGTGCCGGCCGAAGACCTCGTACTTCCTGTAGGTGATGGCCCGCTCGGCGATCTGCATGCGCGAGGGATGCCCCGTGAGGAGGGCCCCGTTGCGGCCCAGGGCGAGCTGGACCTTGTGCCGCCGGGCGCGGGCCTCGATGTACTCCAGGTCGAAGCGGAACAGGTTGTGGCCCTCCAGGACGTCCGGGTCCCGCTCCTGGACGAGGCGGACCAGCTCCCTCAGCATGTCGGCCTCGCCCAGGACCTTGCCCGAGATCAGGTGCTCCCACCCCGTGGAGTCGGCCAGGGCGATGGCGGTGATCCGGTCCTCGGCCCGGGCGGCGTTGGGGAACTCGTAGCCGGCGGCGCAGTAGGTCTCGATGTCCAGTTGCATCCGGCGCAGCTCGCCGAAGGGGAGGTTCAGGAAGTGCGTCTGGCCCGTGAGCATCAGATACTGCTGGATGGGGTCGCTGAAGAACAGATAGGGCGCATCCGGCGCCGTCGGGGGCTTCCCCGTGACCTTCTGGAGGTGGGCCCGGGCCTTGAGGGCGTCCTCCCAGCCGCGCAACAGGACCAGGAAGCGGTACAGGCCCTCGCCCTGCAGCGCCTCCACGTCATGGCCGCCGGCCCACCCGGCGAGCAGGTCGGTACTGGCCAGCAGGATGAAGGGCCGGAAGGGGCGGGTGTGGGAGACCGTCCGGCCGTCCTCGGTCCGGGCGAAGACGCGGACGGCGTCGTCCCCTTCCAGCTCGAAGGCGAGGAGGCGGGGCGTGGCATCGTGCCCGAAGAGGGCGGCATTCTCGTGAAAGGCCGGGGCGGTGGGCACCATGGCGGTCAACCGTTCGCCCGTCAGCAATCGGCGCTGCCGTCGGGGGTCGGGGATGAGGGGCCGGCATCCATCCTTCGGTCAGCCTCCAGTTCCGCCTCGCTGCCGACCTCGGGAACCGGGGCAGCCCGCAGGATCTCCCGGGCGCGCGGCAGATCGCTCTCGCGGACCAGGATGCGCCGGCGGGCCAGCGGGCCGATGGTGTAGGTGGCGTCCACGGCGTACTGGTTCTCCGCCTTCAGGATACAGGGGATGCCGTGCGCCTGGAGGAGCGCACAGACGATCTCCGCCTCGGCCGGATTCCACACCTCGGCCGCAGGGACCACGGGGTCGTCGAAGATCATCTCCGCCTCGCCTCCGGGGGGCTCGGCGACCAGCGGGACGCTGCAGTCGGCGCAGCGCGGGATCCCCGCCACGTACTCGCTGCCGCACACCGGACAGAACATGGGCCCGCTCCGCCTCCACGCCAAACTGCGGTCTCCCCGCCCTCCGCGGGACCCGGACCGGACCGGAGGCGGAGGGCGGGGTTGCCATCCGATTCCGGGCTCCCGTCCCGGGTGAGCGCCGCATCCGGCAGGGCGCGGGGCCGATCCCGCTCGCCCTGGCGAAGGTGGTCGGTGGCCCGGCTCAGTCGGCTCGGGCCTGGATACTGAACCGGCAAGACGGCCGCCCCGCAGAGACCGAGGCCGGCCGACAGGGCCGGGACCGGGATCATGGGTCGCAGCGTCGCGGTCAACCGGGGCACCTCCGGGGTCCGATAGCGGCAGGCCTCCCGGTCACTATAGCATGCGGGTGCGGGGCATTCGAGGGAAAACGCGACGGGGAAAAGACTGCCCGCCGGTACCGATCCGCCTCGAGAAGGAGCGCCGGGCACGGGCCGGGGAGAAAGGCGAGCGCTTTGGCGAACATCTGGTATACTAGCGACGCCGATTTGCACCCGTGGCTGCCGAGGGGGGCGTGACCGATGGCCGTCTTCAATCGGTGGGTCCGTCCGGGGTGGTGCCCGATCGTCCTTCTGGCGATTGGCGCCGGCTTCCTGCCGCCGGCGCCGCCCGGGAGGGGCGCCGGCCTCATCCACCCGCTCGCCGTTGTCGCCCAGTCTGCCAGCCTGACGGGTCAGTTCCTGGTGGCGACGGACGAACTCCGGGATCCGCGGTTTGTCCGGACCGTCGTCTACATGGTCCGCCACGACGCCAGCGGGGCCATGGGGCTCATCGTGAACCGGCCGCTCGGGGAGGCCCCGCTCTCCGAGCTGCTGGAGCGGCTCGGGATGAACGGCCAGGGCGTGAACGGGCGGATCCGCGTGCACTTCGGGGGTCCGGTCGAGCCGGCGCTGGGGTTCGTCCTGCACACGACCGAGTACAGGATTCCGGGCACCCGGGTGGTCAGGGACGGGATCGCCGTGACCTCGCAGCCCGAGATTCTCCGCGCCATTGGCACCCGGACCGGCCCACGCAAGAGCCTCTTCGCCCTGGGCTATGCCGGCTGGGCCCCAGGCCAGCTCGAGGCCGAGATCGGGGCCGGGGCCTGGGTGAGCGTCCCGGCCGACGAGGGGCTGATCTTTGATGAGGACTACGAGAAGAAGTGGGAGCGGGCCATGGCGCGTCGGACGATCCACCTGTAGGCGCGATCTCCCCCCTCTGGCCCCCCGGTCGGTCCCTGCGTTTTCCGGCAGCAGTCGCTCGCGCAGGGGAGCCACTGCATCCCCGGCCGTCGGGCCAGTGCTGCCTGCCGCCCGGCATCATTCCGTGTGCCGGGTGGCCTTGATGGCTTCCTCGCGGATGAGGGTGAGCGCCTGCTTCTTGAGGTCGAGGAAGGTCTCGGAGGCCTTGAGCCCGTAGCTTCGCGGACGCTCCAGGGGGACCTCGATCTCGGCCTTGATCCGGCCGGGCCGCGCCGTCATGACGAAGACCCGATCCGAGAGGAAGATGGCCTCCTCCACGTCGTGGGTGACGAAGAGGATGGTCTTGTGCAGCTCCTCCCACACGCCGGTGAGCAGCTCCTGCATGAGAGAGCGGGTCTGGGCGTCCAGGGCCCCGAAGGGCTCGTCCAGGAGCAGGATGGCCGGATTGTTGGCCAGAGCCCGCGCGATGGCCACCCGCTGCTTCATGCCTCCGGAGAGCGCCTTGGGGTAGGCCCGCTCGAACCCCCGCAAACCCACCTTCTCGACGAAGGCCCGGGCGATCCGCTCCTGCTCCGCCCGGGGGACCCCGGAGAGCTCCAGGCCGAACTGGACGTTTTCCAGCACCGTGAGCCAGGGAAACAGGGTGTAGCTCTGGAAGACCATCCCGCGGTCGCGGCCCGGACCGCGGATGGCCTGCCCGTCCAGGCGGACGACGCCGCGCGTGGGCTTCACCAGCCCTGCCACGATGCGCAAGAGCGTGCTCTTGCCGCAGCCCGAGGGGCCCAGGAGGGTGGCGAACTCCTGGTTGCGGATGGCGAGGCTCACCTCGTCAATGGCCACCACCTCGTGGCCATCCGTCCGGTAGGTCTTGCGCAGGTTCTGAATCTGGAGCTTCACGGGTTCCGGCACGCGCTCACTCCACCCAGGGGAAAAGCTTCCGGTACAGCCATTTGAAAAAATAGTCCGTGAGCAGGCCCATGGTGCCGATAGTGACGATCCCGAAAATGATGCTTCCGGTCCGAAGCATCCGCTGCGCGCTGATGATCATGTAGCCGATCCCCGAGGCGGAGGCGACCAGTTCGGCCACGATGATGTAGGTCCAGGCCCACCCTACGATGATCCGCAGGGTGTCCAGGATGCCGGGGAGGCTCGCCGGGAGCAGCACCTTCCGGATGACCTGCAGGCGGCTGGCCCCCAGGGTGTAGGCCGTCTCCAGCATATCCGTGGGCACGTTCTTGGCGACCACGGCGACCATCAGGACGAGTTGGAAGAAGCTCCCCACGAAGATGATGGCGATCTTCTCGACATCCCCGATCCCCAGCCAGAGGATGAACAGCGGGATGAAGGCGGAGGCGGGCATGTAGCGGATGAAGCCGACCACGGGCTCGGTCAGCGCCTCGGCGACCTGGAAGGTTCCCATGACGAGCCCCAGGGGGACCCCGATGAGGGCGGCGACGACGAAGCCCATCATCACGCGGTACACGCTGTTCACGATGTCGGTGGCGAACCCGAACTCGAGGAACTGGTCCAGTCCGGCCCGGAAGACCCGCCCCGGCGAGGGGAGGAACAGGGGATCTATGAAGCCCCCGTAGGTCAGGATGGCCCAGACGAGGAGCAAGAAGGCAAAGCTGCCGAGGCTGAGGGCGAGGTAGAGGCTGGCGGGGATGGGCTCCCGCGGGGTGAGGAGATCGCTCAGTCG
>JBBIQE010000020.1:0-35157 GCA_037442485.1 Methylomirabilis sp. (SeqCode)
CGGGGCGACGGGAGGTTCTCCGGGCATGAAGATCCTGCAGTGCGTCCCCAACTTCAGCGAGGGGCGAGATCCGAATTTCCTCAAGGAGCTGGAAGCCGTCCTGAAGAAATTCCCGGTCAAGATCCTGGATCTCTCCATGGACAGGGACCACAACCGGGCCGACTCCACGTTCCTGGGGGCCCCCGAGGCCGTGGAGGCCTGCGCCATGGCCGTGACCTCGCGGGCCGTCGAGTTGATTGACATGCGGCAGCACAAGGGGAGCCACCCGCGCATGGGCGCGGTGGACGTGGTGCCCTTCATCCCCATCCGCGGTATGACCATGGCGGAGGCGGTGGAGATCGCGCGCCGGTTCGGCAAGGCGTTTGCCGAGACGCACCGGATCCCGGTCTTCTACTACGAGGAGGCCTGCACCAGCGAGTCCCGGCGGAACCTTGCCGACATCCGGAAGGGCGAGTACGAGGGCATGGCCAGGAAGCTCCAGGACCCCGCCTGGAAGGTGGATGCGGGCCCCCAGAGGCTTAACGAGAAGTCGGGGGTGACGGCGGTGGGGGCCCGGATGCCGCTCATCGCCTTCAACGTGAATCTGCACACCAACGACCTGGAAGTGGCAAAGAAGATCGCCAACGCGGTTCGCCACATCGGGGGCGGCCTGCGCTATGTGAAGGCCATGGGTCTTTCCCTAGAAGACAAGGGGATCGTCCAGGTCTCGATGAACCTCGTCAACTACCAGAAGACGCCGATCCACCGGGCGGTGGAGCTGATCAAGGCCGAGGCGGCGCGCTACGGCGTCCTGGTCAAGGAGTGCGAGCTGGTGGGCATGGTTCCCATCGAGGCCCTGGAGGAGGTGGTGAGCTATTACCTCCAGCTCCCCGGGTTCAACGCGAAGCAGATCATCGAGTACCACCTGCTGCCCGACTGAGGTCGGGCAGATTTCGGATTTTGGATTTCGGATTGCGGATCTTGCCGTCGTGAAATTCGAAATCCGACATCCGAAATCCGAGATTGAGACAGGGGGCGCCATGAGTCTTAAGGAGATGTCGCTGGCGGGGTTCAGTGAGCTGCTGGCGTCGAAAGAGCCGACGCCGGGCGGCGGGTGCGCCTCGGCCCTGGCGGGCGCGCTGGCAGCGGCGCTCGCCGCCATGGTGGCCCGGACCACGGCCGGGAGCAAAAAGTTCACCGACCGCGCCGAGCGGATGGATCGGATCGCGGCCGAGGCGGACCGTCTGCGCCTCGATCTCCTGGCCCTGGTGGACGAGGACGCCAGGGCCTTCGATCAGGTCATGGCGGCGTTCCGGATGCCCAAGGAGACACCCGAGCAGCAGCGCGCGCGATCCGAGGCCATCCAGCAGGCCTATAAGGCCGCGGCGGGGCCGCCGATGCAAGTGTGCGCGCAATCGCTCCGGGTGCTGGAGCTGGCAGTGCAGGTGGCGGAGGAGGGAAACCCCAGCGCGGCTTCGGACGCCGGCGTGGGGGCCCTCCTGGCGGCGGCGGCCCTGGAGGGCGGCGCCCTGAACGTCCAGATCAACCTGGGATCCGTCAGGGACGAGGCCTTCCGGAACGCTCACGGCCGGAAGGTGCGCGCCGCGCTGGCCCAGGGCCAGGGGCTCCGCGAGAGGGCGCTGGCAGTGGTCCGGGGGAACCTCGCCTGAGCTCTCGCCTCCCGGGGGAGGCAGGGAGGGCCTGGCCCGATCGCGGGGGCCGGGCCGCCGATCCGGAGTCCGGACTTGGCCGTTGACACGCCTTTCCTCCCCGTGCTAGTTGTAACGGCGCGGCCGCAGCTTCTGCGGCGCCGGACCCCCACACAGCTGAGGCCACGACGACAGGGTTTCTGCCCCCGGGGGGCGGGCGGCGTGCCGTGTGTCGGCGTGCGGGAGGTTTGGAAACTGGAACCGCAGAACGGGGAGGGGGATTGCCATGGGGAGTCAGAGGTGTAACGGGATGACCGCGGGATGGGTGGCCATCCTGGCGCTTGTCCTCGCAGTCGGCACGTGGCTGACACCTGCAGCCGCCCAGTCGCCCATCAAGATCGGTGCCTCGCTTTCTCTGACCGGCACGTACGCCGCCCTGGGGCAGAACCAGAGTCGAGGCTACCAGCTCTGCGCCAAGAACGTAAACGAGAGGGGCGGCGTGTTGGGGCGGAAGATCGAGTTCGTTCTCTACGACGACCAGTCCCAGCCTGCCACCGGGGTCCGCCTGTACGAGAGGCTCATCACCCAGGACAAAGTGGACGCCGTCATGGGCCCCTACTCCTCGGCCATCACCGAGGCCGTGGCCAACGTGAACGAGAAGTACAGGATGCCCATGGTGGCGCCCATGGCCTCCACCACCTCGATCTTCAAGAAGGGGCGCAAGTTCATTTTCATGGTGCAGTCCCCCGCCGAGGTGTACCTGGAGGGGCTCATTGACGTGGCGGCCAAGCGGGGCCTCAAGACGGTGGCCATCATCAACGAGGATACCCTCTTTCCCAAGGCCACGGCCCAGGGGACCGTGGAGCTGGCCAGGAAGAAGGGGCTCCAGGTGGTCTTCGCCGAGGCCTATCCCAAAGGGAACACCGATTTCTCGGCCATCCTGACCAAGGTCCGGGCGGCCAACCCGGATGTCCTGGGCGCCGCCACCTACTTTGACGACGCGGTGGCCATCACGCGCCAGATGAAGGAGTTGAACGTCAACCCGAAGATGTACGGGGTGACAGTGGGCGGGGATCTCCCCAAGTTCTACGAACTCCTGGGCAAGAATGCGGAGTTCGTCTACGGCGCGACCCAGTGGGAGGCGGAGCTGCCCTACCCCGGGGCGAAGGAGTTCAACGAAGCGTACAGGAAGGAGTTTCCCGGCGCGGATCTCTCCTATCACTCCGCCGGCGGCTACGCGGGGTGCCAGATTCTGGTCGCGGCCATCCAGGCGGCAGGCTCGCTGGACGGGGAGAAGATCCGGGACGCGATCCTGAAGATGGACACCACCACCGTCTACGGCGGATTCAAGGTAGACCAGGACGGGTTCCAGGTCTCCCACAAGATGGTGATGTTCCAGTGGCAGGAGGGCAAGAAGGTGATCGTCTGGCCGGATGAGCTGGCTGCGGGGAAGGTGCGGTTCCCGACGCCGCCATGGAACCAGCGGTAGGTGCGTGACCCATCGACCCGGGATACGGACGGCGCCCGCCGGATGGTCGGCGGGCGCGCGTGCTTTGGGTATGGGGTGCATCCATGAGCGTCACCATTACCCCCGCCATGGTCGGGCAGGTGATCGTCTCGGGTCTGCTCGCGGGCGCCCTGTATTCCATGGTGGCGCTGGGCCTGGCCCTCATCTTCGGGGTCATGCGGGTCATCAATATCGCCCACGGAACCCTCCTGATGCTGGGGGCCTACACGACCTTCTGGTGGTTTCACCTCCTCGGGATCAACCCCTACCTGTCCCTGCTGGCCTCGATGCCGCTGATGTTCCTCCTGGGGATGCTGCTCCAGCGGACGCTGGTGACCCGGGTGGTGAACGCCCCCGAGCTTTCCTCGCTCCTCCTCACCTTCGGCGTTTCGATCGGCCTGGTGAATATGGCCCAGCTCGCCTTCACTTCCGATCTCCGCTCCGTGGAATTCCTGACGGGCTCCTTCCTGCTGGGACGCATCGCCCTGTCCAAGTCGCGGCTGATCGCCTTTGCCTGCGCAGTGGCCATCAGCTTCTTCGCCTTCTGGTTCCTCCAGAGAACCAAGCTGGGGAAGGCCATCCGCGCCACCTCCCAATCCAGCGAGGTGGCCATGGTCTGCGGGATCAACGTCCGGCGCATCCACCTGTACGCCTTCGGGATCGCCTCGGCGCTGGCGGCCGCGGGCGGGAGCCTGGTGGCGCTCATGGTGGCCATCCAGCCCGAGATGGGGCAGGTCTATACCCTCAAGTCCTTTCTGGTGATCGTGTTGGGGGGCGCGGGGAACTATCCGGGCGCGCTGCTGGGCGGGATGCTCCTGGGGCTCGTGGAGCAGCTCTCGTCCCTGTTCCTGACCACGCAACTCTCGGAGGCCGTGGCCTACGTCCTGCTGGTGCTGGTCCTCCTCCTGCGCCCCACGGGGCTGCTGGGAGGGCGCGACCGGTGAGGCGGGCCACGCTCCCCGCCCTGGTCCTGGCGCTGCTCGTGCTCGCCCTCTACCCGATGGTGGCGACCGGGTACGGGATCCGGTTCATGCTCCAGCTCTTCATGTGGGTGGCCCTGGCCCAGAGTTGGAACCTGATTTCCGGTCTCACGGGCTACGTCTCCTTCGGCCATGTGGCCTTCTTCGGCACGGGGGCGTACACCGCGGCAATCCTGGTCACCGCCCATGGCTGGCACTGGGTCTGGGCGTCTCTGCTGGGCGGTCTCGCGGCGGTGATCCTGGCGCTGATCATCGGCTACCCGTGCCTCCGACTGAAGGGTCCGTATTTTGCCATCGCCATGCTCGGCCTCAACGAGGTGATGCGGGTCCTGGTCTCCTACTTCGAGGGGCTGACGGGCGGCGGACTCGGTCTATCCCTCCCCACGCTCTACGCCAGCCGGGAGATCTACTACGCCATGGGGGCCACGGCCCTGGCCGCCACCGCGGTGACCCACCTCATCGTGACCTCGCGCCTCGGCCTGCGGTTCATGACCATCCGGGAGGACGAGATCGCCGCAGAGGCCATGGGGATCAATACGGCCGGGTACAAGCTCTGCGCCTTCCTGCTCTCCGCGTTCTTTCCGGGTGTGGTGGGCGGCCTCTTCGCTCGGGACACGGGCTACATCGAGCCCATCAGCGTCTTTCCGCTTCTGACCACCGTCACCATGATCGTCATGGTGCTCTTCGGCGGCAAGGGGACCATCTGGGGGCCGGTCCTGGGCGCCGGCGCCCTCTTCGTCCTCCAGGAGCTGGTGTGGGCCCGGTTCCTCTACCTGCACCAGGTCCTCTTCGGGGCCATCATCGTGGTGGTCGTGCTGTGCATGCCCAAGGGGGTTTTGGGGGTCCTCCAGGAACGCTACCGCCTGCCGAGGAGCCTCTGACGACATGCCGGACGGGTGTATCCTCGAAGTCCGGGGGCTCACCAAGCGCTTCGGTGGCGTGATTGCGGTCAACCGCTGCTCGCTGGCCCTGGCGCCGGGGAAGATCTACGGCCTCATCGGTCCCAACGGCTCGGGAAAGACCACCCTGTTCAACTGTATTACCGGGCTGGAGCGGCGAGACGCGGGGGAGATCATTTTTCGGGGCAGGCGGATTGACGGGCTGAAGCCCCACCAGATCGCCCGGTGTGGGATCGGGCGCACCTTCCAGATCATCCGGGTGTTCCCCGAGCTCACCGCGCTGGAGAACCTGCTGGTGGTCACCCACGGGCCGTTCGAGGCGGCCCGGTGCAAGGCGCTGGAGCTGCTCCGCGTGGTCACGCTCGACCGGCTCCAGAACGAGTATGCGGGCAACCTCTCCTACGGACAGCAGAAGCTGCTGGAATTCATCCGGGTTCTGATGACCGACCCCGAGTTGATCCTGCTGGACGAGCCGGCCGCCGGGGTCAACCGGACGCTGCTGAAGGAGCTGTTGGCGGCCATCCTCCGCCTCCGGGACCAGGGCAAGACCGTGCTGATCGTGGAGCATGACATGAAAGTCGTCATGGGACTCTGCGAGACGGTGTTCGTCCTCGACTACGGGGAGAAGATCGCCGAGGGTCCCCCCCGGGCGATCCAGGACGACGAGCGCGTGATCGAGGCCTACTTTGGACGGTAACCGGTTCCTGCTCAAGGCCGAGGATGTCCGGGCCGGGTACGGCAGGATGGAGATCCTCCACGGGATCGGCCTGGAGGTGCGGCCTGGCGAGATCGTGAGTGTCATCGGCCCCAACGGCGCCGGCAAGTCCACCGCCTTCAAGACCATCGTGGGGCTGCTGCGGGCCACCTCCGGACGGATCCTCTTCGACGGCCGCGAGATTACGGGGCTGCCTCCCTACGAGGTCCTCCGCCTCGGGCTGGCCTATGTCCCCCAGGGGCGCATTGTGTTCCCCCGGATGACGGTGATGGAGAACCTGGAGATGGGGGCCTACATCGAAACCGACCGGGGCCGGGTCAGGGAGGCGCTGCAGCGAATCTGCGCGCTCTTTCCCATCCTGGAGCAGCGGAGGCGGCAGCTCGCGGGCAGTCTCAGTGGCGGCGAGCAGCAGATGCTGGCCATCGGCCGGGCCCTGATGACGACACCCAAGCTGATCCTGCTGGACGAGCCTTCCCTCGGCCTCGCACCGAAGTTTGTCAACCTCATCTTCGAGAAGCTCGTGGAGATGAAGCAATCGGGCTACACGATGATGCTGGTGGAGCAAAACGCCGCCAAGGCCCTGTCGGTGGCGGATCGGGGCTACGTCCTGGAGCTGGGCCGCAATCGCTTCGAGGGGGCCGGGCCGGCGCTCCTCAACGATCCCGAGGTCAAGCGCCTGTACCTGGGAGGGTGAAGCCGTCACGCCCTCGGCCTTCGACGGAGGCGGACGGGGAGAGCGCGCATGGGGCCGCTCGAGGGAATCCGCGTCCTGGACGTCACCAGGGTCCTGGCGGGGCCGTACTGCACGATGCTCCTCGCCTTCCTGGGAGCGGAGGTGATCAAGGTCGAGGAGCCGGACGGGGGGGGATCCGTCGCGCACCGCCTCGCTCTATTTCGACCGGGGGCTGAGCGCCTTCTTCATCAGCGGCAACGCCGGCAAGAAGAGCGTCACGCTGAACCTCAGGTCTCCCCGGGGAGGGAGATCCTCTTCGCCCTGGCCGGGCAGTGCGATATCTTTGTGGAGAATTTCCGGCCCGGCGTGGCCGACAGGCTGGGCATCGGGTGCGCCAGGTTGCGCGAGAGCAACCCCCGCCTGATCACCTGCTCCATCTCCGGGTACGGATCCTGGGGCCCGTATCGGGGGTCATCCGGCCTACGATCTCACGGTCCAGGCCATGAGCGGGACCATGAGCCTCACCGGCGAACCGGGGCGACCGCCCGTCAAGAGGGGCGTGCCCGTAGGCGACCTGGGGGGCGGGGCGGGATCCAGGGGGAGAGTCCATGGAGTACAGGAATCTCAGCCTCGAGATTGCGGAT
This sequence comes from Methylomirabilis sp. (SeqCode), assembly GCA_037442485.1. Taxonomy (GTDB): domain Bacteria; phylum Methylomirabilota; class Methylomirabilia; order Methylomirabilales; family 2-02-FULL-66-22; genus 2-02-FULL-66-22. Next base: position 7,047 of record JBBIQE010000020.1, read on the forward strand.
CGGGTGGCCACCCTCACCATCCGACGGCCGGGGGTCAAGAATGCCATTGACCTTCCGACCATGGACGAGCTGGAGCAGGCCGTCGTGCTCACCGGCGCCGGCGGCACCTTCGTGTCCGGCGGCGATCTCGAGTCGCTGGAGGCGCTGGAGGGGATCGAGGAGGGGCGCGCCCTGGAGCTTCTGTTCACGGGCGATGTGCTGGACGGCGAGGAGGCCTTCCGCCTGGGCCTGGTGGACCGGGTTGTGCCCTCCGGGGCGGCGCTGGCCGGGGGGCGGGCCCTGGCGCGCCTGCGGGCGGCCGCGGAGGGCACCGAGAACCTGATGCCACCCATCCTGGCGGCCGTCGAGGCGGACGGCACGGTGGGAGAGATCACAGGTGTGCTCCGAGAGGTGTTCGGCGAGTTCCAGGAGCCCCGGGCCTTCTGATGGCTCGAGGGCGGTTTGGCAGTCTTGTCACGCCCAACACGAAATGCTGGTGCTCCTCCCGGCAGTTGTGATACATCTCGGGCCGCCGGGGGTCGTTGGCCGGCCCTCGTAAGACGTCGGAGGTCTGATGGGGCCTGCGGAGAAGCATGTCGAGCTGCTGCGGACGATGATCCGCATCCGGACCTTCGAGGAGCGGGTGCGGGACCTGTTCGCGGCCGGGCAGCTCCCGGGCTTCGTCCACCTCAGCATCGGGCAGGAGGCGGTGGCTGCGGGTGCGTGCCTGGCCTTGCGGCCTGAGGACTACGTCCTCAGCACCCACCGGGGCCACGGGCACATGGTGGCCAAGGGGGCGGACACGCGCCGGATGATGGCCGAGCTGTACGCCAAGCGCACCGGCTCGTGCAAGGGCAAGGGCGGCTCCATGCACATCGCCGACGCGTCCGTGGGCGTCCTGGGGGCGAACGGCGTCGTCGCCGGCGGCCTCAGCGTGGCGGCCGGCGTGGGCCTGTCCATCCGGCAGCGGCGGTCCGGCCAGGTGTGCCTGTGCTTCTTCGGCGATGGGGCGGCCAATCGGGGGCCCTTCCACGAGAGCCTGAACCTGGCCGCCATCTGGAAGCTCCCCGTCATCTTCCTGTGCGAGAACAACGGCTGGGCCTCCAGCACGCCCCACCGCTACGCCTCGGCCATCCGGGACATCGCCGACCGCGGGGCAGGCTATGGCCTGAGGGGGGTGCGGGTTGATGGGATGGACGCCCTGGAGGTGTATGCGGCCGTGAGCCGGGCGGCGGATGCCGCCCGGGCAGGCGGGGGGCCGGCCCTGATCGAGGCCAAGGTCGTCCGGTGGCAGGGCCATTACGAGGGCGACCCGCAGGGATACCGGGACAAGGCCGAGATCACCGAGGGCAGGGCGCGGGATCCCATCGCCCGGCTCCGAGCAAAGCTTCTGGCCGAGAAGATCCTCGGGCCGGAGCAGGTCGCCGAGATCGAGCGGGCGGCGCTCGCCGAGATGGAGGCGGCCGTGGCCTTCGCAGAGTCCAGCCCGCTGCCCGCGCCCGCGGAGGCGCTGGAGGATCTGTTCTTCGAGAGACGGTAGGCGGAACCCGGAGAACCGGGGAACCGGGGAATCGGAGTGGCGGGGGTGCGGAGGGCCCGGATCGGGGCGCGGTTGGTTGAACCCTCTGGAATCTGGGGAATCTGCGAACTCTGCGGAGGGTAAGGTCGTCTGATGCGCAAGCTCACCATGGCCGAGGCCCTGCGCGAAGCGCGGCCACGCGAAGCGAAGGGTGGGCCGAGCCTTGCTGGGAGGGCGGGGGCCTGAGAAGGTATGCGCAAGCTCACCATGGCCGAGGCCCTGCGCGAAGCGCTGATTGAAGAGATGACCCGGGACCCGCGGGTCATCCTCATCGGCGAGGATCTGCGGGCCGGCGTCCCCTTCGGCGTGACGAAGGGTCTGGCGGAGCAGTTCGGCGAGGACCGCGTCCTGGACACCCCCATCTCCGAGGCCGCCATCATCGGCGCCTCCCTGGGCGCGGCCATCACGGGCCTCCGGCCGGTGGCGGATATGCACTTCGCCGACTTCGTCACCTGCGCCATGGACGAGGTGGTGAACCAGATCGCCAAGGTGCGCTACATGTTCGGCGGCCAGGTGGATGTGCCCCTGGTCCTGCGGATGCCCACCGGGAGCGTGAAGGGGGCGGCCGCCCACCACTCCCAGTCGCTGGAGGCCTGGTTCACCCACACGCCGGGACTGCGGGTGGTGTTCCCCTCGACGCCGGCCGACGCCAAGGGCCTGCTCAAGACCTGCATCCGGGGCCTCGACCCCGTCCTGTTCTTCGAGCACAAGCGGCTCTACAAGATGGCCGGTGAGGTCCCCGAGGAAGAGACGCTCATCCCGCTGGGGACGGCGGATGTGAAGCGCGGGGGTTCGGATGTGACGGTGGTCGCGACGGGCTGGATGGTCCACCAGGCCCTGGAGGCCGCGGACCGGCTCGGCCAGGAGGGGCTCCAGGTGGAGGTGGTGGACCCCCGCTGCCTGGCGCCCTTCGACAAGGCGACAGTCTTCGAATCGGTCCGGAAGACGAACCGGGTCGTCATCGCGGAAGAGGCGGCCAAGACGGGCGCCTTCGGCGCGCAGATCGCCGCATGGCTGGCGGAAGAGCTGTTCGATCACCTGGACGCGCCGATCCAGCGCGTGGCCGCCAAGGACGTGCCCATGCCGTTTTCTCCGCCCATGGAAGAGTTTGTCCTCCCCGATGCGGAGGACATCGTGGCCGCCGTGCGGCGGATCCTCTGAGCGCGAGGTTCACACACGGCGTCCGACAGAGCATCTGGCATGACACGAGAGGAGGAGGAGCGATGCGCAAGCCTGTCCCGATCCTGAGCGTCCTGGCCGCTCTGGCCCTGATCTTCACCCTGCCAGGCACGGGCGAGACCGCCACGTACAAGCCCGAGTACAAGACCAGCCTGGTCGTCGGGCCGACCGGCCCGTGGGGCGAGGCGGCGGCCCGGTTCGCCGACATGGTCAAGGAGCGCTCGGGCGGCAAGATCCACATCAAGAATTACTTTGCCGGTCAACTGTTCGCCGGGCGGCAGACCAACGAGTTCCTGCTCCTGCGCCAGGGGGTGGCGGATTTCGCCTGGGGCTCCACCATCAACTGGTCGCCCCAGGTGAAGGAGCTGAACCTGTTCTCGCTGCCCTTCTTCTTTCCGGGCTACGAGGCCCTGGACGCGGTGGAGCAGGGGGCGGCCGGGAAGCGGATCTTCCGGATCGTGGAGGAGAAGGGCGTCGTTCCCCTCTGCTGGGGCGAGAACGGGTTCCGCGAGCTGACCAACAGCAAGCGGGCCATCCGGAAGCCCGAGGACATGGAGGGCCTGAAACTGCGCGTGGTGGGATCCCCCATCTTCATTGACATCTTCAAGGCCGTGGGGGCCAATCCGGTCTCGATGAACTGGGCGGAGGCCCAGACCGCCTTCCAGCAGGGAACCGTTGACGGGCAGGAGAACCCCATCGTCTCGGTCATCACCCCCTACAAGCTCTGGCAGAGCCAGAAGTACATCACGCTCTGGAAGTACGCCATTGACCCCCTGATCCTCGGGGTGAGCAAGACGACCTGGGACAGCTTCGACCCGGCGGATCAGGCGCTGCTCAGAAAGACCGGCGAGGAGGTCTGCGCCTGGCAGAAGAAGGCGGCCCGGGAGGGCCTGCAGGGCAGCACGGCGGCCATTGACCTCCTGAAGCGGAACGGGATGACGGTCACCATGCTCACTCCCAAGGAGGTCGAGGCCTTCAAGCAGAAGACCCTCGGCGTCTACACCAAGTGGGGGCAGGAGATCGGCCCGGAACTGATCGCCGAGGCCGAGCGGGAGATGGCCAAGGTCGCCAGGGCCGGCAAGCCGACCAAGCAGTAACGGCGAGGACGAACGGGGCCCCGGCAGTTTCTGCGCCGCCGGGGCCCTGCGCTTTTCCGCGTGGCCACCCCGTCGCCCACCCCTCCCGCTGGGGGCAGTGGAGGGGCCGATGGAATGCGGGGCCGAGGTGAGGACCGTGTGGCAGTGGCTGAATGAGAACTTCGAGGAGGCCCTCTGCGCCGGGATGCTGTTGTGCATGGCGGCGCTCGCCTTCCTCAACATCCTGACCCGCTACCTCACCAACTTCTCCCTCGCCTTCAGCGAGGAGATCGAGGTGAGCCTGCTGGTCTATCTCACCATGCTGGGCTCGGCGGCGGCCTTCAAGCGGGGGATTCACCTGGGGCTCGTCTTCCTGGTGCGCCGGCTGCCGCGGTCGGCGCAGCGGTGGCTGGAGGCGGGGAGCGCCGCCCTGGCCATCGGCCTGTTCGCGGCGCTCTGCTGGTTCAGCCTGCGGCAGATCCAGGACGAGATCGCCATGGCCACCACCTCGGAGGCCCTGGCCATCCCGCAGTGGTGGTACACGCTGGGGCTGCCGCTCGGCTCCCTCATCATCGCGGCCCGGATCATCCAGGCGACGCGCCGGGCCCTTCGCGGGGCCGCCCCCTCATGACCGACCCCAGCGTCTGGCTGTTCGTCAGCTTCCTCGTGCTGGTGGGGTTGGGGGTCCCCATCGCCATCGCGGTGGGGGTGAGCGGGGCCTTCTTCCTCTGGTACTACCAGCTCGGCATCCAGATCCTGTCGGCGAACATCTACGGCAACATCGCCAAGTTCCAGCTCCTGGCCATCCCCTTCTTCATCCTGGCCGGCCTGATCCTGGACCGGGTCGGGATCTCGCAGCGCCTCGTGCACCTGGTCAATCTGCTCATCGGTCCCACCACGGGCGGGCTGGCCCTGGTGGCGGTGGTGGTATGCGTCTTCTTCGCGGGGCTCTCCGGCTCGGGGCCGGCCGACACGGCGGCCCTGGGGACCGTCCTGATCCCGGCCATGGTGGCCAAGGGGTATGACCGGGGATTCGCCTCGGCCCTCATCGCCTCGGGGGGGAGCATCGCCATCATCATCCCGCCCAGCATCGCCTTCATCATCTATGGCGTCATCACCGCCACCTCGATCCCGGCGCTGTTCGCGGCCGGGATCCTCCCCGGGATCGTGGTGGGCCTCTGCCTGATGGTCCCCGCCTACCTCATCTCGCGGGCGCGAGGCTACGCGGGCGACCGATGGGGGAGGCCCGCGGAAATCTGGCGGGCATTCCGGGACTCGATCTGGGGCCTGCTGGCGCCGCTGGTCATCCTGGGCGGCATCTACGGCGGGATCTTCACCCCCACCGAGGCCGCGGTGGTGGCGGTCTTCTACGGGCTGTTCGTGGGTGGGCTGATCTACCGGACGCTCACCTGGAGGATCCTCTACGAGACGTTGCGGGATGCGGCGCTCTCGTCGGCCGTGGTCATGCTCATCGTCGCCTTCGCCGGCCTCTTCGCCTGGGCCGGCTCCACCCTGGGGGCCATGGACAAGGCGGCCCGCTTCATCATCGGGCTGAGCCAGAGTCCGTGGGTGACGATCCTGTGGGTGAACCTGCTCCTGTTCATCGCGGGCATGCTCCTGGACGCGGTCTCGATCTACTACGTCTTCCTGCCCATCTTCATGCCGGTGATGGCCCATTTCCACTGGGACCCCGTCTGGTTCGGGGTGGTGATGACCATCAACCTGGCCATCGGCCAGGTGACGCCGCCCGTGGCGGTGAACCTCTACGTCGCCGCCAACCTGGCCAGGATCAGCCTGGAGCGGATCTCGCGCGCCGTCCTCCCCTTCGTCCTGGCCATGGTGGGCGCCCTCCTGGTCGCCATCTACCTCCCGGTTCTGTCCACCTGGCTCCCCAAGCTGCTGCGCCTGTACTGACCCGATGCCACCGGAGGAGGCTGCAAATCCCCGCCAGGGTGCGCCGGAGTTTCTCGTGGGAGATTGTCCCTGTCGGGACCGGAGCGGGAAACTTCCTCGCCGCCTCCGGTGTCTTGGGCGCTTTCTGGGGTGAAGGCTCCCCCTGCAAGAAGAGCGCGAAGATCACCCGGATTTTTTGTAGGCGCCCATCCGACAGCCCGCCCACGCCCGGGGGCACTCAGGCGGTGGGTTGAACCGAGATCGTCGATCCGACGCCAGAGGCGGGATCCATGCGGTCGCGAGGTGTGAAAATCGAAGTCCCCGACGGGCCCCTCGTGCATTCTTTTCATAGGCACGATCGGTCGCAACCTTTCCGTGAAGGGAGTCGGCGGCTCCTGCCCGGTCACCAGCGGGCCTGATTCCTGTACAAGGCCCACCCGCTTCCCTCAAAGAACCGCAAAATGATCGCGCAGCCACCCTCTCGAGCCCTCAATGCGTGAAATGTACTGGATTCAGGTGGATAGGCCCAGTAGCGCATCCGGAAGGGACTGAGCAAGACCCCTGTCGGGGTCGTTTACAATTTCCGCAGGGCATTCGATTCCGGGGTACGTTCCTCCTTTCAAAGCAGAGGCTGGAAAACGAGCGACTGACAATCCAGTTCCGTGAGGAACATCCCTGGAAGAAGATGGCATCATCATTGCTATCCCATGAAGTACTCTGGCAACGGAGCAGTCTTTTTGCGTGCTCTGTCCCCCTATCCACTCAGGGGGAAAGGAGAACAATGTCATGAAGATGAACAAAGCCAGAATGAGGAGCATGGCGTATCTCTTGCCACTGATGGTCATCCCCCTCCTCGTGGCAACGCCGGCCCACGCCGTCCCCTGTCCAGGTCCCGGTGCGCTGTGGTCCCAATGTCCGGATGTCGCAAACGGCTTGGTATTCCCTTCGGATGGTGCCACCCCCCAGGTCGTCGCTGACGATTTTTTCCTCAGCGGTCCGCAAGTCACTGCCGTCCGCTGGTGGGGCGCATTTGAGGGGAATTCCAGCGCAAGGCCGACCTCTTTTTGGATCGCCATTTGGGACAACAAAATCGGCGCCTCGCCCTCGCAAGTGCTCCAGTCATATACGGTCCCCTTTGGTGATACTGGGGAGCAACTCGAGGGGGTTCAATCGGGGCTCGACATCTTCAGCTATGAGGTCGAACTCCCGACGGCATTCGACACCGCCGGCGCTTTAGACAAATTCTGGATTTCCATCCAGGCCCTCGGCGGCTCCGGTTGGCTGTGGCTCACTTCTGTGGACCAGCTCAGCATTCCACCCTATTATGGCTTGGACGTCGCGGAGAGTTTTCAGGCTGCAGGACCTCTGGGCGTAGGCTCCCAGTGGGGAGGCAGCGCGATGTCCCCAGAGGTGGATATGGCCTTTGAGTTGGCAGCGACCGCCGTTCCTGAGCCGGGTCCGCTATTGCTTCTGGCAGCCGGTCTTGTGAGTGCGGGGCTGTGGGGGCGAAGCACGCTCAAGAGATCGTAGATCAACGGGAGTCCGCACCATCCTGTTGCCGGGGGATTTCCTGGTGAGAAAGTCCCCTGGCGCCAGCCGCACGGGGGAGCCACCCGGCGGCTCTCTTTCGGTAGACGCACAAGGCTGGTCTCGCCCACGCAACTGCAAGCCTCGCCGCTTCTCAGGCACGTTCGCACTATTCCCGACGCCAAGATTCCCTGCTGGCACCGGGCGGGGACGAAGGGATCGCTCCGTCTCGACGAAGGCCGGCTAGTGCTCGATGATGTCTCCGGGCGGGATCTGCATCCGAAGCTCTTCGTTGGAGAGCCGGCGGGATACGGGCGGTTCCAGGACCTCCCCGGGCAGCTTGCCCGCGGGGCTCCCTGTTACAGGCAGAGGCGCTGTTCCGGAGGTTCGGGTTGACACAGGAGTCCTGAGTTGACCAGGGGCCTGCCGGTCCGGCCGGGAGGGAAGCAACACCCAGAGCATCGCCAGGATAGCCAGGATGATCAGACATCCCGCCATCCTCGGCCATCTCTGCGCGGTCTGCGGCTTCTTCGTCCGGCCGCGCAGATGCCGCCGATCAGTTCGTCTGCTGCCAATTGGGACGGTCATCGACGCCAGAAACTGTGCTTACCACTTTGCCGATTGTGGGGAAAAAGGGCGGGCTCTTCCCCTGCCCCATCCTCGAGTCGTATATGAAGTTCCGCTGGTATCCCGTGAGGGATCCGCTGGACGAGAGGGTTCCAAACGGGCCGTAGGTGTTCTCGATGACACCTCCGAGGATCGTGGCGGTTCCCCGGGAGGAGCCGGTGCTGTAGCTGTCTACCTTGAATTCCCCGGTCGGGGTCATGACCGTGGCGTGAATTGTAATGTCGTTGGGCGCCGTGGTAGGGATCCGCACGTTGCCTCTCCAGGACAAAAGCCCCAGAACGTTTGCGGCCCCCTCCGCGCTCGGGGAGGGGCCCGGCGTGTAGTTCTCGTACATGATGTGATCCGTGACCATGATATCCGAGGTGGCCGCAATCGTGAGTTCCGTATCCCGTTGAACCGTCCCGGCCAAGCCGTTCACGACCCCGTCAACGTAAAGCATACCATTGGGCAGGCCCCCGTACGTCATGGCGGAGCCGCTCCCTTGCTGGAGAGTTGTTTGACTCGAGACATAGTTTACCGTCACCGTCCAGGTGGTGCCGTTCTGCGCGATGGTGTATCGCGCGACGCCGGGCCCGGCCACGCCCAGGCTGATCGTGGCGTTGCCTTTGACATAGATCCCGCCTGTCATGACCCCGCCGGCGGTTCCGAGGTAGACACCCGCCAGCTCCGGCGTGCTGGTTCCTCCCAGGGCCGCTTCGCGTTGTCGGTCCGCTGTGGTCGTCGCGGGCATGGGAATGTTGGCCACGCCACGGGAGAATCCCCCGCCAAATGCGGGCACATCCACGTTGCCATTCCGATCCGCATCCAGGCTGAGGTTCACGCCGTTATTGTAATAGCGGGCCGTGGTCGAGACGCTGGTTACCCTCCCCGTGAAGGCGGCGCCGGGATTGCCAAAGAAGTTGAATTCTCCATTGGTGTGGACCGGTCCCGAGAAAGTGGTCTGGTTGGTGAACCAGATCCGCGAACGCCCACTCATCTGTTGGTTGGTGAACAGGGCGTACCGGGCGAAGTTGTCGTACTGCACCAGCACCGAAAAGGACCCCTGGAGGCCAACCCGGCGTGTCACATCCTCGTCGGTCGCCGTACCGTCAATCGCGTAGTTGTAGCGGAAAAGGTGCTGGATCGAATCCCCCGCCTTGCGGGTTTCCGGAACGTCCCGGGAGTCGACCGTCAGGGTGCAGGCGTAAGGGCCCGAGGCGGCCGAGGCGGTGTAGGTCAGGGGCAGGCGGGCCCGGGTGGCGCTGTCCCGGATGAAAGCTCCGCCGAAGGAGCTCCCGGGCTGGTAGGCGTATTGGGCCAAGAAGCCGGCCGGATCGTTGCCGGTGGCGTAGGATGTAACAGCGTCGATACTAGGCAGGGCCGCCAGTTGTGCCGGGAGGGCCGTTTGGAGCCGGTTGCGTAGCTCTCTCAGGCAAATCGCGGCACCCCCTTCGGCCCGGAAGAAGCCGCGTTTGTCACGCAGCTGGTTGCCGGCGCTCTTGATCTCACCCACTGTTCGGTCAATGGCCAACATGCTCCCCAGGCCCAACAGCGTCATCAATCCCAGGGTCAGGAGCATGATGTATCCTTGGCCCGCTCCGCGAAGTCGTTTTGACACCCTGGCCGACATAAATCCCTCTAGGATCGGGCTAGGACCCGAGGTTGCGGAACTTCACCACGGACGCTAGCGTGTGTCGGCGAAATCCGTCGCCCCCCAGGAGGCGGTCCGGCGTGTCGGCCTTTACCCTCAGGCTCACGTTCACGGTCCGGATATTGGCCGCCAGAGCCGCAGTGGTGATGGTGGATGGATCTTTGACTGTCGAGCCGTCACTCATCATATAGGAAAAGGCTAGACTCTCCACGTCCGGCACGAGGCGGATCGGCCCGGCGCCGCTATCGCGGGTCAACCAGGACGTCCTCGGATCCGAGGTGTCAATCGTGTAGGTGATCTCCTGGTTGACACCGACCCGGTACACCAGGCTCGTCGCGACCGGGTAGGTATAGCCGGCACCGCCCGCCGAGTTGAGATCGTTTGCTGGGATGTGCTGTAGACCTGGGCTGGCCCCGCCGGCGACCCCGGTCACGATGAAGCGCGTGCATTGCACTCCATCGGTGATGAAGGCCGTGTCGCCGACCAGAAAGCCGGCGCTGGAGCGGACTCCGAGGGTCGGATTGCTCTGGAGCTGACCGCTCTTGGGCACCGCAGCAATTTCCGTTCGCACGGCCGGATCATCCAGGAGCACGCGGACCGTGATTCTTCCCGGAGGGCCATTGGTGGCGCTGACCAGGGTGGGGGGAAGCGTGGGGCAGGCGTTAGCCAGGAACGTCCCTGCCCGCCGGAGGTCGCGGGTAATCAGGTTCATCGCGTTGGTGGCGGTTTGAAGCATGCGGGCCTTCACGGCCTGGTCGCTGTAGGTCTTGGAAGTCGCCAGGAAGAAGGAGTACATCCCCGTGCTCATGACGGCGGTGATGGCCATGACAATCAGAAGCTCTATCAGGCTGGCACCCACACGGCCTGGCGGATGGCCTGGAAGGCTCCTCGGTCTTGCATACGGCCTCATTGACCCACCACCATTTCCTCGCTCACGCTGCCGCCAGCCCAAGAGACGGTGACCAGAACGCGCTTCATCCCGCTGATTGGCAGGTTCTCTTGAATGGTCACCGACCGTTGGAACTCCGGAAAGGCGACAGCGGGATCGCCGACAGTGATGCTTCCGTAGCCCTCCGTTGGGAACCTCTCTGCTGTAATACTGGCGTAGGCCGTGTTTCGAATGGTCTCCAGCCGGTCATGGGCGAGATAGACTGCGATGTCCATGGATCGAGCCTTGGCGTTGGCGGTGAGAAGCGTGACGGCCAGACCTGTCGTGCCTGCCGCATATACTGCGAGAATTGCCAGGGCGACCAGAATCTCGACGAGCGTCGCGCCTTTCGGCGGCGGTGGCTTACAACCCTTGCGTGCGGGATGCAGTTGGCCCAAGACGCTGCAATATCTGCTCGGGACCAAGAACCGGGGCGGCGTCCTCAAAGGATGACCTCATTCGAGGCAGGGTGACGAGTCCATGGACGGAAATAAGCGGAGAGGCATGACGGCCCTCTCCCCAGTGCATCATTGGATTGATAGCAATTCACGTGCCGCCGCAGGGCGAACTCCTCCCTCAGCGTGTCTTCGGGATCGGCCGTGGCCAACACGGGATCAGCCTGGCCAGACTACCAGTTCAGACTGAAAGGGTGGAGCATTCCGGGCGGAATCCTTCCAGAGCTCATGACCGACCGCCCATGCCCGCGCAGGACATCTCGCTACTGTCGTTGTGGGCCCTTGATCCTTCCGGGTGGGTGAACAACCTAACTCCGCAAGAACTCGACGCTGTCGGAATCCTTTACAGAGATCAGGATGCGACCGACAAGACCCGATCGGCTACGTCTGAGGCGCCAACCTAGGGAAAAAGATGGCCGAGAAGAGGTGGGCCTTTTCCCCCCGCGCTGGCGGGCGAGCATTGCAACGCCGCAAGGGCTGAATGCTGTCGGTATCCTTAACAGAACTGGGACCCGATCCGACGAAGGATCCCTCGGAGTACCTGCCGGCAGTGTCGGGACCAGAGGCTTCGGGAAGATGACCGATGGCCGGGAGCCGAAGCGCAATTCCCTACGTCGTCATGGACCGCGGCCCACCCGTGCACCATGAAACCATGAAAATGAGTCAGGCTGCGGGTCAGCCGCAGGCCCCGGTGGCGTCGGGATTCGCTCGGGATGCCCCGAGTCCGCGCGGAGTCTGACACAGGAGCTTCCGGTGGCCCGCACTGTTGCCACGAGCGCGCCGAGCAGAATCGCTGCCGAGGAAGCTCCTCCCGGCGCCGGCGAAGGGAGGCGGCCAGGGAGCGAGTGTACGAGCCGGGCGCGGGGCTGGCTGGAGGCCCACTGGCTGGCGCGCGGCGCCATGGAGAGCACCGGGGCCTACTGGAGGCTGGTCTTCCACATCCTGGAAGAGGCTTGCACCTGCCTCCTGGTCAACGCCGCCCACGTCCAGCAAGTCCCCGGGCGGAGGACCGATGTCCAGGACTGCGCCTGGATCGCGCCGCTGCGGGAGCACGGGCTCTTGCGGAGGAGCTTCGTGCCGCCAGGGCCGATCCGGGAGCTCGCTCGGTACCGCCAGCGGGTCATCCAGGACCGGGCCCGGGAGGCCAACCGCCTCCCCGAAGTCCTGCGGGACGCCGGGATCCAGCTCTCCTCGGCGTCTCCGGCCGGCCCCTGCGGGCCGCCCTGGGGGAGGGGATGACCGGCCCCGACCTCCTGGCGGAGTTCGCCCCGGGGCGGCTCCGGGCGCACCTGGAGTACTCGGAGGAAGCCATCGAGGCCCTGAGGGGACGCATCGGGGAGCTGCTCGCCCCTTTCGCAGGGGAGGTGGCCCTCCCGGACACGCTCCACGGGGTGAATCGGCGCACCGCCGAGGCGATGGTCGCCGAGTCAGGGGCGGACATAACGGTCTTCCCGAGTGAGCACCACCTCGCCAGTTGGGCCGCCCTCCGCCCCGGGAACCACGAGCGCGCCACCCGGCGTGCCCGCCAGGTGCTCGAATGGCAGGGCTAACGCGTCACCTTGGAGCATGCCGCCTGAGGATAAGGTCGACCCCATCGAGCCATTCTCTGAGCAGAATCTTGTCCACCGTGTCGCGGTACTGTCTGGGGAGGTCCTTCAGCATCTGGTCGTAGATGTGCCGAGTGGCGTTGACCTGCGGGGTCAGATCCTTGCTGGTGTTAATCTTGGTCCCCTTGGCTTCCCTCTTCTTGAGGGCCTCCGTGTCTTGTTTGAGCCCCTCGTTATCCATGCTCTCGACCCAGGCCTTGGCGGATTCCACAACCTCCTGCTGGAGATCGGCGGAGCGGCGCTGCCAGGTCTTCAGGCTCATGAGGGGGATGTCACCCTTGCTGACGTCGAGGGGATAGGTGACGTGGTTCCGCGCTCCGTAGAGCCCCATGGCCTCCAGGGTGGCCGGGCCGTTCTCGTCGCCGTCCACCACGCCGGTCTGGAGGGCCGTGTAGAGTTCCCCGGAGGGCGGGGGCACCGGACCTCGCCCCCGTGGCCTTGTACGTTTCCTTGTGCAGCGGCACCTCCCGGGTGCGGATCTGCAGGCCCTTGAAGTCGTCAATCCTGGTGAGGGGGCGGACGGTGTTCGCGGGCACACGCAACATGGGCCGCGGATGCCCAGGAACTTCTCTTCCTCGCGGACGCATTCCGTCGTGATCCAGACCCCGATGGCACCGGAAATCACCTTCACCCCCCGGTTGGGACCCTTGAAGGGGAAGGGCAGGTTCAGGAGGTCGACCGGCTTGATGAAGGTCCCGCTCACCCCCGGCGAGGTGGCCTGGAAGTCGTTGGTGCCGAGAGGGAGCCCCTCGGTGATGTCCTCGGCGCCCGACTGGCCCACCGGGAAGATGTTGACCACGAAGGCGCCCTTGCTCCGCGGCTCGATATCCCGCCCAAAGGCCAGTCCGGCCGGGTGGTACGGGTAGGTCGCGCCGTGGGCGTGCCCCGTACCGGAAGGCCTTGACCTCGTCAGCCTGGGCGAATCCGGCGAGGCCCGAAGCGATGGATGGAATCGCGAGAAGAACCGGGCCCCCCGGCATCCATCTTCGGCGTGGCTTCATGCCGGCCCCCTCCTCTTGGTGATCCCCTCGCTTGCGTCGCCCTCACCGGACCCATACCGGCTCGGCCCGTGGGATTCAAGGCGACCGCCGCGTTTATCCGGAGGGCGAGTCAGCCCGCAGGGTCGAGCGTCGCGGCGCAGGCGATCATGGATCGTCCTCGTGGAGCCCTCCGCTCGCGTGAGGATGGGGCGGTGTCTGCCTCGGGCGGCTCACCCCTTGACGGCGCCGCGGGCGAGGCCTTCCACGTAGAAGCGCTGCAGGAAGAGGTAGAGGATGATGGTGGGGAGGCTCCCGATGAGGGAGGCGGCCGTGAGCATGGGCCACTTGATGATGAACTCGCCCACGGTGAAGGCGACGCCCAGCGTGACCGTCCGCTTCTCGTCAATCGAGATGAGGCAGAGGGCCCAGAGCAGGTCCTGCCAGGCCAGGAGGAAGGCGAACAGGAGCGTCGCCACGGTCCCGGGGACGGCGACGGGCATGATGATGCGCAGGAAGATCTGAAGGCGCGAGGCCCCGTCCACCAGGCCCGCCTCGTCCAGCTCCCTGGGGATGGAGTCGAAGTAGCCCTTGGACATCCAGGCGGCGAAGGGCAGGCAGATCGTGACGTAGGCGATGATGAGTCCCGTGAGGGTGTTGTACAGCCCCACGGCCGCCAGAATCTGGAAGTAGGGGCCGATGACCAGAACGCCGGAGATCATCTGGGTGGCGAGGAAGCCGGCCATGAGGCTGGTCCGGAACCGGAACCGGAAGCGGGAGAAGCCGTAGCCCGCCAGGGCGCCCACCGCCGTGGACAGAAGCGCGGTCACCCCGGAGACCACCAGGCTGTTCCAGAAGTAGATCCCGAAGGGCTTCAGGGTCCACATGTCCACGTAGGCCTGGAGGGTCGGTCGCTGGGGAATCCAATGGACCGGCAGGGCGAAGGCCTCGGCCTCGGTCTTGAGCGAGGTGGAGAGCATCCAGGCCACGGGGAAGAGGGCGAAGAGGGCGGAGAGGACCAGCAGGGAATAGGACACGGCCGCATCCAGCATCCGCTCCCGTCGCACGGAGGTGGCCGCGGTCCGCATCATCGCTCCCGCCCCACCAGCAGGATGTAGGGCAGGCTCAGGACGAACAGCACCGCGCTCATGAGGATGGCCATGGCCGAGGCGTACTCGAAGGTGAAGAACTGGAAGTATGTCTTGTAGACCAGCGTGGAGAGGACTTCGGTGAGGGTGCCGGGCCCGCCGCCCGTCATGGTGAGGACGAGGGCGAAGCGGCGGAACTCCCAGACCATGTCCAGGGCCAGGGCGACCAGGATGATGGTGCGCAGACCGGGGAGGGTGACGTGAAGGAACCGCTTCACCCAGCCGGCCCCGTCCACGGCGGCGGCCTCGTACAGCTCGCGCGGGATGGCCATGAGGCCGGCCAGGAGCATCACCATCACCAGCGGGTATCCCCGCCAGATATTGGCGACGATCACGCTGGGGAAGGCGAGCGCCGGGCTGGAGAGCCACTGAAACTCGGCGGGGAACCGGGGGAAGACGAGGCGGATCAGCGGGTTCAGGGCGCCGTGGATGGGGTTCAAAAGCCAGCGGAAGATGATCCCGGCCACCACGTCGGGGATGGTCCAGGGGATCAGGGCGAGGAGCCGGAAGAAGGTCTGGCCCGGCAGGGCCTGGTTCAGCGCCAGGGCCAGCCCGAGCCCCAGGAGGAAGTGACCCAGCAGACTCAGCGCGACGAAGGCGAAGGTGTTCTTGAACGTCTGGATGAGGACGGGATCCCGAAGGGCCTTCCGATAGTGGATCAGGGTGAGATGCCACCCGCTTCCGCCCTCGGGCGTGACCGAGAGCTTCAGCGTGATGACGGCCGGGAAGATCAGGACCGCCGCCAGCATCAGCGAGGCGGGGAGCACAAACAGATAGCCGAGGTGGCGATCGTGCCAGGTTCGGCCTGCACGCATGCGGCGGATCTCGCCAGGCCCGCGAGCCGGGACCGATGCCGCCCCGGCTCGCGCGTAGCCGAGGGAAAGCGCCCGGGTGCTCCGGCCTACCGGACGCCCAGGGCCCGGTTGGTCGCCTCGTGTGCGCCCCGGAGGGCGGCCTCGGGCGTCTTGACGCCGGTCAGGCCCTCCTGAATCGCGGTGAGCATCGCGTCACCGATCTTCGGCCACTCCGGCACCAGGGGCTCCAGCTTCACATAGGGGGTCTGGGCGGAGAACACCTGGGCGTACTTGTCCGCCTTCACCTCCGGGGAATTCCGGACGTCCAGGCGGGAGGACAGGACGCCCGCGATCTTGAAGTTCCGCATCTGGCTGTCCCTGTCGTACCACGCATTGTAGACCTTCCACGCCGCCTCGGGGTTCTTGGTGAAGGCGCTGATCACCCGCAGGCTGAACCAGGCCGAGGTGACCTTCTTCTTGCCGACCGGAACGGGGGCCAGGGCCATCACCTCGCGCACGTTCATCTTGGGGTTGATGGCCTGGACGATCCCCGGGGCGGCCGGCAGCGTGATGATCATGGAGACCTTCTCGTGGGCGAGCTGGGTCCGGACCTCCTGCGCCCCCTGCTCGATCACGCCCGGGGGCACGACTTTGTGCTTGGTGAACAGCTCGACGTAGAACTTGAAGCCCTCCAGGGCCTCGCGCGTATCCAGGGCCGAGCGCTTCTCGTCCGGGGTGAGGTAGTCGCCCCCGGCCCCCCACAGCCAGGGATTGAAGCGCATGAACACGCCTTCCTGGCGGGCGCCGAGGATCCCCACCCCGTAGCGGCCGGCCCGGGTGAGCTTCTTGGCGTAGTCGAGGAACTCCGCCCAGGTCGCCGGGGGCTTCGCCGGGTCGAGGCCCGCCTCCTTGAAGTGGACCGTGTTGTACATGAGGACCAGCGGGTTCAGGTCGTCCGGCAGACAGTAGATTTTCCCTTTGTACTTGCAGATCTCCAGGGCGGAGGCATCCCACTGGGCGAGGTACTTCGCCCCGCCCTCCTTCTCGATGAAGGGCGTCAGGTCCAGGAGATACCCCCGCTCCGCGAAGTGCCGGATGGGCCGGTAGCTGAAGTGCGCGATGTCCGCGGCTGCCTTGGCCTGGGACTGCGTCGTGAAGACCGCCTCCTTGTCCCCGTACCGGCTATCGTCGCGCACCACCTCGATGCCGGGGTTCGCGGCGTTAAAGGTCTTCATGAACTCGTTCAGGGAATTCACCCAGGGCGTCTCGTTCCAGTGCCAGGTCTGGAACCGGATCTTGACCTGGGCGACCGCCGGGGCCGCAACGAGGACCAGGAGGATGACAGCCGCCGCCGCGACCGCCAGGCTCGCCAATGGCTTCGTGTTCCGTTTCATGATGCCCCTCCTGCTACAGTCCGCTTCCCCCTCTCCTCCATCAACCTGCCGCTGTCTTGGCCGTTGGTCTCCGCATCACCTCCCATCATGGACCCGGGCCGGGAGAGCTGGCCGGAGACCCGCTCACCGGGCCCCCGCCCAGGGCGGGCGGGTCAGGACCTCGGGATTGGCCACGCTCGCCGGGATCCGCCCTTCCAGGGCCCGGCGGACGGCCGTGGCCACCTTCCGCTTCAGCTCCAGGATGGAGCCCTCGGAGTACCAGCCGGCGTGCGGGGTCAGGATGACGTTTTCCAGCTCCGCCAGCGGATGGTCGCCGGGCATCGGCTCGACCTCCTGGACGTCCAGGGCGGCACCGGCGATCCACTTCTCCCGGAGGGCCTGGAGGATCGCCTCGGGGTCCACCACGGCGCCCCGCGCCGTGTTCACCAGGTAGGCCGAGGGCTTCATCTTGCGGAGTGCCGCGGCATCGATCAGGTGGTGGGTCTCCGGCGTGAGCGGGCAGTGCACCGAGACGAGGTCGGAGGTCCGGAGCAGCTCCTCCAGCGACACCCGGCGGACCCACTCCGGCCAGTCCTGCCGGTAGGGGTCGGTCGCCTGAATCCGGAGGCCGAAGCCCCGGAACTTCTCCGCCAGCATGGTGCCGATCCGCCCCAGGCCGATGATCCCCAGGGTCTGCCCCCGCAGGCGCCCCGTCGGCGCGGCCAGCCGAAACTGCCAGTTCCCGGCCTTGACCCCCTTGTCCAGGGCGGGCAGGTGCCGGTGCAGCGCCAGGATCAGGGCGGCGGCGTGGTTGCTCACCTCGTCGGTGCAGTAGTCCGGCACGAAGGCGACGATGATCCCGCACTCGGTGGCCGCGGCGAGATCCACGGTGTCCACGCCGACGCCGTAGCGGCAGATCACCTTGCACCGGCGCAGCGCCCGGAGGACCCGGCGGGTGAAGCGCCCGTACTGGGTGATGATGCCGTCGGCGTCCAGGCAGAAGTCGAGCAGCCCCTCCTCGTCGTTCCGCTGGTGCAGCTCGATGTCGGCGACCTCCTTCAGGATCTCCTGCTCGGGGGCGATGGTGCCGTGGTTGCAGTCGGTGATGACGACACGGTGCCGTGCGGGGGCTGTCATGCATCCTCCTGGTTTTTGCGCTGGGGCGCCGCACGCACAATAGATCGGGCCTCGCCGGGCCGTCAAGGGGAACCCGATCATCATCGGGTCGAGCGAACGGGCGCGTGCCCGCCTTCGCATCGCTGGCCGCTGCCGTCCGGCGCCCCGCCGCTTCGCGTCTACCGGGCCCTTCCTGGCGCGCCGGCGCCGCGCAGCCTGACGCTCGGCGCCGCTCGCCTCTGCGCGAACCGGCGCCCGACGAAGCCCCAGATCCCGATCGGCATGAAGATCGTGAAGACGATCAGCAGGATCCCGTACAGGGTGTTCGCCGCGCCGATGAACCGCGTGCCGAACAGGATGCGCAGGAACTCGCTGAGCGTGATGGTCAGGGCCGAGCCCACCGTCGGCCCCAGCGCGGTGTACATGCCTCCCACGACCGCGGCGAACAGCATCTGCAGCGAGACCATCACGCCGGAGAGCGTCCCCGGGTTGAGATACATGAGGTACTGCGCCAGCATGGCTCCGCCGAGCGCGGTCAGCGAGATCGGAAGAGCCAGTACCTTCAGCTTTTCGGCCGTCACGTTGATGCCCACGGCCGCGGCCGCATCCTCCTCGACGCTCGCCGTCAGGGACAGCCGCATCATCGAGCCCTCGATCTTGTGCCACACCCACAGGCCGAAGAGCCAGAGCGCGAGGGCCAGGAGGAAGAAGTGACGCTTGTCCGGGAACTGCAGGGCGAAGAGCGAGGTCCCGGAGGCGGCGTTGGGGGTCAGGCCGAGGGAGCCGCCGGTAATGTTGCGGGCGGCGACGATGCCGCGCTCCGTCACCTCCGAGAGCGCCAGCGTGACCAGGGCGAAATAGTGGCCCACGACCCGCAGCCGGAAGCACGGATAGCCGATCATGACCGCGACGAGCACCGACAGTGCCACAGCCAGGGGGATGCCGATCCAGGGTGTCACGCCGTAGAAGTTCCAGAGCAGGGCCGGCACGTAGGCACCGATCCCGAGGAGGCCGCCGTGGCCGAGAGACATCATGCCGAACCGCCCCATCAGGGCCCACGCGGTATACACCGTCCCCCACAGGAGGATCTGGACGGCGAGGTGCAGCAGGTACACGGGCATCCCCAGAAATGGGAGGGCGGCGGCCGTCGTAGCCGCCACAAGCCAGCCGAGCCGGCGAGTATTCATCGCGTGAAGATCCCCCGAGGCCGCCAGAACATGAGGCCGATGAAGATCAGGAACGCGAGAACGTAGGAGAGGTCGATGGAGACGTAGAACCCGCCCACCGCGATGATCTCGGAGACGATGAACGCCGCCGCCAGGCCGCCCAGCAGATTGCCCAGGCCACCCAGGACGCAGATCATGAAGATGATGGGCCCGAAGGACAGGCCGATGAAGGGGTGCACATCGTACTGGAGGACCAGGAGGCAGCCGGCCAGTCCGGCGAAGGCACCCCCGATCGCCGAGGTGATGCCGTAGACCTTCCGCTGATCAATCCCCATGAGCCCGATGATCTGACGGTCCTGGGCGATGGCCCGGATGGCCACGCCCCAGTAGGTCCGCCGGAGGAACACATACAGACTGCCCACGCCGATCAGCGAGACGCCGAAGGCGGCGAGCCGGGCCACGCTGATGAACATGCCGGCCACCTCCAGTGTGGGCAGCCGGACACCGATGTTCCGGAACTCGGTGCTGAAGAGCAGCGTGGCGAAGCTCTGCAGGAAGAACAACAGCCCGCCGGTGGCGAGGAGCTGATTGATGGGTGGCGCATCCAGGATCGGGGCGATGATGAGGAAGTGGGTCAGCAGCCCCAGGAGTGCCACCAGGGCGATGGCCGCCGCCATGGCGACCAGGAAGGGCCAGTGGTACTTGGCGTACAGCCAGAACATCGCGTACATGCCGATCATCATGAGCTCGGTGTACGCGATCCAGACCACGTCGATGACGCCGAAGATGAGGTTCAGACCCAGCGCCAGGAGCGCGAACACGCCGCCCAGCAGGAGCCCGTTCAGCATGGCCTCGACGAGGAAGATATCCATGGCGCCTCAGACACCCAGGTAGGCCCGGCGCACGAAGGGATGCTCGCGCAGCTCGGCCGCGGAGCCTACCAGCTTGATGGTGCCGACCTCCAGCAGGTAGGCCCGGTCGACCACGTCGAGCACCCCCTGCACGTTCTGCTCGACGATCAACACCGTGAGGCCCTCCCTCCGGATGCGCTGCACCAGATCGAACACCTGGTCCACCACTAGCGGCGCCAGGCCGGCCGACGGCTCGTCCATGAGCAGCAGCTTCGGCCCGGACATGAGGGCGCGCGCGATGGCGCACATCTGCTGCTCGCCGCCCGACAGCGTTCCGGCGAGCTGGTTGCGGCGCGCCCTGAGGGGCGGGAACAGTTCGTACATGGCGGCCAGACGGGACGCGAGCTGGGCGCGCGCGGCCGGCACGAAGGCGCCGATCTTGAGGTTCTCCTCGACCGAAAGGCGCGGGAACAGCCGCCGATTCTCTGGCACGTGGGCGATGCCGGCGGCCACCACCTGGTGGGGGGGCTTGCCCCCGATGCTCCTGCCGTCGAAGGTGATGGAGCCGGCGTGCGGTCGGATCAGGCCGGAGATCACGCGCATGAGCGTGGTCTTGCCTGCGCCGTTCGGCCCGATGACGCCCACGGCTTCGCCGGCCTGCACCGACATGTCGATGTCGAACAGCGCCCGGAACGCGCCGTAGCCGGCCGAGACGCGCGCCAGCTCAAGCACGCGGCACCGCCGTGGCGTGCCGGCGTCCGAGGTAGACCTCGGCCACGCGGGCGTCGGTGGCGCAGGCCGCGGGCGAGCCCTCGAAGATCTTCTCGCCGTGATCCAGCACCACCACCCGGTCCACCACCCGCATCAGCACTCCCATGATGTGCTCCACCCAGATGATGGTGAGGCCCATCTCTTTCCGGATCCGCGCGAGCAGGTCCGCGGCCTGCTCCATCTCGGCCACGTCCAGCCCGCCCAGCGACTCGTCGGCCAGGAGGAGCTTGGGACGGGTGGCGAGGGCCTTCGCCAGCTCGAGCTTCTTCAACCCGGCTGCGCCCAGCCCCTCGATCGGCCCCTGGGGGTCGGCCTGCAGGCCCACCAGGGCGAGCGCCGCGAGCGCGCGCTCCTGCGCGGCGCTCGCGGTGGGTCGCGCGGCGGGACCGAAGAACGCCGCCGCCATCACGTTCTCCAGGATGGTGAGCTTCGGAAACGGGCGCGGGATCTGGAAGGTGCGTCCGATGCCGAGCCGGCACACCTGGTGGGCGGGCAGGCCGCTGATCTCGGATCCCTGAAACCGGATGGACCCGGCGGTCGGCCTGTACATCCCGGCCACCACGTTAAAGATGGTGCTCTTGCCCGAGCCATTCGGGCCGATCAGCCCCAGGATCTCACCGCGGTCGAGTCCGAACGAAACCCGGTTTACGGCGACGAACTCGCCGAAGCTCTTGCTGAGCCCGCTGACCTCCAGCATGGACTCACCGAGCCGCGTACGGGGAGCTGGCGGGCAGCGGCAGCACCGGCGCCGTGGCGGCGATGTGGGTCGGGTAAACCAGGCTGGCCTTGCCGGCCTTGTACTGCACCATCACCGGGAAAGCCCGCAGGTTCTGCCCCGACATGGGGTTGCCGGGCGGAACGAACTTCACGCCGTACCCGGAGATCGTGCCGCCGTCGGGAATGTCCAGATCCAGGGCAGCCTTGCGCATCGACTCGGAACTCCAGTCGCCATACTTCTGCACCGCGGTCGGCACTACCCGAGTGAGGAACACCCAGGTGTGGTTGAAGCCGGCGGTGGCCTGCGGCGACACCTCGGAGATGCCGGTCTTCTTCCGGTACCGCTCGATGAAGTCCTGAGCCAGCTTGCCGAGGCCGGGTGCGAGCTTCTTCGGATCCATCAACTGGGCGGACGGCGGATCGATGTTGAAGAAGTAGTCCACGTCCGTCTTGAACGTGTCCCACAGCTTGTCGATCTGCGCGTAGCCGGCGCCGTGGCCGATCAGGGCCCTGAAGCGCAGCCCCTGTTCGCGCGCCTGGCGCAGGAACAGCGTGATGTCGGGGTTGTAGCCGGTGTGCAGGATCACGTCGGGCTGCACCCGGCGGAGCTTGGTCACCAGCGCCGAGAGGTCCGGGGCGGTCGCCGCGTATCCCTCCTTGAGGACCAGCTTCAAGCCCTGGTTCTGCACGCCCCGTTCGTTGCCGGCGGCGGCACCCGAGCCGTACGGACCGTCCTCGTAGATGATCGCGACCTTGAGATCCTTCGGCTCGAGGCCGAACTTCGCCTTGGAGTTCTCGGCCAGGAAGCGTGGCGACAGCTCGCCGAACTGGTCCGAGTGGGGCAGCATCCGGAACACGTAGCGCAGGTTCCGGTCCTTGATCACGGCCGTCGCGCTCGGCACGCCGAGCCAGAAGATCTTCTGCTGCTGGTCCACCTTGCCCACCAGCGGGACCGCATGGGCGCTGGCGTAGATGCCGACCAGGGCATCCACCTTCTCGGCGCTCAGCAGACGCTCGGCCTCGTTGATGGCGATGTCGGCCTTGGACTGCGCGTCTGCGGTGATGGCCTGGACTTTGTGCTGGCCCAGGATGCCGCCTTTTTCGTTCACCATCTCCACCGCGATCTCCGTCCCCATGGCGGCGGCCATGGAGCCGCCGGCGGCAAAGGGTCCGGAGTAGTCGTAGATCACGCCGATACGAAACGGCCTGGCCTGGGCGGACGCGGGGGTCGCGGGGGCGAGCACGCATGCGCCGATTGTGCAGAGCGCGGCCAGGGACTGCAGGACGGGAAGTCTTGCGCGAGCCATCGTCGCCCTCCTTTCCACGGGTGGTGAGATCGCCTGGATGCCCGCCGCCCGTCGCCTCGCCGGGTGCCGTGCGGCTCAGGCCTCCGTCGAGCCGTATCCGAGTCGCGCCGAGAGATCCGCGGCCACGGCGGCGAGCGGCTTGCGGATCTCGGCGAGTCGCCGCCGCGGCAGGCGGCTCTTGGGGCCCACGACACAGAGCGAGGCGCGGACCTCGCCGGAATGATCCCGTACGGGGGTGGCGATGCAGCGGATGCCCTGGATGTGCTCTTCGTCGTCCACGGCGAAGCCGGTCGCCCGAATGCGCGCCAGCTCCCGCCGGAAGGCGGCGGGGGCGGTGATGGTCCTGGCCGTCATGGGCTCGAAGCGGGTGCGGGCGAGGATCGCCTCGAGCTCCCGGGGGGGCAGCCACGCAGCCAGGGCCTTGCCGACGGCCGTGCAGTGGATCGGGCGGGTGGCCCCGACCTCTTGGACGACGCGCACCGGACCCTCGGATTCGCGCTTGGCCACGATGGTGACGACCCCGTCGCAGATGGTTGCGAGGCTTGCGCCCTCGCCGGTGCGGCGGCTCAGCTCGTCAAGGAACGGCATGGAGATCTCGGCGAGCTGCTCCTTGGTCCAGGTCCGCCCGGTGAGCTGGAAGAGTTTGGGGGCGAGCCGGTAGGGTCGGGCGTCGCCATCCTGCAGCAGATAGCCGAATTCCACGAGCGCCCGAAGCAGGTGGTGGGCCGTGCTCCGCGCCAGCCCCGTCTTGCGGGCGATCTGGGCCAGAGTCGCCGACCCCCCGTTGGCGGCGGTGGCCTCGATGATCCGCAGGCCGCGCTCGAGGGATTGGTGAGTGTGCGATGACGGCGATGGCAAAGGCATCTGTTTCATGATATGAAACGAGGCGGTTAATGTTATCTCACACCGTTGAACAAATCAACCGGCAAATGCTCAGCGAAAAAAACATCCGGGCGGGGTGGGAGAGCGTCGGGACCGGATCCCGACCGCCCGCGGGGCGGAGCGCTTGTCTCCCGGAGGGTCGCGGGGTATAGTGGGGCGTGCCCGGAGGAATCTGCCCATGCGCCACCTCATCATCGGGACGGCCGGCCACATTGACCACGGCAAGACCACGCTGGTGAAGGCCCTCACCGGCACGGATACCGACCGGCTGAAGGAGGAGAAGGAGCGGGGGATCTCCATCGAGCTGGGCTTCGCCTTCCTCACCCTGCCGGACGGGACGCAGGCCGGGATCGTGGATGTCCCGGGCCACGAGCGGTTCGTGAAGACCATGCTGGCCGGCGTGGGCGGCATTGACCTGGTGATCCTGGTGATCGCCGCGGACGAGGGGGTGATGCCCCAGACCCGGGAGCACCTGCACATCTGCGAGCTGCTCCGGGTGAAAAGGGGCCTGGTGGCCCTGACCAAGGCGGACCTGGTGGATGCCGAGTGGCTGGAGATGGTCCGGGCGGATGCCGCCCAGGCGCTGAAGGGGACGTTCCTGGAGGGCTGCCCGGTGGTCCCCTGCTCGGCCACGACGGGCCAGGGTCTGCCGGAGCTTCTCCAGGCGATCCAGGCCCAGGCCGCGGCCGCGGAGCCCAAGCGGACCGAGGGCATCCTGCGCCTGCCCATTGATCGCGTCTTCACCATCAAGGGATTCGGGACCGTCGTCACGGGGACGCTGTGGTCGGGGACCCTCCGCGTCGGGGACGAGGTGGCGATCCTCCCGGACGGCCTCGGCTCGCGCGTCCGGCGGCTGCAGGTGCACGGCCAGACGGTGGAGCAGGCGGTGGCCGGCCAGCGGACGGCCGTGAACCTGCCCGGGCTGGAGGTGTCCCAGATCCAGCGGGGGGACCTGCTGTGCCTGCCCGGGACGCTCCGCCCCTCCCAGGCCTTCGACGCGACGCTGTCGCTTCTCGCCGACGCCCCGCGACCTCTGGTCAATCGGGCGCGGATCCGCTTCCACCTGGGAACCAGCGAGCGGCTGGCGCGGGTCATCCTCCTGGACCGGGAAGAGCTCCTGCCGGGGGAGGAGTGCTACGTCCACCTGCGCCTGGAGTCGCCCTCGGCCGCCCTGCCCCGCGACCGGTACGTCATCCGGAGCTATTCGCCCGCCCTGACCATCGGCGGAGGCAGCATCCTGGATCCCAACCCGCCGCGCCAGCGACGCCCCCGCGCCACCGTGATCGAGCATCTGCGGGTCCTGGAGCGGGGGAGCGGGACGGACCGGGTGGAGCGGCATCTGCTCGCGGCGGGCTTCACCCCGCTCGGCGTCGAGGAGCTTCGCGTGCGCAGCGACCTGGACGCGGACGCGGTGGCCGAGAGCCTGCGGGCGCTTGTCGAGCGGGGCGCCGCCGTCCTGGTGGGGGTGAGGGGCGAGGCGGGGGCGCTGCACGCCGAGCGCGTGGCCCAGCTCGAGGCGGAGGTGCTGGCGCGCCTCGCGGAGTTTCACGCCAAGGAGCCCCTGAAGGACGGCCTGGCCAAGGAGGAGCTGCGCAGCCGGCTCCCCCCGCAGCTTCCGCCCGCGGCCTTCGGCTGGATGCTGGCGCGCCTGACGGAGGCCGGCAAGATCGCCGTCGAGCGGGACAAGGTCCGCCTGGCGGCGCATCGGCCCACCCTGACCGCGGCCGAGCAGGAGCTGAAGACGAAGATCGAGGCGGCGTACAGGGCGGCCGGCTTCCAGCCGGCCACGCCGGAAGGGGTGCAGGCCGGCCTCGGGGCGGAGCGGAAGCTGTTTCAGGCGGTCTTCCGCCGGCTGGTGGATGACGGCATTCTGGTCAGGGTGAAGGAGGACCTCTTCCTCCACCGGGACCGCTACCAGGAGCTGCGCGAGCGGGTCCTGGCCCATTTCCGGACCCAGCCGAGCATCAACGTCGGGACGATGAAGGATCTGTTCGGCGTCTCCCGGAAGTACGCCATTCCCTATCTCGAGCACCTGGACGATGCCCGCGTGACCCGCCGGCAGGGGGACGAGCGGGTCCCCTACGACTGACGCGGTCACTTTGTCACTTCATCACTCCGTCACTGTTGCGAGGGGGCGGCTTTTCCATTGACATCAGGCGGGCGGTGGGGGATGCTACGCCATCCCTCGGTCGAGGGCTGACGGCCGAACGCTGAGTGCGGGCAACGCCAGAAGGAGAACCGGCATGTTCGGGTTGGGGCTTCCGGAACTGATCGTCATTCTCGTGATCATCCTGCTGATCTTCGGCGCGAGCCGCCTGGGGGATATCGGGAGCGGCCTGGGGAAGGCCATCCGGGGGTTCAAGGATTCCATGGCGGGCAAAGACGCCATCGACGTCACGCCGAAGAAGGATGCGGACACCAAGCAGGGCAAAGGGTAAGGCAATCCGGCTGCGACGCATCCCCGAGGCTTCCTCGCCGGTCCGGCCTCCCGCCTGATCCTTCGACCTGCCCCCGGTCCGCGCGCTCCGATCGAAAGGTTCCAGGGACTCCTTGCACCCGGCGCCTCATGGGCGTATTTCCGGTGACGGCTGGATATCCGCCCACGCAGGAAGACCCCCCAGGGCCGTGGCATTCTTCACGGCCCGCACCACGGCCTCCGCCAGGGAATCGGCGGCCGCGAGACCGATGGCGTCGAGGTCGGCCTCGATCCCGCCTTCGGCGGGACCGGTGGCGAGGGCGATCACCAGATCGCCGTCCAGCGTGGTGTGGACGGGGGCGATGGTCCGGACCAGGCCCTGCTGGGCCATCTGGGCCAGCTTGGTCGCCTGGGCCTTGGTGAGGCTGGCGTTGGTCGCCACCACGGCCAGGGTCGTGTTCTCTCCCGCGTAGCCCCGGCGGAGGATGCCCCGCCGCATGGCGGCCGCGCTGTCCACGAGGCGGCGGCTGTCGGCGGCCTCCCGGGTCCCTGCCAGGAGGCGGCCTGTGGCCGGATCACGGACGTCGCCGAAGGCGTTCACCACGGCGAGGGCGGCCACCCGGACGCCGCCCGGCAGCTCGAATCCGGCCGTGCCCAGGCCAGCCTTCATGGCCTGGCGGATCCCGAACAGTTTCCCAACCGTGGCGCCCGTGCCGGCGCCGACCGAGCCTTCCGGGATGGGACCCTCGGTTGCCTGCGCACACGCGGCATAGGCCATCCGCGCATCCGGCCGGGCGCGGGCGTCGCCCAGGCGGAGATCGAACAGGATGGCCGTGGGAACGATGGGGACCCGGGTCACCTGCACGTCGAAGCCGATGCCGCGCTCTTCCAGATACTGCATCACGCCGGCCGCGGCATCCAGGCCGAAGGCCGATCCGCCGGCCAGGAGGACGCCGTGGACGTGGGGCACGAGGTGAAGGGGGGAGAGGGCATCCAGCTCCCGCGTGCCGGCGGCGGAGCCGCGCACGTCCACACCGCCGACGGTGCCCTCGGGACAGAGGATAACCGTGCAGCCAGTGCAGCCCGTGACGTCGCTGGCGTGGCCGACCCGTATGCCGGGGATGTTTGTGAGCATCTTCCCTCCAGGAACGAGCCTACGCATCATACCCGACGGCCTCGGCCGGCGCAATGGCGAGGCCGCTTCAGGTTTTGGATTGTCTTCCGGCGGTCGGTTTGCTAGGGTCGCAGTGCGGACAACCCGGCCAGATTCCCGCTCTCGGTGATCGGCCGAGGGGAGGGTGCATGCAAAAGCCTGACCGGCGCGTGGAGCCGAGAGTTGACGTTGACCTGGAGGTCCACTATCGCACCGCCCAGGAATTCATGGCGGCCTACCTCCGGAACATCAGCGGGGGTGGTCTCTTCATCCGGAGCCAGCAGCCCCTCCCCCTGAACCGTGAAGTCCAGGTGCGTTTCACCCTGCCGGGCATCTCGCGCCCCTTCACGGTGCGTGGCGTTGTGGTCTGGACCACCCCTTTCCCCAGCCGCAGCTCGTTCCCGTCCGGGATGGGGATCAAGTTCCTGAACCTCGATCCCGAAGACGGAAAGCTCATCGCCGGATTCGTCAAGGAGAAGCTTCCCGCCCACGCGCCGGAACAGAAGCCGTCCGGGACCTGACGCCACGGGGCGTTCTGCTTGACCCGGAAGGGATTCGAGGGGCCCCCGGCGCGAGGTGGGCCTGGAATGGACTGGACATCGGCGAGACGATTGAGTATCTTGTGGAAGGTATCGGCGGCGGCGCACCGTGGGCCCGCCGCCGATGCGCTTTCCATCCCCGGAGGCATTCGGAGGCGGATTGGGCCTGGTGGCCCTCCTGGTCTTCAAAACCAGCGTGGCGCCTAACCCGTGCCAGGTGGGTTCGATTCCCACACGCCTCCGCCACCGCTCGGCGATCTGCTGAAATTCCTCCCCTGGCAGCCCTTTCCGCCAACTCCCCTCGCTGTGCCTAGGCTGTCAGGGGGGGCTGGGGATGTGGCAGGAGGCCCTCCCCTAGGCCAGCTCCGGCATGGCACCACGCCGACCGGCCAAGCAGCGGCGCCGGGATTCCCCCCCCAAC
>JBBIQE010000021.1:0-34137 GCA_037442485.1 Methylomirabilis sp. (SeqCode)
CAGTCTCTCCCAGATCCTCGAGGGATCGGGCAGGGTTGGTCCTCAGCCAGCGAGCTCCGTGTCTGGTCCCGGTCACCGCTCATCTTACCCGAGGTCTCCATTGAGTGCCTCTGGATAAATATAAGGGGAGGGTGGGGGGATTTTCATGACAGAGAAGCGACAATTTTACGAGGGTTCCCACGGTTCGGTCGAAGAGCTCCAACGTCATGTCTCCGCGGCACTCGATGGGGAGTACATCTCACAACGGGAATTCGAAGAGGCGTACGGTTCCGCGAGCGGCGTCGGAAAACTGGTGAAGGGATCGATTGACAATCTTAACGAGCAAATCAGTTCTCGCCGCCGCGATCGCGGGAGAGGACGCTAGACGGTTCCAGCTCTTGCTGCTCCCCGTACCGTCGTACCCTCGTACATTCGAACGCTTGCATCGCATGGCTGCGTTGGATGGCGCGCGATGAGTCCGTGGCTTGGCCTCAAGATCGATGTATGTACGTATGACGGGCTGCGGGTCGGGGTGCCGAACCTGCTCCGCCTCCTGGACCGGCATGGGGTGCGGGCCAGCTTCTTCGCGGCCCTGGGGCCGGATACGAGCGGCCGCGCCATCCTGCGCGCCCTCCGGCCGGGATTCCTGGCCAAGATGCGGCGGACCTCGGCCATCCGGACCTACGGCCTGCGCACGATCCTGTCGGGGACCCTGCTGCCGCCCCGGCACATGCATCGCCTGGCCCCCACGCTGCAGGCCGTCGTGGCGGCGGGCCACGAGCTGGCGATCCACGGCTATGACCACCGGCGGTGGCAGGACCGGCTCTCCGGGATGGACGAGGACGCCGTGCGGGAGGAGATCGGCCGGGCCGTGACCATCTACCGCCAGGTGACGGGGCAGGATCCTCGGGGCTTCGGGGCCCCCGGCTGGCAGGCGGGCGCGGCCAGCCTCCGCGTCCTGGACGAGATGGGCTTTGCCTATGCCAGCGACACGCGAGGCCGGGAGCCTTTTTACCCTCGGGTTGCCGGCCGGAAGCTTCGCACGCTGCAATTGCCCACGACCTTCCCCACCCTGGATGAGGTTCTGGGGCTGATGGAGCCGGAAGGATTCGTGGACCTGGTGCGGCGTGGAGTCCGTGACCGCACCTGGCGCGTCCTCACCATGCACGCAGAAATGGAAGGGAAGAGATTTGAGGAGGTCGCCGACCGGCTGCTCGGTTTCCTCCGGGAGGAAGGGGTGGCGTGCATTCCCCTGGAGGTCCTGGCCGGTCGGATTCGGGAAAACGGGGACGAGCAGGTCGTGGTCGCCGAGGTAGTCTTTCGGCCCATCCGCGGCCGCGCCGGGACCGTGGCGATGCCGGCCGGACTCGAAGTCGCGTAGTTCACAGGTCCGTTGTGCTTCCCTGGATGGTCAACGGCGTACGACTGTACGAAAGCAGGAATGTACGCGAAGCACCCGAGAAGTGCCTACGACAGCCCGCACATTTGCTTTGGACACTCTGGATTCGGGCACTCTTCGGGTGTTCGGCATTCTCCAACGTACACTGGTACACTCGTACGCTCGTACATTCGTACGTCTTTCGTCATTGGTTTTTGCGATTTGAGAACAGCCAGTTCTTTCCGCTCCGGCCCAGGACCACGGGCTCCGGCCCGAGGGCCTGGAGCTTCCCCAGACGGCTGGGCGAGTCGCTGAGCAGGTAGACCCGCCCGGGCCCCCGCCACAACCCCGCGAACTCGCCCTCCTCCAGGAACGTCCCCGCCGCCTCCGGATACCGCGAGCCGAACTCCAGGTCCCCGAACAGGCCGTGCAGCACCCGCGCACGCTGGCCGGTGTAGAAGTCGGCACTGGCAAAGTTCTCGTAGGGACCCTCGATGACGAGCTGGTCGCCCTGTCGGAACTCGCGGCGGATCACGTCCGCCAACTGCACGATGGAGCGGTGCGGCTCGAAGACCACAATCCCGCTCTGGACCAGGGCGAGCGGCGGGAGCATGCTGGCCACCAGGCAGGCGAAGGTCAGGCCCGGCCGGCGCCGCAGCCAGGCGAGGGTGGCGGCGGCGATCCCCGTGAGCAGGACGAGGGTGGCCCACCGCAGGAGCGGCACGATCTGCTCGTAGGACGGGACAGTGTACACCTCGGCCTTGGAGAGGATCCCGTACTGGATGTCCCGGGAGTAGGCGTCCAGGGCCGTGAACATGTTGTAGAGCGAGATGTTCTCCAGCCGCGGGAAGAGCCAGGAGGCCGGCAGCAGTCCCACGGCGATGGTGAGGAGCCCGAAGCAACTGTACGAGAGCCCCCGGGTCCTCTCCTGCGGGGAACGCGGCACCACCTCGCCCCCCCACAGCCGCCCCACGAGCAGCGCCAGGGCCGGGAAGGCCGGCATGGAGTAGTACTCGAGCCGCGAGGGCGTGAGGGCGAAGAAGCCGACCACCGCGGCAGCCCAGCAGAGAACGAAAAGGACGCCACGCTCCTCGCGACCCGCGGCCCGCGCTCGGGGCCAGTAACGCCGGAGGGCCACGGGGAGGAAGACGCTCCACGGGAAGGTCCAGACGAGGACCATGAGCAGGAAGGCGTAGAGGGGCAGGGGAGCGTAGTCGAGCTCGCGCCGGCCCACGAAGCGCAGCAGGTGCTCGTGCACGAAGTAGAACCAGAAAAAGCCCGGGTTCCTCAGCCCCACCAGGAGGTGCCAGGGCGCGGTCACGGCAAGGAAGACGGCGCTGCCGCGCAGCAGGTCCAGCCGGCGCAGCAGGGCCCAGTCCCGGGTGCAGAGGAGGAAGGCGCCCACCGTCAGCACCGGGAAGACCAGGCCGATCAGGCCCTTGGTCAGGATGGCCAGGCCCATGGTCGCGTAGGCGAGCAGCATCGGCCCCGGCCGGGGGGATTCGGCCAGCAGCCCCCGCAACAGGGCCCAGAAGCTGCCCGCGAGCAGCAGCGTGAAGAGCATGTCGGTGAGGATGATCCGGCTGAAGATGTAGTAGCCGAAGCTCGTCGCCAGGATCAGGCCGCTGGCGAGCCCGACGCGCCGCCCCCACAGGTCCCGGCCGATGGCGGAGACGACGCCCACGCCCCCGATGGCGGCCAGGGCGGTGGCCAGGCGGGCCGAGAACTCGGAGAGGCCGAGCCCCTGGTAGGCGAGGGCGGTCAGCCAGTAGAGGAGGGGCGGCTTCTCGAAGTACCGGATGAAGTTGAAGTGCGGGGTCACCCAGTCGCGGAGGAGGATCATCTCCCGGGGGATCTCGGCGTACATCCCCTCGTTGGGATCGTAGAGCCCCGCCGCCCCTAGCCGTGCCAGGTAGAAGGCCGCCGTCGCCCCCAGGAGGAGGTGAAAACTCCACCGGTCCAGGCGCCGGAGCGTGCCACCCGCGGAATTGGCTTCACCCATCGCGTCACCATTCGGGGGGACAGGCCTTCCCCGTGGTCGAAAAGCACGAATCCCGACGGGCCGGATCCCCCCGTGGCGGGATCGCAGCGCGTCGGGACTCGCGTTCGCTCGCGCCCAGACCCATCCCGGCTCGGCTACGGGGCAGCGCGGCGCCGAGTCGGCCTCAGGCCAGGCCGATGGCACGCTCGGTCTGGGGATCGAAGGCGTGCAGCTTGTCCAGGGCGGCCGCGAGCTTGATCGTCTGGCCGACCTTGACGGGGGTGTCGGGGCTCACCCGCGCGACCACCTCGGCCGAGCCCACCATCACGTCCAGGTAGATCTCGTGTCCGATCGGCTCCACCACATCGACCTTGGCCTCGAACACGCTGGCGGGGGGATCCTGCGGGGTCGCCTCGTGCATGTCCTCGGGGCGGATCCCCATGGTGACCGGCTTGTCCTTGTAGGTGGCCAAGGCATTGGCCTTGGCCGCCGGCACGGGGAGCGTGAGTCCCGGGGCGGTGAAAAACAGCTCGCCGTTCCGGGCGCTCACGTTGCAGGGGATGAAGTTCATCGCCGGCGATCCGATGAAGCCCGCCACGAACTGGTTCTGGGGGGAGGCGTAGACCTCCAAGGGCGCGCCCACCTGCTGGATCAGCCCGTCTTTCATGATCACGATCCGGTCGCCCATGGTCATGGCCTCGACCTGGTCGTGGGTCACGTACACCACCGTGGCCTGGAGCCGGTCGTGCAGCTTCTTCAGCTCTGCCCGCATGGCCACCCGCAGCTTGGCGTCCAGGTTGGAGAGGGGCTCGTCGAAGAGGAACACCTGGGGCTTTCGGACGATGGCCCGGCCCACCGCCACGCGCTGGCGCTGCCCGCCGGAGAGGGCGCGGGGCTTGCGCGCCAGCAGGTCCTGGATGCCCAGGATCTCGGCCGCTTCCTGGACGCGCTGCTGGATCTCGGACTTCGGGAACTTGCGCAGCTTGAGACCGAAGGCCATGTTGTCGTAGACGGTCATGTGGGGGTAGAGGGCGTAGTTCTGGAAGACCATGGCGATGTCCCGGTCCTTCGGGGGGACATCGTTCACCACCCGGTCGCCGATCTTGATCGTGCCCGCGGTGATCTCTTCCAGACCGGCGATCATCCGGAGCGTCGTGGACTTCCCGCAGCCCGACGGCCCGACCAGGACCACGAACTCCCGGTCATGGACCGTTAGATTCACGTCCCGGACTGCCACCACCTCGTCGAACTTCTTGGTCACGTTTTCCAAGGTTACTTGCGCCATGGTCCTCTCGATCCTCCTTTGACCTGCAGGCTTTCGTTACGTGTCCAGAGGGGAGATTCAACATATCCCGTCTCTTCCCACCACCTCCCTTCTCCTCGGATCGGGCTCGGAGGCCTTGGGCAGGCGCCTCCCTCTCCGGATCCACCCGAGGCGGGGGAATTCTAGTAGAGCCTCGCCTCTTGACGCAAGCGAAAAGTCACGCCCGAGCGCGGGAATCCCCTCCCCTTCCCCGGGGGGCTCGCTGGCCCGGGGCGGCCTGCCCGTTTCCCCCCGCGAACTGCCGGCCGGACGCCCCGCCCGGCCTGAATGTACCCGGGGGCGCGACGGGCTGTCACGGGCGCCCTCCATTCCGCTTGACCCTGCCGCCTCCATGCGCAACAATGACGGCCCTATGCCGGTGGCCGGGCGCGCGGCCGCGGCCCCCGCCCAGGAACCAGCGCAGCGGCAGGAATCGGCCATGGCGTTAACGGCGTCCAAGAAAATTCGCGTGCGCTTCGCACCCAGCCCCACCGGCTCGCTGCATGTCGGCGGGGTGCGCACGGCCCTCTACAACTGGCTGTTCGCCCGGGGCCAGGGTGGGACGATGATCCTCCGCATCGAGGACACCGACGTGGAGCGCTCCACCGAGGAGGCCGTGACCGCCATCCTGGAGGGGTTGCGCTGGCTCCACCTGGACTGGGACGAGGGGCCGGACGTGGGGGGGCCCGTGGGCCCCTACCGCCAGCTGGAGCGGTACGCCCTCTACCGCCAGCACGCAGAGCGCCTGGTCCGCCAGGGCCGGGCCTACCCGTGCACCTGCCTTCCCGAGGAGCTGGCGGCGCGGCGCCAGGCCGCCCGGGCCGAGAAGCAGGCCGTGCGGCAGCTCTGCCCCTGTCGGACGGCCGGGCCTCACCCGGGGCGCCGACCGGCCATCCGCTTCCACGTTACCGCCACGGGCAAGGTGGGCTGGGACGACCTGGTGCAGGGACGGATCGAGGTGCCGGCCGACGACATCGAGGACTTCATCATCGTCCGGTCGGACGAGCGCGAGACGCCGGTCTACAACTTCGCCGCGGCCGTGGACGATGCCCTGATGGGCATCACCCACGTGGTGCGCGGGGCCGATCACATCCCCAACACGCCGAAGCAGATTCTCCTCTACGAGGCCCTGGGGTACCCGGTCCCCGTCTTCGGGCACATCCCGCTGGTGCTGGGCGCCGACCGGGAGAAGCTGAGCAAGCGGCACGGGGACGTGGCCCTGCAGGCCTACCGGGAGCAGGGGTATCTCCCCGAGGCCATGGTCAATTACCTGGTCCGCCTGGGATGGGCCTATGGTGACCAGGAGGTGTTCACCCGGGAGGAGCTGATCAAGGCCTTTCGGATCGAGCGGGTGGGCGCCTCGCCGGGGATCTTCGACCGGGCCAAGCTGGACTGGTTGAACGCGCTCCACCTGCGGCGGATGCCGCCGGAGGCGCTGGCCGACAGGCTGACCCCCTTCTGGCCCGCCGCCGGCGTAGATCCCCAGGCGGTGGCGGCGCGCGGCCGGACCTGGCTGGCCCAGGCGGTGCCCCTGTTCGCCGAGCGCGCCAAGACCCTGCTCGAGATGGCCCGCGCTATGGCCTTTCTCTTCGCGCCGCCCGCCACCCGCGACCCGACGGCCGAGGCCAGGTTCCTGGGCCGGGAGCAGCGGGTCCTCCTCGGCGAGGTGCGGGGCGTGCTGGCCGGGGCGCCCGACTTCGCCGCGGGGACCCTGGAGGGGCTGGTGAGGCGACTCGCCACCGAGCGGGGGCTGAAGCTGGTGGACCTCGCGCAGCCGGTCCGGGTGGCGCTGACGGGCACCACGGTCAGCCCACCCCTCTTTCCCGTCCTGGCCCTGCTGGGGCGGGAGGCGGTCCTGGACCGTCTCGACAGAGTCCTCCAAGACCGTGCGGGGTAAAGGTGTACGAATGTACGAGGGTACGAAGGTACGGCTGCAGGACGGGCAACGGAGACGCCCCCCGTACATTCGTACAGTCGTACTCTCGTACGTAGTCGATTGACGCACGATCGGAGGGAAGGGGTGCCGACCAATCACATCCTAAGTGGGTTGAAGGAGAAGCTCGCCAGCCTGGAGCGCGAGCTGAAGGTGGATATCCCGGAGCGGATCCGGCAGGCGCGCGAGCTGGGGGACCTCCGCGAGAGCGGCGAGTACGAGACCGCCAAGGATCGCCAGGGCTTCCTCCAGGCGCGGATCGCGTTCCTGCAGCGGCGCATCGCCGAGCTGTCGAGCATCGACCTGGCGCGGGTGCCGAAGGATCGGGTCGCCTTCGGGACGACGGTCCACCTGGTGGACCAGGAGACGGGCGAGGAGAAGGTGTATCGCCTGGTGGCCTCGGAAGAGGTGGACACCGCGCGGGGCTGGATCTCTCCCGGCTCGCCCGTGGGGCAGGGCCTCATCGGGCGGCGCGAGGGCGATTCGGTGCTGATCCGGACGCCCAACGGCAGCCGGCGGTACGAGGTGGTCCGCGTGATCACGCTGCACGACGAACTGGCAGCGGAGACGGAGGGTGCATGAACAGACAGGCGGCATGGGAGCTGTTGATCGAGTACACCCAGAGCGAGAGCCTGCTCAAGCACGCCCTGGCCGTGGAGGCGGCCCTGCGTGCCTACGCGGCGAAGTTCGGCGAGGATCCCGAGGTGTGGGGCGCCGTGGGGCTCCTCCACGACTTCGACTACGAGCGGTATCCGAGCGCCGAGGCGGGCCATCCCTTCAAGGGGGCCGAGCTCCTGCGGGAGAGGGGCTATCCCGAGTGGTTCGTGAAGGCGGTCCTGTCCCATGCCGACTATTCCGGCGTGCCGCGCGAGAGCCTCCTGGAGAAGAGCCTCTTCGCCTGCGACGAGCTGTGCGGCTTCATCACGGCGGCGGCCCTGATCCGGCCGACGAAGAGCATCCTGGACCTGGAGGCCTCCTCCGTCCGGAGGCGGATGAAGGACAAGGCCTTCGCGCGCAACGTGAGCCGCCAGGACATCGTCCGGGGGGCCGAGCTCCTGGGCGTGGACCTGAACGAGCACATCGGCTTCGTGATCAAGGCGATGCAGGGGATCGCGGACGAGCTGGGGCTGCGCGGCAGCGTGGGATCGTGAGGCGAGAATCGCCTTGACTTTCCGCGGCGGATGGCGGATACTGCCCCCATCCAAAGGCGCTGCCTTTGGATTTTGCTTTTCCGCGCCGACGCGCCGTCCCGCGCGGCCAACAGGTGAGTGCGGGGTCGTCCAACGGTAGGACGGCAGACTCTGGATCTGCTTATCGGGGTTCGAATCCCTGCCCCGCAGCCAGGCACCCCCATCCCACGGGGAAGCCTCCCGGTGGTTCGCAGTAGCCGGCCGAAAGGCCCCATCGTCTAGCCCGGCCCAGGACGCGGCCCTCTCAAGGCTGAAACGCGGGTTCGAATCCCGCTGGGGCCACCAAACAGCAGAGCCCGGAATCTCAAGGATTTCGGGCTCTGGCTTTTTCTGGCCGGTCAGCCCCGCTGCCCGCCCGCGGCCTGCCGCCCCTGGGCCTTTTCGATCCTGGCCCATTCGTCCTTCAGCGAGACCGCCCGGTTGAACACCAGCGTGCCATGAGCGGAATCGGGATCCACGCAGAAATAGCCCTGCCGCTCGAACTGGTAGATGCTCCCGGGTCCCGCCCCGGCGAGACTGGGCTCCACCCAGCAGCCGGTGAGGACCTCCAGCGAGGCGGGGTTCAGGTTCGCCAGGAAATCCTGGCCCTCGGGCACCGCGTCCGGATCCTCCGTGAGGAAGAGCCGGTCGTACAGCCGCACCGTGGCGGGCAGGGCGTGTGCCGCCGAGACCCAGTGGATGGTGGCCTTCACCTTGCGGCCGTCCGGCGCATCCCCGCCCCGCGTGGCCGGGTCGTAGGTGCAGCGAAGCTCCACGACGCGGCCCGCCGCGTCCTTCACCGCCTCCCGGCACTTCACAAAGAAGGCGTAGCGCAGGCGCACCTCGCGCCCCGGGGCGAGGCGGTAGTACTTGGGCGGCGGGGTCTCGCGGAAGTCGTCCTGCTCGATGTACAGCACCCGCGAGAAGGGGACCCGGCGCGTCCCGGCCCCGGGATCCTCGGGGTTGTTCAGCGCCGTCAGCTCCTCCACCTGCCCCTCGGGGTAGTTCTCGATCACCACGCGCAGGGGTCTCAGGACGCCCATGACCCGCGGCGCACGCCGGTTGAGATCCTCGCGCAGGCAGTGCTCCAGCAGCGCGATGTCCACCATGCTATCCTTCTTGGCCACGCCGATCCGATGGCAGAAGTCCCGGATGGCCTCCGGGGTGTAGCCCCGGCGGCGCAGGCCCGAGAGGGTGGGCATGCGCGGATCGTCCCAGCCCTGCACGTGCCCCTCCTGAACCAGCCGCAGGAGCTTGCGCTTGCTCAGGACGGTGTAGGAGAGGTTCAGGCGCGCGAACTCGATCTGGCGCGGGTGGTAGATCTCCAGCGCGTCCAGGAACCAGTTGTACAGCGGCCGGTGGTCCTCGTACTCCAGCGAGCAGAGCGAGTGGGTGATCCCCTCGATGGAGTCACACTGCCCGTGGGCGAAGTCGTACGTGGGGTAGATGCACCACCGGTCGCCCGTGCGGTGGTGCGTCGCATGCAGGATGCGGTACATGACGGGGTCGCGCAGGTTGATGTTGCCGGAGGCCATGTCAATCTTGGCCCGCAGGGTGCGCGAGCCGTCCGGAAACTCCCCGGCCCGCATCCGCGCGAACAGATCCAGGTTCTCCTCGACCGACCGGTTGCGGTAGGGGCTCTCCCGGCCCGGCTCGGTGAGCGTGCCGCGGTACTCCCGGATCTGCTCCGGGCTCAGGTCGCAGACGTAGGCCTGGCCCTTCCGGATGAGCCTGACGGCGAACTCGTAGAGCTTCTCGAAGTAGTCCGAGGCGTAATACAGCCGATCCTCCCAGTCGAATCCCAGCCAGCGGATGTCCCGCTGGATGGACTCGACATACTCCGCCTCTTCCTTCACCGGGTTGGTGTCGTCGAAGCGCAGGTTGCACTTGCCGCCGAATTCGGCCGCGATGCCGAAGTCGATGCAGATGGCCTTGGCGTGGCCGATGTGCAGGTACCCGTTCGGCTCGGGGGGGAACCGGGTGCGCACGTGGGGGTAGCGGCCCGACCGGAGATCCTCCATGACCGCCGCGCGGATGAAGTCCACAGGCTGCTTCGAATGGCTGACCGGCATCCTGGCATCCCGTCGGGGGGGTCGGCTTGGCTCCATGGGGGCAGGCAGCCACCGGGCCCGAACGGCTTCCGGACAGGGGTTGCCTTTGCCTTGCGTGCGGGCGCCGCATCCCCGGCGCCTCGGCTCTCAGGATGCCCCACGGGCGGCCCCCCTGTCAAGCGGACCCGCGCCCATTCCCCGGGGGGACGCGGCCCGCGGGCCGCCCGCAGGGCGACGCCCCGCCGATTGTCCGGTCGAGCAACCCGATGCCCCTTCCGGCTAGACGAACGGGATGGGACCGGGTAGGCTCTCTCGCCGGACCGAGCGGCGACGACTGTGAAACCCGTGCGTGGGGGAGGGGGCTCAAAGGAGAGACGCATGACCGAACTGTTCGAGAATCGCGTGAAGACGCTGATCAGGGCGGGGAAGAGGACGGCCGGGGCGTGGGCCCAGCTCTGCAGCCCCATTTCGGCCGAGATCCTGGCCCGGGGAGGCTTCGACTGGATCCTGATTGACATGGAGCATGCGCCGGGCGACCCGCTGACCCTGCTCCAGCAGTGTCAAGGGATCGCGGCGGCCGGCACCGGCGCCCTGCCGTTCGTCCGGGTCCCCTGGAATGATCTGGTCTGGATCAAGCGGATCCTCGATGTTGGCGCCTGCGGACTGATGATCCCCTATGTGAACACCAGGGAGGAGGCCGTCCGTGCGCTCCAGGCCTGCAAGTATCCTCCGGAGGGCATCCGCGGCATCGCCGGCAGCCCCCGGGCGGCCGGCTACGGGCGCGACACCCAAAGCTACCTCAAGCGGGCGAACGACCAGATCTTCGTCATGCTGCAGGTGGAGACGCCGCAGGCCATCGAGAACCTGGAAGAGATCGCCAGGGTACCCGGCGTGGACGCCCTCTTCATCGGCCCCATGGACCTGTCCACGTCCATGGGCCATTTCGGGAATCCGGCCCACCCCGAGGTGCAGGCGGCCATCGCCACGGTGGAGGCCAAGGCGAAGAAGCTGGGCATGCCGCTGGGAACGATCGCGGGGAGCTGGGAACAGGCCAAGGCCCTCTACGACCGGGGGTACCAGTTGGTCACCCTGACCTCGGACTCCGTTCTGATCTCCAGGGTCGCTGCGGAGACGATGGCCAAGTTCCGGGAGGCGTATCCCGAGGGATAGAGCTCGGAGCCGAGCGCCCAGCGCCGAGAGCCAGCACGCACTCAGGCACGCGGGCAACCAGGCCCCCAGGAAACGCCGGCGTGCCCGAGTGCCAAAGTGCCGGCGTGCCATGCGCGAAGCGAGCCGCAAACCGGGGCCACGGGGAGGGAGCCCGCCAGGGCCCAGCGCCGCGAATGGAGGGTCGTTGTCGGCCCGGACCTGGGGGGACGGACAAGGCGGAGAAATCTGTTGACAGGGGCGCCAGCCACAACTAACGTGGGGTCATTAGTCCTGATTGTCCGGAACGGCCTCCGGGGACGATGCGAATCGACCTCCATACCCACACGACGGCCTCGGACGGACTGCTGAATCCGGCGGACCTGGTGCACGCGGTTCAGGCCGCCCACCTCGACGTCTTCAGCATTACCGACCACGATACGTTGGATGCGCTGGCAGAGGCCGAGGGGCTCGCCCGCGCGCGCGAACTTCGCCTGATCCCGGGGATCGAGCTGTCGGCCATGTGGCGGAAGGATGTGGAGCTGCACATCCTGGGGTACTTCGTGGATCCCGGGGATGCGAACCTTGGCGCCTTCCTGCGGGATCGGCGCGACGCGCGCCGGAGGCGCCTGTTCGCCATGGTGAGCCGGTTGCGGCTGCTGGGGATCGTGGTCGAGGCCGAGGAAGTCCTGGCCTCGGCCCGCAACGGCAACGTGGGACGGCCCCACCTGGCGCGATACCTCGCGGAGCGCGGATTCGTCGCGAGCAGCGACGAGGCCTTCGATCGGTACCTGGGAGAGGGCAAGCCGGCCTACGTCCCGCGCCCCGACGTGACCGTGGCCGCGGCCATCCAGGTCGTTCACGAGGCGGGCGGACTGGCCGCCCTGGCCCATCCCGGCCTGGCAGATCGCGATGAGGCGATCCCCGACCTCGTGGCGGCGGGGTTGGACGCGATCGAGGTCTACCACGTCACCCATACCCCCGGACAGGCCCGGCATTACCGGCGCATGGCCGGGCGGCGGGGGCTTCTGGTGACGGGGGGGTCGGACTTCCACGGGGCCGCGGGGCGGCAGTACGGGCCGGCGCCCGGGATGCCCTGCCTGCCCGAGGCGGACTTTGCCCGCCTCGAGGCCGCGGCCCTGGCACGCCGTGCGGCCAGGCGCTCTTGACCCGGGCCAATTCGCATGGCGGGGAGAGGGGCGGACATGGATCAACCGGCGGACGGCGGGGTGAGGGCCCCGGAGCCGACACGGGTCCCGGCCGGGGCGCTCCGGCCTCGGCACGGTCAGCAGGCCGGCTGCCGGGCCGAGGTCCGGGCCATCTGCCGCCGCTGCTTCGCGGCGGCGCGCCTGCCCATGCAGTTCGTGGACGTGGACGTGGATCCCGGCCGGCCGGCCGCGACGGTCTTCTTCGCCTCGGAGAGCACGGTGGATTTCCGGGAGCTGTGCCGGGACCTCGGCCGTCAGCTCCGGATGCGGGTGAGGCTGCACCGGCTGGGTCCGCGCGACATGGCGAAGCGGACCGGCACCTGCGGGCCCTGCGGCCGGGGGTTGTGCTGCAAGAGCTTTCTGTCGGGATTTCCCGCCGTCTCCGTGAAGCTGGTGAAGGCGCAGCGGTTCCCGCTGACGCCCGAGCGCTCCGCCGGGATGTGCGGCCGGCTGAAATGCTGCCTCGCCTACGAGATGGGCGGCGAGACCGGCTGCGGGACCGGCTGCCGGCCGGCGGGGCCGACCGGGACGGACCAGGACGCCCTCCGGACCTCCGGCGCTTGATCGGCGCGATCCCCGCGTGCCTGTCCGGGGGCCGGCCGAGGCGACAGGGGGGCCGACCCCGCTTGCGAGGTGGGGATAAATCCAGTATCATGCACCGACCAGCTCCCGCCCAACGTCGAGAGGCCGGATGGGCGGCCGCGAGGAGGGGGACGGGTGAGCATAGACGAACGGGATCGGCGACTGCTGAATGTCATCCAGGCGGATTTCCCGCTGGCGCCTCGTCCGTTCCAGGTCCTGGGGGTCCAGCTCGACCTCACCGAGGGCGAGGTGATTGACCGCATCGCCGCGCTGAAGCAGCGGCGGATCATCCGCCAGATCAGCGCGATCTTCGACACGCGCAGCCTGGGGTATCAGAGTAGCCTGGTCGCCATGCGGGTCCAGCCCGATCGGGTGGATAGGGCCGCGGCGGTCGTGAACGGCCACCCCGGCGTCAGCCACAACTACAAGCGGAACCACGCCTTCAACCTGTGGTTCACCCTGGCGGTTCCCCCCACCAGCGACTTCGACTGGACGGTGCAGCATCTGCACGCCGCGGCCGGCGCCGAATCCACGCGGGTCCTGCCGACGCTGCGCCTGTTCAAGATCGGGATGCAGCTCGACATGGAGGGCAAGAGCGGTGCCGAGCGCGACGATTCCGCCGACGGGGCCTACAGCGAGGCGCGCCGCCCTCCGGTCGGCCGCGACGGCCTCAGGCCGATGGACATCGCCGCCATCCGCGAGCTGCAGGAGGACCTCCCCCTCACCCCCGAGCCGTACCGGCCCATGGCGGACCGGATGGGCGTGTCGGAGGCGGCCCTGTTCGAGATCGCGGCCCATCTGACCGCCCAGGGATACCTGCGCCGGATGGCGGCCGTCCTGTATCATCGCGAGGCGGGCTTCCGCGCCAACGCCATGGGGGTGTGGGTGGTGCCGCCCGAGCGCACGGAGGAAGTCGGGCGGATCATGGGCAGCTTCAAGGGCGTGAGCCACTGTTACCTGCGGCCGACCTACCCGGACTGGCCC
Organism: Methylomirabilis sp. (SeqCode); assembly: GCA_037442485.1. Taxonomy (GTDB): domain Bacteria; phylum Methylomirabilota; class Methylomirabilia; order Methylomirabilales; family 2-02-FULL-66-22; genus 2-02-FULL-66-22. Next base: position 13,715 of record JBBIQE010000021.1, read on the forward strand.
TACAGCATCTTCACCATGGTCCACGGGCAGAAGGCGCGGGATTGCCAGGAGATCATCGGCGCCATCTCGCGGGCCACCGGGATCACCGAGTACGCCCTCCTGTACAGCACGAAGGAATACAAGAAGGTCCGCCTGAAGTACTTCACCCCGGAACTGGACGAGTGGGAGGCGCGCGTCCGGCGCTCCGCCGAGGCCGTTGCGGGCGATCCCATCCCGGCGGCTGATCGGGCCTGAGCCGCCGACAGCCCGCGGCCGCGGCACCGAGCCTGGCCCCGTTGGGCGCGCTTGCTCTGTTTGGCACATACGGCACGGCGGGACGGGCGGTGCCGGGATGGCGCCGGACCGGCGGGGGCGGGACGAGGGGAAACGTGGCCGAAGCCATGGTCGAGGTCCAGGGGCTCACGAAGGTGTTCGGCCGGACGCTGGCCCTGGACGGCGTGGACCTGCGGGTGGAGCCCGGCGAGGTGGTGGCGCTCCTGGGGCCCAACGGCGCGGGGAAGACCACGCTGCTCAAGCTCCTGGCTACGGCCATCAAGCCCACCGCGGGCGGCGGACGCGTGCTGGGGCTGGACCTGCTGACGGGGCGGGACGCCATCCGGCGCCGGATCGGCATGATCTCGCACAACCATCACCTGTACGAGGACCTGACCGCCGAGGAAAACCTCCGGTTCGCGGCGGTGATGCACGGGATGCGCGCCGGGGGCGGGCCGATCGGCAAGGCCCTCACCGAGGTGGGGCTGGACGGCCAGGCGCGCCAGAAGGTGCGGACCTTCAGCACCGGGATGAAGCGCCGGCTGGTGATCGCCAAGATGCTCCTCTTCGAGCCGGACCTCCTGTTCCTGGATGAGCCCCACAACACCCTGGACCAGGCGGCCATCGCGCTGCTCAACGGGTACGTGGCCTCGGTGGCGGCGCGCGGGGGGGCGGCGGTCATGGCCACCCACAACCTGTCCCGGGCCTACGATCTGGCGGACCGTTTCGTCCTGATGCGGGACGGGGCGGTGACCTGGCGCGTCGAGAAGCAGGGGCTCGGCGCCGAGGGGTTGCGCGCGCTGTACGCGCGCTACGCCGAGAACGGCGAGTCACTGAATGCAGAATGCGGATTGCGGAATGTGGAATGACGAAGAGCAAAGGCGTACGAGTGTACGAACGTACGAATGTACGCGGTCGGAGGGCGTACCCTCGTACCTTCGTACGCTCTTCGGTGGTTAGACGAGCATCCAAGCTGACGGCATGGTCGTCGCGCTGCTCCGGCGCACGGGGGCGATGACGGGGCCGGAGCCCACGGGCGCACGAGGCCAGGCGCGGGCCGGGAGCGGGACGCGTGGGCATGCAGGCTGAACGCAGGGGCCTCGGCGTGCTGCGGCGCACGGGGGCGATGACGGGGCCGGAGCCCACGGGCGCACGAGGCCAGGCGCGGGCCGGGAGCGGGACGCGTGGGCATGCAGGCTGAACGCAGGGGCCTCGGCGTGCTGCGGCGCACGTGGGCGATGACGTGGAAGGACGTCACCGTCGAACTCCGCGCCCGCGAGCGGGTCAACGCCATGCTGTTCTTCGCGGCCCTGGTGCTCTTCATCTTCAACTTCGCCCTGGGGCCGGACCGGGACAAGCTGCGCGAGGTGGCGCCGGGCCTGCTCTGGCTGGCCTTCCTCTTCACGGGGATGCTGGGCCTCGGCCGCAGCTTCCAGGCCGAGCGGGAGAACGAGTGCTTCGAGGAGCTGCTCCTTACCCCGGGCGACCGGGAGTCCATCTTCTTCGGGAAGCTGGCGGGAAACGTCCTGTTCATGGCCACGGCCGAGGCCCTGATCCTGCCCCTCTTCGGCATTCTGTACAACCTGGACATCTGGGACTCCCTCCCGGCTCTGGCCCTGGTGGCGTTCCTGGGGACGGTGGGCTTCTCGACCCTGGGGACGCTCCTGGCGGCGATGACGGCGCATTTACGCGCGCGCGAGGTGATGCTGCCCCTGCTCCTCTTTCCCCTCACGGTGCCGGTGATCCTCGGGTCCGTGCGCGCCACCGAGGCGATCCTGTCGGGCGCCGGCCTCTCGGGGGTGAGCCACTGGCTCAAGCTCCTGGGCGGCTTCGACCTCATCTTCCTGGTGGTGAGTCCCCTGGTGTTCGAGTTCGTCCTGGAGGAGTGATGGAAGAACGGACCGTCGTGACCTCTGTCCCGTGGGGGCCGGAACCCGCGCCGGCGCCGGTGGCGGACCGGCCGTCGGCGACCGCCCGGGTGCTGGGCGGGGCGGCCGCGCTCGTCCTGACCACGGGGCTGTACGTGGGCCTGGCGGTGGTGCCCCCGGATGCGGTGCAGGGGGAGGTCCAGCGCATCATGTACCTGCACGTGCCATCCATTGTGACGGCCTACCTGGCCTTTGCGGTGGTCTTCTGTGCCAGCCTCCTGTACCTGTGGAAGCGGGATCTGCGCTACGACGCCGTGGCCGTCTCGTCGGCCGAGATCGGGGTCCTCTTCACCGGGATCACGCTGGCCACGGGCTCCATCTGGGGCAAGCCGACCTGGGGGGTCTGGTGGACGTGGGACGCGCGGCTGACCCTCACGGCCATCCTGTTCACGATCTATGTCGGGTATCTGATGCTGCGCGCCTTCGCCGAGGAGCCGCAGGCGGGCGCCCGCTACGGCGCGGTCCTGGCCATCGTCGGGTTCCTGGACATCCCGCTGAACCACATGGCGGTTCAGTGGTGGCGCACGCTGCACCAGCCCTCCTCGATCCTCAGGCCCGGCGGCCCCTCGGTGGCCTCGGTGATGCTGGTGCCCCTGGCGATCAACTTTGCGGGACTCGTTCTGCTGTACACCTACCTGCTGCTGGAGCGCATCCGCCTGGAGCGGGTGCGCCGCCGGACGGCCGAGCTGACACTCAAGCGAGGGCGACGTGGGTAACTGGGGATTCATCGGCCTGGCCTACGGCCTGGCCGCGCTGGCGCTGGTCGGCTACCTCGTGCTGCTGAAGGGGCGCCTGCGCAGCGCCCGGGACGAGCTCGAGGCGCTGGAGCGGGACGGCGGGCGGAGGAAGGCATGAAGGGCCGCAGGCTGAAATACGTCGTGGCGGGCCTCCTCGTGGCGGGCGCCCTGGTGGGCCTGATCTATTCCGGCGTCCGGGACTCCATGGTCTACTTCTACACGCCGAGCGAGGTCACGCAGAAGCAGGCCGAACTGGGGGGGAAGGCGCTACGCGTCGGGGGCATGGTGGTGGACGGTTCGGTCCGCTGGGACCCCCAGAACCTGCTGCTGACCTTCCAGCTCACGGACGGGCAGGGGACGGTGTTCGTGCGGCACAAGGGGACGGCGCCGGACCTCTTCAAGGAGGGGGCGGGGGCCGTGGTCGAGGGGACCTGGACGCCCGAGGGCTATGTCCGCGCCAGCACCATCATGGCCAAGCACTCCGAGGAGTACAAGCCCCCTACCCACCCCGAGACTCTGGAAGACAAGAAGGCGGTGTTCCAGTCCATTCTGCAAGAGGGAAAGAAATGATCTCCACCCTGGGTGGATTCACCTTGTTCCTGGCGCTGGGCGTCACCCTCTACGCGGCGGCCGCCTCCGTCCTGGGGGCGCGGCAGGGGCGGGAGGACTGGCTGGCCAGCTCGCGCAACGCCGTGCTGGCCCATTTCTGCCTGGTCACGCTGGCCATCTTCCTGCTGGAGTACGCGCTCGTCACCTCCGACTTCAGCCTCCGCTACGTGGCCAACAACAGCACCCGGGCGAGTCTCACGCGGTACAAGATCGCCGGTCTCTGGGGCTCGCTGGAAGGCTCGATCCTGCTGTGGGAGTGGCTGCAGTCGCTCATGGCCGCCCTGGTGGTGGCCCGCTACAGCGGTGGGGGCGGCTCTGAGGCCCCCTCGGGGACCCGGCAACTGCTGCCCTACGTCCAGGCGGTGCTCCAGGGGATCTCGGCCTTCTTCCTGATCCTGATGGCCTTCGGGGCCAACCCCTTCGCCCGGATCTTTCCGGTTCCCCCCGACGGACGGGGACTCAACCCCCTGCTGGAAGTGACCGACATGCTCATCCACCCCCTGCTGCTGTACCTGGGGTACGTGGGCTTCTCGGTCCCCTACGCCTTCGCCATGGCCGCCCTCGTCACCGGGCGCCCCACGGAGGAGTGGCTGCGCATCACGCGGCGCTGGACGGTGGTGGCGTGGCTGTTCCTCACGGGGGGGATTTTCTACGGGGGCTGGTGGAGCTACCGGACGCTGGGGTGGGGCGGCTACTGGGCCTGGGACCCGGTGGAGAACGCCTCCTTCATGCCCTGGCTCACGGGCACGGCCTTCATCCACTCGGTGATGATCCAGGAACGGAAGCGCATGCTCAAAGTCTGGAACCTCACCCTGATCACCCTCACCTTCACCCTGGTGATCTTCGGGACCTTCCTCACCCGGAGCGGGATCCTGGGCTCGGTCCACGCCTTCGCCGACGGCCCGGTGGGGATGATGTTCCTGGCCTTCCTGGCCCTGGTCCTTTTCTTCTCCTTCGGGCTCGTGGCCTACCGGTCGGACCAGCTCAAGGGCCACGGCGAGCTGGATTCCATCCTCTCGCGGGAGAGCGCCTTCCTGCTGAACAACCTGGTCCTGGTGGGGATCTGCTTCACGGTGTTCCTGGGCACGATCTTCCCCCTGCTCTCCGAGGCGGTGCGCGGCAACAAGATCAGCGTGGGCACGCCCTACTTCAACAAGGTGAGCGTGCCCCTGGGGATGGCGCTGCTCCTGCTCATGGGGATCGGTCCCCTGATCGCCTGGGGCCGCGCCTCGCTGAACAACCTCAAGCGGAACTTCCTCAAGCCGGGGCTGGCGGCGGTCCTCGGGGCCGCCCTCCTGTATGCCCTGGGCGTTCGCCAGGTCCAGGTGCTGGTGGCCTTCGGCCTCTGCTTCTTCGTCATCGGCACCATCGTCTTCGAGTTCTGGGTGGCCACCCGGACGCGGGCCCGGATGATGGGGGAGAGTGTCCTGGCGGCCTTCGGGACGCTGCTCCTCAAGAGCCGGCGGCGCTACGGCGGCCTCATCGTCCATCTGGGGGTCGTGATCGCCATCCTCGGCATCGCCGTCTCCTCGGTCTACAAGGTCGAGCGGGAGCAGACGCTGAAGCCCGGGGACCGTCTGAGTCTCGGGCGGTACAGTGTGCGCTTCGAGGGGCTGGCCGCGGGGGAGCGGCCGACCCATATCCTGGTGTGGGCGAACCTCCAGGCCTTCCGGGACGGCAGGCCCCTGCACGAGCTCATGCCCGGCCAGCGGTTCTACCCGAACCAGCAGTCGCCCTTCGCCAGCGTGGACGCCCGCTACCACTGGAGCGAGGACCTGTACGTCATCCTGTCGGCGTTCGAGCGGGACGGCAGCTCCGCCACCATCAAGGTCATCGTCAACCCGATGATCTCCTGGATCTGGATCGGGGGCGGCGTGATCCTCCTGGGGGTCCTCGTGGCGGTGTTGCCGGAGCGCCGGCTGGCCCTGCTCGCCCTGCGGGCCAAGGCGCAGGTCGCTTGAGCCCGCGGGTGCCGCGGGAGGACGGAGTCGTTCATGTCCTGGAAGAAGGCGCTGATCCCCCTGGCCTCGGTTCCCCTGATCATCCTGCTGGCCTATGGCTTCTGGACCGATCCCCGCGCCATCCCGTCTCCCCTGGTGCGCCAGGCCGCCCCCTCCTTTCGCCTGGCCCTCTACGACGGGGATCCGCTGAGCCTGGAGGGTCTCAAAGGCAAGCCGGTGGTGTTGAACTTCTGGGCCTCGTGGTGCTATCCCGCCTGCTACGAGGAGGCGCCGCTGCTCGAGGCCACCTGGCGGAAGTACAGGGACCAGGGCCTCATGGTGGTGGGCGTGGACATCCAGGACAAGGAGGCCAATGCGCGCGAGTTCATGCGCCGGTTCGATTTCAGCTTCCCCAACGGCCCGGATCCCGGGAGCAAGATCTCCATTGACTACGGCGTGTACGGGGTCCCCGAGACCTTCTTCATTGATCGGCAGGGGCGGATCAAGTACAAGCACGTGGGGGCGCTGACGCCCGCGGTGATGGAGGAGCAGGTCCGGGCCATCCTGAGGGAAACGTGAGATGCGGTCGGCCGTGAAAGCTTCCGGACTGCTGCGGCGTGTCGCGCTGCGTGGCCGTGGCGGGCGGGGCCTCCCGCCGCTGGCCTGTCTGGGTCTTGTGATCGTCCTGGCGCTCGCGGCCCCGCCGCGGGGCGAGGCGGCGGGGGAGCCAGCGCGACCGCCGGGTGGACCACCCCCCGACCTGGAGCAGCAGGTCTACGCGGTGGCCTCGGGGCTGCGCTGCGTGGTGTGCCAGAACCTTTCCGTGGCGGATTCCCCCTCGGATCTGGCCAAGGAGATGCGCAGCCTCATCCGGGAGCGCTTGCAGCAGGGGAAGACTCCCGACGAGATCCGGGCGTACTTCGTGAGCCGGTACGGGGACTTCGTCCTGCTGGAGCCGCCCAAGCGGGGCTTCAACCTCCTGGTCTGGGGGCTGCCCTTCGTGGCGCTCCTGGCGGGGGCCTGCGGCGTCTATCTCGTGGCGAGGCGATGGACCGAGCGGGCGCACCAGGCGGCGCCCGCGCTGGATCCGGCCTACCTCGAGCGCGTCCGCCGGGAGATCGAGGAGCGGAAAGGCTCCACCGGCTCCTGAGGAGCCAGGGGGGCAGTCGGGCAGCCCCGCCGTCGGCGGGGTTGCCAGTTCTGCGGGAGGCCGAATGGCGGTGCTGATCTCGCTCGGGATCGCAATGCTGGTGGTGGCCTTCGTCGCCGCCCCCTTCTTCCTGCTGACTGGGCGATCCCCGGAGGCGGAGTCGAAGCGCGCCGACCCTTCCCAGGCACTCGCCGAACTGCTGGCCGAGAAAGAGACCATCTACGCCGCCATCCAGGAGCTGGATTTCGATCTCAAGTCGGGCAAGCTCTCGCCCGAGGATCACGAGGCGCTGCGCCAACGTTACGAGGCGGCCGCGGCGGCGGTCCTGAGGCGCATTGACGAGATCCAGGGAACCGACCGACCGGCCGACCCGCCCGGGCGTGCCCGCCGGGAGACGCGGAAGGGATGAGAAGCATTCGGGACCAGCTGCGCCAGGCGGGGCTGGCGGGGATTCACACCAAGCTGCTTCAAGGCCGGCGGCTCACCTTCGAGGACGGGATGCGCCTGTACCGGACACCCGACCTCACGGCCGTGGGCTACCTGGCCAACCTGGTTCGCGAGCGCAAGTGCGGCGCCACCACCTACTTCGTCCGGAACCTCCACGTCAACTACACCAACATCTGCAACAAGCGCTGCAAGTTCTGCTCGTTCTACGCCGCCCCCAACAGCACCGACGGGCGCGGCTACGTCCTCAGCCCCGAGGAGGCGGCCGCGCGGGTGGCGCAGTACGCCGGGGAGCCGGTCCGCGAGATCCACATGGTGGCGGGGATCAACCCGAAGCTGCCCTACCGGTACTACCTGGACCTCCTGCAGGCGGTGAGGGCCGCGCGCCCCGAGGCCCAGATCAAGGCCTTCACCATGATCGAGCTGGCCCAGATCGCCCGCGTGGCCAGGCGGCCCCTGGCGGAGGTCCTGCCCGAGCTCAAGGCCGCGGGGCTCGCCGCCTGTCCCGGGGGCGGGGCCGAGGTCTTCAGCGACCGGGTCCACGAGGAGCTGTTCCGGGCCAAGCTGGACAACCAGGGCTGGTTCGACGTGGCCCGCGCGGTCCACGCGGCCGGCATCCCCTCCAACGCCACGCTGCTGTACGGGCACATCGAGACGGAGGAGGAGAAGGTCCGCCACCTCCTTCACCTCCGCGACCTGCAGGACGAGACGGGCGGCCTCATGTGCTTCGTGCCGCTGGCCTTCGATCCCAGCCGGACGGAACTCTCCCATCTCCCCGTGACGACCGGCTACGCCAACCTGCGGGAGATCGCCGTCGCCCGTCTCCTCCTGGACAACGTCCCCCACATCAAGGCCTTCTGGATCATGATCACGCCGGCGGTGGCCCAGATGGCCCTCTGGTACGGGGCCGATGACATTGACGGCACCGTGTCCCACTACGAGATCACCCACGCCCTGGGGACGACGTCGCACCGGCAGGTCCTGAGCACGGAGGAACTGCTCGACCTCATCACCGAGGTGGGGCGGGAGCCGGTGGAGCGGGACGCGCTGTACAACGTCATCGAAGAGCCGTTAGGCGTAAGGCGTAAGGGGTGAGGGGAAGGCCGGGGCCTCGCCTTACCCCTCACGCCTTACGGTCAATTCGGTATGCGCATTACGGATGGCAGCCTGGCTACCATCGAAGAAAAGATTTTGGCGGGTGAACGGCTGTCCTTTGAGGAGGGCGTGCGCCTGTTCCGCGAGGCGAATCCGCTCCAGCTCTCCTCGTGGGCGAACCTGGTCCGGCGGCGGCTGCACCCGGACGAGCTGGTCACCTACGTGGTCGGCCGGAACATCAACTACACCAACGTCTGCTGGGTGCAGTGCAAGTTCTGCAGCTTCTACCGGCGGCCCGGCGCGGAGGGCGGCTATGTCCTGCCGCCCGGGGAGATCTTCCGGAAGATCCAGGAGCTGTTGGATCTCGGCGGGACGGAGATCCTGATCCAGGGGGGGCTGAACCCCGCGCTCAAGATCGAGTATTTCGAGGAGCTCTTCCGCGCCATCAAAGCGCGCTTCCCGATCCACATCCACGGGCTGTCGCCGGCCGAGATCATCTACCTGGCCAAGATCTCCGATCTGAGCGAGCGGGAGTGCCTGGCCCGCCTGCAGCGGGCCGGCCTCGACTCCATCCCGGGGGCCGGGGCGGAGATGCTGGTGGACGAGGTGCGCGAGCAGATCGCCCCCCACAAGGATTCCGCGGCCGCCTGGCTCAACCTCATGCGGACGGCCCACCAGCTCGGCATCCCTTCCACGGTGACCATGATGTACGGCTCGGTGGAGACGGTGGAGCAGCGGGTGGAGCATCTCGTCAAGGTGCGGGACCTCCAGGACGAGACGGGCGGCTTCACCGCCTTCATCCCGTGGAGCTTCCAGCCCGCCGGGACGCACCTGCCCGAGGTCAAGCGGGCCAGCGGCTTCGATTACCTCCGGACGGTCGCCATCTCCCGCCTGATGCTCGACAACATTCCCAACATCCAGGCCTCGTGGCTGACCCAGGGGCCCAAGATCGGCCAGATCGCCCTGCAGTACGGCGTCAACGACATGGGGAGCACGGTGATCGAGGAGAACGTGGTGACGGCCAAGGGGGCGGTCTTCATGGTGCCCCTGGCCGAGATCGAGCGCCTGATCCGGGACGCCGGCCTCACCCCCGCGCGCCGCAACACCCGCTACGAGATCCTCCCTGCCTGAACAGGCCGGCGCGAAGGCAAAGGCGGGACGTTGCCAGGTTATTCAGGTAATTTTCCGCAACAGGAGATCCCATTCCCGCGCTCGTTTTTCCCCGCGGGCGGCGGCCTCGTACACCGATTGCGGCCGGATCCCGAGGGCGGGAGCGAGTGGGCGACCGGGACGACCCAGTGCTTTGGTCCAGAGATAGGCGATGGCCTCCCGTGCCCGGCTCAGGGGAGCGCGCCGGCTCCCCTCACAGAGGCTTGCGGGAGGGATCCCCAGGGCTGCGCAGACGTGAGCGATGAGGCGGTCGAGGGGAAGGCGCGAGGCACCGGGGCGGGCCGGTGAGTCCATTTCCCGCTGGAGAGCCTCTACGAAGGCCGAACTTCCCAGGATCCGTTCATCGCCCACGAAGTGCTCCCGACCGCGCCGCAGTTTGGCCACAGCCGCCCAGCCGCCTTGGCTGCGGATGAGACCGCCCCCCTGGAGTTCGGTTCGCCGGCCCAACGGGATGCCGGCAGCGACGAAGTCGCGGTAGGCCGCCCGAGCCTGGCGCAGGCTGCGATGGAATTGGCCGAGGACTGCGGATGTGGCCTGCCAGGGCCGAGCGTGGTGCCCGAGGAGCGTGGCATGGCCACTCCAGGGGTAGCGGTCGAGTTCCGTGAGGCTCTGGACCACCCCGGCCCGGATGGGATTCAGGTGCAGGTAGCGCACGAGCTGGAGAAAGTATGGCTCTTCCTCTACGACCACCGACTTGTACCGGTTCTGGAAGAGGTGCCCCACGCGCTTGTGGCGCCGATTAAAGGCGCCAGCATAGCCGGTGAGGAGGCTCCGCATGGTTCGGCTGAGCGGCCGGGTCCCAGTCCGCACGAGAAGATGGGCGTGGTTTGGCAGGAGGGTCCACGCGTAGACGGCTAGGGCCCCCGCCCCTGCGAGCACCCCGAGGCGCATGACGAAATCCGCCCGGTCCCGGTCGTCCCGGAAGATCCGGCGGCGCTCCAAGCCGCGGATCATGATGTGGTGCAAGACGCCCGGCGCATCCAGTCGAGGGCCGCGTGGCATGGCGACAGGGTGTATAGCACAATCTGTCGTACCTGGCAACGTCCCCCTCGGTTCCTTCGCGCGCCGGCGCCGGAGGATCCGAACCGTTTGACAAGCCGGCGCGATTCGCATAGGCTGAGTTATGAGCGCGGCGACGCACCGACTCGGGTGCGGCGCAGCCGCGGGAGCAGAGGGGGTGGTAGGAGATGACCGTTTCCATCGAGCGCGTGGACGCGTACCGCTGGCGGATCCCGCCCGAGGCCAAGCCTGGGATGCGCGTCCCGGCCATCATCTTTGCCGACGACAAGCTGATGGACCAGATCCGGCACGATCAGTCCCTGGAGCAGGCGGCGAACTCGGCCATGCTGCCAGGGATCGTCAAGGCCGCCTACGCCATGCCGGACATCCACCAGGGCTACGGGTTGCCCATCGGGGCGGTGGTGGCGACCAGCCCCGGGGACGGCGTGGTCACGCCCGGGGGCGTCGGCTATGACATCAACTGCGGGGTGCGCCTGCTCCGGACGGATCTCACCAGGACCGACGTGCTGCCGCGCCTCAAAGAGCTGGTCAACGCCCTCTTTGACGAGATCCCGACGGGGGTGGGCGCCCACGGCAGGGTTCGGCTCACCAGGGGCAGCGAGCCGAAGGCCATCGAGAAGGGCGCCCGGTGGGCGGTGGAGCAGGGCTTCGGCCTCCCCGAGGATCTGGAGGTGGCGGAGGCCTCGGGATGCCTCGACGGGGCCGATCCCGATGCGGTGAGCGTGAAGGCCTACGAGCGGGGCCGGGCCCAGCTCGGCACCCTGGGCTCGGGCAATCATTTCCTGGAGGTCCAGCTCGTCGAGCAGATCTACGACGAGCAGGCCGCCAACGTCCTGGGGCTCTTCCCGGACCAGGTGACGGTCCTGATCCACAGCGGCTCACGCGGCTTCGGCCACCAGGTCTGCACCGATTACCTGGCGACCATGGAGCGGGCGCTCCGAAAATACGGGATCCAGCTCCCGGACCGGCAGCTCGCCTGCAGCCCGTTGCATTCGGAGGAGGCGATGGCCTATCTCGGCGCCATGCGGGCGGCCGCGAACTACGCCTGGGCCAACCGGCAATGCCTGACCCACTGGGCCCGCGAGGTCTTCCAGCGGATCTTCGAGAAGTCGCCCGGGGATCTGGGGATGCACCTGGTCTACGATGTGGCGCACAACATCGCCAAGCTCGAGGAGCACGAGGTGGAGGGGAAGAGAACGCAGCTCCTCGTCCACAGGAAGGGCGCCACGCGGGCCTTTCCGCCGGGCCACCCCGAGTTGCCGGCGCGGTACCGGAGCATCGGGCAGCCCGTCCTCGTCCCGGGGGACATGGGCCGGGCATCCTTCGTCCTCGTGGGCACCCAGCAGGCCATGCAGGAGACCTTCGGGAGTACCTGTCACGGTGCCGGGCGCGTCCTGAGCCGCGCCGCTGCCGTCCGAGCCGCCCGGGGGCGGGCCATCGAGCGCGAGCTGGAGGACACGCACGGGGTCTACGTCCGCGCCACCGGGCGCGACTCGGTGAAGGAGGAGATGCCCGAAGCCTACAAGAACGTGCAGGACGTGGTAACGGTCTGCCAGAACGCCGGCATCTCCAAGATGGTGGCGAGGCTGAAGCCGATCGGATGTATCAAAGGCTAGGGTGCGGGGAGGCTTTGGCGCAAAGACGTACGAGGGTACGAGCGTACGAAGGTACGGGGGAGGAATCAGTCCTATGCGCCGCGTCGCTTGCCTCTAGCCCTGTCGTACTTTGGTACCGGCGTACATGCGTACGCTGTTGCTCGTTCACGCGTTGCCGCGCATCGGGAGAGAGGCGTGGCGCTGGTGGTGCGGGATGCGTTCGGTCGGCCGTTTCTGATGGCCGAGCCGGCGCGGCGAATCGTCAGCCTGATCCCGAGCATTACCGAGACCCTCTTCAGCCTGGGAGCGGGCGACCGGGTCGTGGGTGTGTCGCGGTTCTGCACCGAGCCTTCCGAGGGCGTCGCGACCAAGGCGAGGGTGGGGGGGCAGAAGAACCCTCGGGTGCAGGCGATCGTCGCCCTCCGGCCGGACCTGGTCATCGCCAACGTCGAGGAGAATCGGCAGGAGCACGTCGAGGCCATGGGGGCCGCAGGACTTCGGATGTTCGTGACGTATCCTCGGACGCTGGAGCAGGGGATCCAGCTCGTCCGAGACCTGGGGATCCTGACAGGCGAGACCGAGCGGGCTGAAACCATTGCGCGGGAGTGCGAGGCGGCGGTGGCGGAGGCGAGACGGGCGACGGCCGGCCGGGCGCGGCTCCGGGTCTTCTGCCCCATCTGGCGTAAGCCCTACATGACCATCAATCACGACACCTACGCCCACGACGTCCTCGAGACCTGCGGCGGCGAGAACATCTTCCGCGATCGGCCCGGGCGATATCCCGTGGTGACCCTGGAGGAGGTGGCGGCACTCGCGCCGGAGGTGATGCTCCTGCCGAACGAGCCCTTCCCCTTCAGTCAGAAGCACCTCCCGGATTTCCACGCCTTCCCCGACGTGCCGGCGGTTCGCGCCGGCCGCATGCATTTTCTGGACGGCAAGATCCTCTTCTGGTACGGTCCCCGCATCGCGCACGGCCTGGGGGCGCTGATGCGGACGTTGGCGCCGACCGGATGAGACCGGCCAGCGCTCCCATGAGTCGGATCTATCGCATTGATGACGGGGAGGCCGTGCGGGAGCGGCAGCGGTCGCTACCCAGGGGGTGCGTGGTGGAGGCCTGGCCGGATGTCTTCCATCCGGGGGTCTTCTGGCTGAGCGAGGCCACCAAGCGCCGGCTGGACGGATCGGGGCCGCCGCTCCCTGCGAGCGCTGTCGTCGAAGGCTCCCGCGTCCCTATCCTCCTTCCGGACGAGGGGCGCGAGGCGGGCTCGCTCCCGTCTCCCGATTCCCTTCGGGTGCGCGTCGTGGCGGGCCACGGGATTGCCGTCATGTGGTACGGATCCACGGCGGAGGGAAACACCCACCCGTTGCCCGAGCCGACATCGCCCGAGGACGCCTTCTTCTACCTGAGGAAGAGGGGCGGCCGGGCCAACCACGCCTGGCGGTTGTTCCGCACGCGGGAGGAGGCGGTGGAATTCATCGCCCGGCACTTCCCGGACGATGCCAGAGCCCGGGCGTGGGCCGCGGCGCTGCCGGTAGGGAGATACACCGACCTTGTATCTCGGCCGACGAGCTAGACCGGCAGGGTAAGGCCGGGCCGCGGAACCTCCCCGCGCCCGAAAGGCCGAGCACGCGGGATGAACCGGGGGGCTCGGGCTTTCGGGCGTCCATCCATCCGCCGGGCGGCCCGATCTCTGCGGGGCGAACCCGCGGTCATGCGCCGGGGCCGGCTTCCCCTTCTGCGGGCGGTTCGGCCGCAGGCGGGGCGGCCGGTGGTGCGGCCTCGGCCCGGCGGCTGGCTTTGGGTCGCGCCGCCTCCGGGGCGGCGGCGCCTCCTGCCGCGGCGGCCCTCCGGCGGGCCTTCAACCGTTTCTCTCGCCGCTGACGGCGCCGGCGCAACTCCCGTTCTCGCTCTCGCACGAATCGCCTCCTTGTCTCACCAATCGCGATAGCTGTCCTGCTTGCCTGCAATCACCTTCAGGGGCTTTCCGTCGGCCCGGCTGTGGACATCCTGGATGCCCGCCACGGTGCCGTCGCGGTTGACCAACACGTCCAGCTTCCAGTCGGCCTTGCCGGTGAAGGGGTCGGGATAGATGCGCCGGAGGTAGCGGCGCGTCTGGAGCTGGCTCCGATCCTCCAGCAGATCCGTCAGCTCCTTGGGCAGCCGGTTGTGGTCCGCCCGGTATCGCGCGATGGCCCGGCGGAACTCGCCCAGGCGGAACAGCAGCTCCTCCTCCCTCTCGCGCTGCACCTGCGTGCTCCACAGTTCGGCCACCCCAGCCGTCGCCACCCCGATCACCAGGATGCTGATGAGCAGGACGGGGTAGATGGCCCCCCGCGGAAAGCCGCGAGCCGTGAGCCGCGAGCCTGGCGTCATTTCACGAAAAGCGTACGAGTCTACGAACGTACGAATGTACGGGGTCGAAGGCGGTACCTTCGTACCCTCGTACCTTCGTAGGCTCTTCTCTTCGATCGATCCGCAGTCGTCGTATCACCAGTCGCTGTAGCGGGTCCCGTCCAGGGCGATGGCCTCGGAGCCGCTCTTGACATCGAAGATGCCGTTCTGCTGGCCCTGCTCGTCGGTGAAGTAGACCAGGGTCCAGGTCTCGGCGGACCCGGTGATGGGGTCCTTGGGGATGCGGCGGAGATAGCGCTTCTCGACCAGATCGTTCAGGGCCAGGGGATACTTCCCGGTGTCGGCGTAGTACTGGTCAATCACATCCCGCAGGATGAACAGGTCCTCCTTCAGCGCGGCCTCCTTGGCGGCCGTGACGGCCCGCTGGTAGCTCGGCTGCGCCAGCGTGACCAGGATCCCGATGATGGTGATGACGATCAAGAGCTCGATCAGGGTGAAGCCCGCCCGCGGGGAGGGACCCGCTCCCAATTTCGAATCCCGCCTTGGCGGGATCCGCAGTTCCCGTCGGCTGGCTATTCTACCAGGTGTCATACGTCGTCCCGTCCAGGGCGACCGCCTTGCTGGCGCTCCGGACATCGTAGACGTCCTTGCCGTCCGAGAGACTGGAGTCCGGGTTGTCGGAGAAGGATCGGGTGATCCACGTGCCCTCGGGGTTCATGGGGTCCCGGGGAATTCGGCGCAGGATCTTGGTCGCCACCAGCTCGTCCAGGGTCAGCGGGTAACCGGTGCGGTCCACCGCCAGCCGTTTCTTGAAATCACCGCGGGCATCTCTGGCATTCGCCCGGGCCTTGTCGTACTCCGCCTTGAACCGGTCAATCCCTTCCCGGATCTGCCGGAGCGCCCGCCGCAGCTCCAGCTCGCGGGTCCGCGTCACGCTCACCTGAACGAGCGGCATGGCCACCGACGCCAGGACGCCCAGCACGGCGATGGAGACCAGGAGCTCGATGAACGTCAGGCCCGGCCCCGCCCGGCGAAGCATACTCCGATGGCTGCCACGGAAAGATCGCATCATTGTCTAGGGCCTGGGGGCGGCGCGCCCGGCGGCCGCGGCGGGGATGGGGCCGGCGCGGGGGGCGGCATCGGGGGCAGCGGCGCGGGCGGTCCGAAGCTCTCGGCGGTGCCCGAGAGGAAGCTCTCCGCCTCGGGCTCCGGCCGCTCCAGGACCTTCACGATCCGCGGGGTGAGGGAGATCAGGACGTCGGTCGTGGCGGTACTGGTATCCCCGCTCACGAAGAGGCGCCCCAGGCCCGGGATGTCGCTCAGGAACGGCACCCGGCTGTTGGCCATCGACTCGGTGGACTGGAACAGGCCGCCCAGCAGCCGGGTCTCGCCGTTTCGCACCTTGATAAAGGTGTCCAGGTTCCGCGTGTTCACGGGCGGCAGGAGCTGCCCCCCCGCCACGCCGGCGATGGGCGCACCCACGCTGCTGATCTCGAAGTTCAGCTCCACCGTCACTTCCCCGTTCAGGTGGATGGTGGGCGTGAGCGTGAGCTTGAGGCCCACGTCGCGGAACTCCACCCGGGTCTCCGTGGTCGTCACGGCGCCGGTGGGGGCCACGGCCGGCGTCGTGCCCGTGGCCGTGGTGCCGGCCGTGGCGGGCACGCTGGTCAGGGAGGAGATCTGGAAGGGGCGCCGCTCGCCGATGAGCAGGCGCGCCTTCTGCCGATCCAGGATGCGGATGCTGGGGCTGGCCAGGGTCTTGGTGCTGCTGTCGTTCTTGACCAGGTTCAGGATCAGGGAGGGGTTGGTGATGTTCAGCGTGCTCAGGTCGTAGATCGTCCCGGCCACGTTCGTCACGGGCATGTTCGCCGGGAAGCCCAGCGTCACCGACAGGGTCCGGGGGGAGATGTCGATGCCCAGGTTCTGGAGGCGGCTGCGGTCCACCTCCAGCACTTCGAGGTCGATCTCCACCTCGCCCACGCCCCGGTCGTTGGCCTCCAGGAGCTTGCGGGCCAGCTCGAGCTTCTCGGGCGTGTCCCGCACGACCAGGGCGTTCAGCTTCTCGTTCACGAACACCTGCCGGGTGTTGAGGATGGTGCGCAGCAGGTTCACCGCCACCTTGGCGTCGGCGTCGGTGAGATAAAACGTCTGGACCATGAGGGTGTCGTACTGCTGGCGCTTGGCCGGGTTGTCGGGCACCACGATCACCGTGTTCTCGGCGACGCGCCTGGCGAAGAGCCGGTTGGCGGTGAGGATCAGGTGGAAGGCCTCCCGCAGGGGCAGGTCCTTGAAGAACGTGGTCACCCGCTTGGCCGGCAGCGACTCGTCGGTGACGATGTTGATCCCGGCGGTGCGGGCGAAGACCTCCAGGACCTCCTTGATGTCCGTGTCGCGGAACCGGAGCGTTACGGGCTGGGTGGAGAAGAGCTGCGCCGCGGCCTGCTCGGCCTCCTCGGGTCTGGGCGGAGGGGCCTCGGCCTTCAGATGCGGGGCGATCTGCTGCCGCAGGGCCTTCGCCTGGGCCGAGTCGGGATTGAGGCGCAAGGCCGAAGTCACCTCGGCCTGGGCGGCGCGCCATTCACCCTTCTCCATCCGCTCCCGCGCGCGGGCGAGGCGCTCCTCCACCTGGCGCTGGAGGGTGATCCGCTCCAGCCCCGCCTGGGCCGCCGTGTTCTCGCTGTGGTAGCCCAGGGCCCGCCGGTAGGCCACGACGGCCTCTTCGAGACGGTCGGCCTTCTCCAGCTCCTGCCCTCGCTTGAGAGCCGCGGCGGAGGCCTCCTGCATGGCCCGGGCGAGGCCGAGGCGGATCTCGAGGTTCCGGGGGTCCTGGGCGGCGGCGTCCAGGTAGAACTTGACCGCCTCCTCCCAGCGGCCGGCCGCGGCGAGGTCTTCCCCGCGCTGCAGCGAGCGCTCCGCCGCGCAGCCCAGGAGTACGCCGCCCAGGGCGAGGATGAGCCCGAGACGGCTGATCCCACCGGCGCGCCACCCGCTCATGGCCATGCCGACCGTGCCTCCGTTGCCTGTCTCAGCGTTTGGGGGCGGGTGCCGCCTCGGCCGTGAGGGGGAGGCGCACCTGATTGCCCCCCGGGATGGAGGAGAGCACGACGGCCTCCTCCGTCACCGCCTGGATACGGAAGCGTCCGGCAATCGTGGCCCCCGCCTCCACCGTGTACACCTCGGTCCCGTGAACGATGAAGGCCGTCGTCCTGCCCGGGGCCTGGAGAAAGCCCACGTAGCGGAGCCGCTTGGCCTCTTCCTGGAAGAGGTCCGGCGGCGGCGCAGGTGCCGTCACGGTGACCTGGATGGGACGCGGCGGCGGCGCCGCCGGAGCCGGGGTGCCGAAGAGGGTCTGGACCTCGGGGGGATAGGCCGGCGGCGGCAGGTGGAGCAGCTCCTGCTTCAGGCGCGGCAGGCCGCCCCCCTGGGCCACCGGTGTCCGGGCGGCGGTCGCCACGGCCCCCCGGGGCTCTGGCCTGGCCGGACTTCCCCAGGGGGAGCGAAAAACAAAGATCAGCCCCCAGGCGCCGAGCAGGACGATCAGGATGATGAGCTTCCGCTGCTGCGAGTCCACCCGTCCGCACTCCGGTGCATGCGGCCTACCCTACCGGACATAGACCGCCAGCTGCATTTGGAGCTGCAGTCCCGAGGTTCCCTTGGGATCCTTGAGCTGCACCCGCTCGATGACCAGGTGCCGGCGCATCGCCTCAAGCTCGTACAGGTACCGGCGGATCTTGGGATAGCTTCCCTCGACGGCCATGGTGATGGTGATCTTGGTGAGGCCGGCCTCCTTGAGGTCGGAGGGCCGGTACTCCACCGTCGGCACGTCCACGGCGAGCGAGCGCGCCAGCCTGGTGAGCCGGCCGATGAGCCCCATGAGGTCCGCCCGACGGGGAAATCCCTGGGCGAACTCCTCCACTTCGCGGAGGGCGGTGAGGATCACCTGGCCGGACTCCCCCTCCCGCTGGAGGCTGCGGATCCGTCGCTGCAGATCCAGGAGCTGCTGTTCCTGTTCGAGGCGCTGGGTGCGGGCCGGCAGCACCAGGAGGAGGAGGACCACGCCATTCGCCACGACGAGGCCCAGGGCCGCCCGCCAGAGCCAGCGCACCCGGGGGTCGTCGGCTCTCACTTCCCGTCTCCCTGGTAGACGAGGCGCACGGCGAACTCCAGCCCAGCGGGCTTGCCAGGCTGGGCTTTTTGCTCCGCCTGGCGCATCAGGTACACATCGCGGAAGGCGGTCCGCTGCTCCAGCCCGCGCAGGAGCAGGCTGAGGTCGTCGAAGGAGCGCGCCACGCCCCGCAGGAGCACCACGCGGGACGCGTGGTCCGGCTGGATCTCGCTCAGAGACACGGCGGGCGGGACGGATCGCTCCAGCTCCACCAGGAGGCCGATCCACGAGAAGGCCGAAGCCTCCAGGATCTGGTTGTAGGCCTTGACCTTCGACTCGTACTGCTTCATCACCTCGCCGGGGACGCCGGCCAGAACGGCGCGCACCTCCTCCTGGCGGCGCCGGAGCTCTCCTTCCATGCGGGCGAGGCGCCGGGCGATCGCCTGGCGCTCGCCGCGGCCGGCCGCCCACATCCCCATCTGTCCCAGGAGGAGCAGGCCGAGGACCGCGAGGGCGCAGGCCGCCAGGATCACGTCCCGCCGCGCACGACGGTAGTTCAGGCTGGCCAGGTTGAATCCCGGGATCAACAAGGTCGGATGGCGGCGCCGATGGCCGCTCCCCACTGCGCGAGATCCTCCGGATGGCCCTCCGTGCGCAGGGCCGCGCACAGATCCAGCCCGGAGACGGGGATGCCCAGCCAGTTCATCAGGACCGAAGCGACCTCGGCCGTCCGCCCGCCCAGGCCGGTCAGGAGCACCCGCTCCACGGGCCCGATCCCCTCGGACTCGCGGCAGAAGGCAAGCGAATCGGCCACCTCCCGGAGCAGGCGCGGACGCTCCCCATCCCCCCACATCTCCACCGCCTCGCGCAAAATCCGCCAGAATCGCGGCCGGCCCTCCTCCACGAGCAGGAGGGTGGTCCAGGTCCTGCCGGCCGCGAGGAGGCCGGTGGTCCCGCTGGCGAGGCTGGCCGACGCGGCCTGGGCCAGGCAAATGCTTCGGGCGTCCAGGACGGAGGCGCGAAGCCCCGCCGCCGCCAGCACCCGCTCGTACTCTACCAGTGTCCGCTCGCGCGCTGCCAGGCAGACCGCCCGCACCCGCCCCTCCGGCCCGGGGCCGAGCGGGAGGAAATCCAGCCGGGCCTCCTCGGCCGGGAAGGGGAGGAGGTCCCTGGCCTGCCAGCGCAGGAATCGCCGGGCCTCCTCGCGCTTTGGCGGCAGCTCGTCGCTGGCCAGGGTCCGCAGGCTGAAGACGGGATCGGGCAGGGCCACCCGCACCCACCCCCGACAGCCGGCCTTCCGGCACAGATCGTGCAGCAGTCCGCTCAGGGCTGCGGCCTCGGCCACGTTCCCATTCTTCTGGCCGGGCTGTACGAGTCCGGCCGGCACCGACACCTCCGCCCGCCGTCGCAGATGGAGGCGCCCTCGCCGCCGCTCGGCACGGCACAGCCGGAGCGCGTCCGCATCAATCTCCAATCCCCAGGCCATCCCTCGCTCTTACTTCCGCAATTGAAAACCGACTACCGACCACTGATGACCGATCAACTCGGTTGGTCGGTTGTCCCTTTTGCCTTGAGCCCCCCTGGGGGGCGGTTACTCGCCGAAGGTCACGCGGTTGATCTCGGTCACGGTGGTGATCCCGGCCCGCGCCTTCTCCAGGGCGGCCTCCCGCAGCAGCATCGTCCCGCCGGAGCGGGCGGCCCCCATGATCTCACTGGCCGGGCGGCGGTCCAGGATCAGGGCGCGGATGGGGTCGGTCATCTCCACCAGCTCGGCCACGGCGGTCCGCCCCCGGAAGCCGCTCCCCTGGCATTCCGCGCAGCCCACCGCCTCGTAAAACGTGCGCGTCGCGTCCCGGATGGGGTCCAGTCCCAGCTCCTCCAAGGCCTCCCGGGGATGGCGCGCGGGCCGGCGACAGGAGCGGCACAGGACCCGCACCAGCCGCTGGGTCAGGATGCAGTTCAGAGAGGAGAGGAAGTGATACGGCTCCAGCCCCATGTTGAGGAAGCGCCCGATCACATCCATCA
>JBBIQE010000022.1:0-33560 GCA_037442485.1 Methylomirabilis sp. (SeqCode)
ACCTATACGGATCGGGGATGAAGCCGGGAATCACAAGGCCGAGCGCTGATCCGAAATGGCGCCTCCCCCACCGCGTGAAATCCTTTCTTCTTGCAACCTTGTCGTCGCAGGCTACCAAACCTACCGGGGGGTGTCAACGTGTTTTTGCCCGCGCACCATCTCCCCAAGGGCATGCTTGACGCCTCGGTCCCTGGTCTCAGACCAGCCACCCCCTCACCATGTCTCCCAGCTTTCCCTCGAAAGCCTCGCGCGAGCCGTGGGCCTGCACCTTCCCCAACTCGAGGACATACACGTAGTCGGCGATCTGCATGGCGGAGCGCACGTCCTGGTCCACCAGGAGAATCGTCCGGCCCTCCCGCCGCAGCGATTGGAGCTCGCTGTAGATCGTCTGGGCCGCCCGAGGCGAAAGCCCTGCTGTCGGCTCGTCAATGAGAAGGAGGGAGGGATCGGAGAGCAGGGCCTTGCCAATATCCAGCATCCGCTGAAGGCCACCGGACAGGGTGCCGGCGAGCAGGCTGCGCGTTTCCCTGAGCGCCGGAAACCGCTCCAGCGCCCAGGCTATCCGCTGGCGGACCCTCGCCCGGTCTCTCCGAAAGATCCAGCAACCCAACTCCAGGTTCTCGATCACCGTCATCTGCGGGAAGATCGCTCTGTCCTGGGGGATGTAGGAAATGCCCTGCGAAAGAATGGCGTCCAACTCGATCCCAGTGATGTCTTGCCCGTCCAGCGCCACGCGGCCCTTGCCGGGCTTGAGGCTGCCGGCGATGCACTTGAGCAGCGTGGATTTGCCGGAGCCGTTGGGGCCGATGACGATGGTGATCTTGCCGTCGGCGGCGACAAGGTCTAGCCCCCGCAAAACGAACAGGTCCCGCTGATAGGCTGCGTGGAGGTCCTTCACCTCAAGTTTCACGCCTCCCTCCCAGATAGGCGCTGATCACCCGCTCGTCGGAGCGGACTGCCTCTGGAGGTCCGTCCGCCAAGAGAACTCCGTGGTCCAGCACCACCAGGCGCTGACACATCCTGAAGACGGAGGCCATCTCGTGGCTGACCAGGATGATGGTCTTGCCCTCCCGGTTCAGCCGGCGCAGGTACCCTTCCAGCCGCGTCTTCAGCTCCGGATGGACGCCCGCGAACGGCTCATCCAGCAAGAGGATCTCCGGGTCCGTCATCATGACCATGCCGATCTCGAGGAGCTTCTGCTGGCCCCCCGACAGGCTCTCGGCGTTCACCAGCGCGTGCTGCGCGAGCGCGACCTGCTCCAGGATCTCCCGCGAGCGCGCCTCCACCTCCCGGCGACGCAGCCTTCCTCCCGTGAGGGCGGGGATCCGCAGGTTCTCGAGGACCGTCAGACGGTTGAACACCTTGGCGATCTGGAACGTCCGTCCGATGCCCAGGCGGTAGATCCGATGGGGGGAGAGATGGGAGATCGTCTCCCGCCCAAATCGGACACAGCCCGCATCCGGCCGGTAGAGCCCCGAGATGCAGTTGATCAGGGTGGTCTTCCCGGATCCGTTGGGGCCGATCAATCCCACGAACTCCCCGGAGGCGAAGGCCATGGACACGCGGGAAAGGGCCTGGAGCCCTCCGAAGTTCTTGGTGACTCCCTCGATCCGCAGCATCATCGCGGTGCCCTGCTCACCCAGCGACTTAGGGCCTGCTCGCCGTACAGGTAGAGGGTGGGCAGGATCCCTGCGGGGGCGAACCTGAGGATGCAGAGAACCAGGGCGCCGAAGATGGCGAGCCGCCACTCGGTGAAGATCCGGAGATACTCCGTCAGCCCCTGAAGGATCAGCGCCCCCAGCGCCGCCCCCAGGAGGGACTCCAGGCCCCCGAAGACGCTCATGGCCAGGATGAGGCCCATCTCGCCGATCCTGGTCATCTGGGGGCTGACCAGGCCCACCACGTGGGCGTAGAATCCTCCCGCCAGCCCCGCGAAGGCGCTGGTGAGCACGAAGGCGATCAGGCGGTACGAGACGGTGTTGACCCCCCGGGTCTCGGCGCCGTCTTCATCTTCGCGCATGGCCACCAGGAAGAGGCCCACCCGGGATCGGAGGACGCCGGCGAGGGTTGCGAGCGTCACCAGGAAGAGGCCCAAGCCGGTGTAGTAGGAGAGGGGCTTGCTGCCCCCGAGGATGAGGGGAACCTTCAACCCGATGGATCCCTGGGTCAGCTCGTATTCGGCGGTGATGAAGATGCGGAAGATCTCCGAAAACGCCAGCGTGGTCAGGGCCAGATAAGGTCCGCGCATCCGCAGGGTGAGCGCGCCGATCCCGAGGCCGACGAGGGCGGCGGCCATAGCGCCGGCGAGCATCGTCACGGGAATCGGCAGGCCCAGATGGATGACCAGGAGGGCCGACGTGTAGGCACCGATTCCCGCAAAGGCGGCATGGGCAAAGGAGATGAGGCCGACCTGGCCGGCCAGCATGGACCAGGATGAGGCGAGGATCGCATAGTAGAGCCCGATGGTGACGACGTAGAGCCAGTACTGCCGGAAGAAGAGGGGAAACGCCGCGGCCGCGATGAGGAGCAGGCTCGGGATGACTCGATTCATGCGCGCCGCTCCTTCTCACCGAACAGCCCCTGGGGGCGGGCGAGTAGCACCAGGACGAGAAGGAGAAGGCCGTACGCATCCTTGTAGGCCAGGGCGCGCGTCGGGTCGGGCAACAGAATGGAGCCGAAGCTCTCCACGATGGCCAGGATGTAGGCGCCGAGAACGCTGCCACTGACGGAGCCCATGCCCCCCAGCACCACGATGACGAACGCCTTGACGGCGAAGCTGGTCCCCATCTCCGGGTTGACCAGAAAAATCGGGCCGAAGAGCGCCCCCGCCACCCCCGCCAGGGTGACACCGAGGCCGAAGGCCACCGACCGCATGCGGAGGACCCTGATCCCCACGATGGAGGCGGCCCTGGGATTCTGGGCCACGGCCCGTAACCCCTTGCCGAGAGAGGTCCGGTAGAGCAGGAAGATCAGAAGGCCGATGGCGGCGAGGGCGATGAGGGCGCCGGCCAGGCGATCGCCGGCGACGACGAGCTCGCCCAGGCGGATGGTTCCGTCGAAGAGGGGGGGCGCCTGACGGTTGTACGGACCGAAGACAGGGAAGGCCAGGTTCTGGAGAAAGATGCCCAGGGCGAAAGTGATCAGGATCACGTACTCATCATAGCGGGCCATCCTCTGCCGGTATGGAGCCCGCAGGAGAACCCTCTCCAGGACCATACCGAAGAGCAACAGCACCGGGATGCTCGTGAGAAGCGCCAGCGGCAGCGGCAGCCGCAGGCTGGCCAGAAGATAGTACAGGTAGCCCCCCACCATGATGGCTTCGCCGTGGGCAAAGTTCACCAGCTTGAGGACGCCGAAAATGAAGGACAGCCCCAGCGACATAAGGGCATAGAGCGTGCCGATGACCAGGGCATTGGCAAGCTGCGACAGGAAGAGCATGCACCGTCCCGGCAATCACCCCGTCCGACGCGGAGAGGGTGATTGCCCTTCAGCCATTGCGCGGATGATCACTTGGACGGACGGACGTATCCCTTCACCGTAGCGAATTTCTCCGGCCAGAGGATGGCCGCCTTCGAGGGATCCTGGTTCGCCTTGGTGTACTGGATGATAAACACGGGGACATCCATCCACATGTGGAACGCCCAGGCAGGGGTCTTGTCCTTGTTGAACCTGATGGTGCCGCGGGTGCCCTCCCAGCTGACCTTGCTCTCCAGCGCGCCGATGAGGGCCTTGCCGGTGGTGGACTTGCTGGTCTTGATGGCTTCGGCAAGGACCATGACCGTATCATAGCCTTCCATGGCCACCGCATCGGGTTCGCGGTTCAGCTTCGCCTTGAAGGCCCTGGCGAACTTCTCGGAGGTCTTGGTCTTGGGAATGCCGGGGAGGCCGGCCGGGTTGGAGAGGACGTGGACCCCCGCCTCACCCACCGCCTCCCAGAAGCCCGGGTAGAGCGTATCCATGCCGGCCCCCAGGAGGGCCGTGGTCTTCGAGGGCGCAAAGCCGAGCTGGTGGGCCTGCTTGATCATGAGAGGAGTTCCCGCGCCCGTGAACCCGTCCACCAGGAAATCCACGGGCGGCTTCATGCTCTTGAGCTGCATGAGCTGCGGGGTGAAGTCGGTGACGGTGCGTTCGGCGGACATAGAGGTCACCTTGATTCCGGCCCCCGCCAGGCTGTCCTTGAAGACCTGGATGACCCCCAGGCCCCAGTCCGAGTTCTCCCGATCACGGCCACGTGCTTGAACCCCGCGTCCTTGATCCAGCGGGCGGCCTTGGAATAGATGAGGGAATTGCTGACGGTCACCCGAAAGACCTCGGGGTAGCCCTTGGCGGTGATGGAATCCGACCAGGCCTCGGAGATCACCAGGGGAATGCCGTAGCGGTGGGCGACCTCGATCTCGGCCAGGGCCACGGAACTGTGGGCTTCGCCGCCGACGGCGACGACCTTGTCATTGGTGACGAGGCGCTCCATGACGGCCGTGCCCTTCTCCGGCTGCCCGCTGGTATCGCCGATGATGAGCTCGACCTTCTTGCCCAGCAGGCCGCCCGAGGCGTTCAGCTCCTCTGCGGCGATCTTGGCCCCCTCCACCAGTGCCTGCCCGGTTTCGACACCTCCGGGGGCGGAAAGCGGGGCCACGATCCCGAGCTTGATCGCCTCTTGAGCCTGGATGGCTGGCGCGACCCCCTGGATTACCAACAGACCGAGCATCGAAACGAACACTCTGCGCACCATAGGCTCCCTCCTCTCTGGCCCAGCAGGTTGGCCGGTTGCCGCTGAACAGGGGTGAGACTGTAGCGCCCTCCCCCTATCCCGACAGGCGAGGGATCCTCGCCGTATCGGAGATGAGGCGAGACGCCGACGGAGTATCCCGCGACCGGGGAAAGAGAGTCAAGCCAAAACTGCTGCGGGATGATGGCGCCCCATGGAACCGGGAGGAGGAAATCCGCTGCACTCCAGGTATACTCCCCCTGCAGTCGCGCGGATCATGCAACGGCTCCCCCTCGCTTCTCCTGGGGCTACCGGTTGGCGCCCTCCTCCGCGAGGGCCCCCAGGATGGCGGCGTGAAGGGCTGGAGTGCAGGCGGCGACGATGGATTGGCCCTGGGTCATGGAGCGGATGGGGAGGAGGGGTTTGCCGAAGCGATCCGAGACCACGCCGCCCGCCTCCGTGACAATCAGGTGGGCCGCCATGTAGTTCTCGGGGCTCAAGGAGTCGCGGGCGTCCACGTAGGCGTCCGCCCCGCCCGAGGCCACGGCGGCGAACTCATACGCGGCGCTCCCGAACCGGCGGGCATCCTTGATGCGCCCGAGGAGCGGAAAGAGGCGCGAGGCCCCCGGGCCTCCCTTGAAGTTGAAGTCAATGCTCACGAGGGCGTCGGCCAGCCGGGTGGTGGCCGAGGGCCTGAGGGGCTGCCCGTTCCGCCAGGCCCCCGCCCCCTTCTCGGCCTCGAAGATCGTCCCGCTGAAGATCCCGCCCACCAGGGCCACCGTCACATCCTCGGGCCGGGGAAGATCCGTGCCGGGGAGCAGCGCCAGCGAGACGCAGGACAGCTCGTTTCCCCGGGCGAAGTTCTCGGAGCCGTCCACCGGGTCCACGATGAGCGTCCAGCGCGCGGTCCCCGGCCGGGTCTGGACCTCGCCCCGCTCCTCGGTCAGGATGCGGACGGGATCGGGGAACTCCCGGGCGCAGTGGTTGATGATCCGCTCCTCGGCGAGATAATCGAACTCCCGGGTCACGTCACCCCGGGCGTTGGTCTGGACCATCCCCAGCTTCCGCAGGCCCTCCCCGAGGAGGAACTCCCGCGTCTCCGTGAACATCGCCCGCAGGCGCTTGCGCAGATCGGTCATCGGGACTCCGTTCCTAGTTTTGAACCCCAGCGTTTCCGCAGCCTCCGCCGATAGGGCGGAGGCCCTTTTTCACTTCAACCCCGGAAACCACCCTCGACGGCTCGACAACTTGGCGGCCCTGCGTCACATCCGCTCGGGGGCGCTGACGCCCAGGAGCGCGAGCCCGTTGGCCACGACCTGCCGGACCGCCGCCACCATGGCCAGGCGCGCCCGGCTCAGGTCGCGGTCGGCGGAGATGACCCGCTCCTCGGTGTCCTTGTATTTCGTGAAGTAGCCGTGGAAGGCCGCCGCCAGCTCCTGCAGGTAGGCGGTCACCCGGTGCGGCTCGTGCGCCCGGGCCGCGCCGAGCACCATCTCGGGATAGATCGCCAGCCGCTTGAGGATGGCCAGTTCCTCGGGCAGGGTGAGGCGGGAGACCTCCGCATCGTCATAGGGTCCCGGCATCCCCGCCTCGGCCGCCTTGCGCGCCATGCTGCAGGCGCGGGCGTGGGCGTACTGGACGTAGAAGACCGGGTTGTCCATGCTCTGCCGCTTGGCCACCTCGATGTCGAAGTCGAGCTGGGCCTCGGACCGCCGCGTCAGGAACAGGAACCGCGCCGCATCCTTCCCCACCTCGTTCACGACCTCGCGCAGCTCCACGAACTCGCCGGTGCGCTTCGACATGGGGACCGGCACCCCGCCCCGCAGGACCTTCACCATCTGGAGCAGGATCACCTGCAGGATCTCCGGATCCGAGCCCAGCGCCCGGAGCGCGGCCTTCACTCGCGGGACATACCCCCCGTGGTCCGCCCCCCAGATATTGATGAGCCGGTCGAAGCCGCGGCGCACCTTGTTGGCGTGGTAGGCGATGTCCGAGGCGAAGTAGGTCGGCTCGCCGTTGCTGCGGATCAGGATGCGGTCCTTCTCGTCGCCGAATTCGCTGGCGCGAAAGCCCACGGCCTTCCCGTCCTCGTACAGGTACCCGCCGGCGCGGAGCGTCCGGAGGACCGCCTCGACCTGGCCGGATTCGTACAGGCTCCGCTCCGAGACCCAGGCGTCGAAGACGACGCCGAAGGCGCGCAGGTCGTCCTCGATCTCGCGCAGGAGGATCCGCGAGGCCCTCTCGGTGCAGAGCGAGATCGCCTGGTCGGCCGCGAGGTCGGCGAGATTCGGCACGGCCGCGGCCACCTGCTCCGCCAGCTCGCGGACGTACTCGCCGTGGTAGCCGTTCTCGGGGAACTGGACGGGCCGGCCGCAGGCCTCCAGGTGCCGCGCCCAGACCGATTCGCCCAGCAGGCGCATCTGGCTCCCCGCATCGTTCACGTAGTACTCGCGCTCGACGCGATAGCCCACCGCTTCCAGGAGATTGGCGATGGCATCCCCCACCGCCGCCCCGCGCCCGTGGCCCACGTGCAGCGGCCCCGTGGGGTTGGCGCTGACGAATTCCACCTGGGCCCGCTTGCCCCGGCCCACCGTCGCGCGCCCGAAGGCGGTTCCGGCCGCCAGGACCCTCCGGACCGTCCCCTGCCACCAGCCGGTCGCGACGAAGATGTTGAGGTACCCCGGCCCCGCCACCTCGACCTTCTCGACCAGGGCCGGGTCGGGGGCAAACGCCCGCTGGATGGCTGTCGCCACCTCGCGGGGGGATCGCCGCAGCTGTTTGGCCAGGGCAAAGCTCAGCGTGGTGGAGAGGTCGCCGAATTCCGGCTCGGGGGGATACTCCCAGGTGATCTCCGGCACGGTGACGGGCGGCCAGCCCTGCTCCCGGCCGGCGCTCGCCACCGCCTCGACCAGCGCGGCGGCCAGCCTCTTCTTGAGCTCTTCCACAGGCAATCCCCAGGCTCCACGTAAGACGTCGCACGGAAAGAAGACGTCTTACGTTTCACGTTTTCCGCCCTACGTTTTGGGTTTCACGTCCGGAAACTCGAACGCCTGAATCTCCATCCGATCCAGGCCCATCTGGACCAGCTTCTCCACGTTGAGGCCGGCCTCGGCCGCGCGGACCTCCTCCAGGGTCGAAACCGTCGCCGGATGGCGGGGCACGAACAGGCGGCAGCAATCCTGGTCCGGGAGGATGGAAATCTCGTAGGTCTGAAGCTCCCGCGCCTGCCGGACGATCTCTTCCTTGTCGCTGCCGATCAGGGGGCGCAGGACGGGGATCCCTACCGCTTCTTCGATCACGGCCAGGTTGTCCAGGGTCTGGGATGCGACCTGGCCCAGGCTCTCGCCGGTGACCAGGGCCTTGGCATGCTCTCGCCGGGCGATCTGCTCGGCGATCCGTCCCATGAACCGCCGGTACAGCACCACCCGCAGGGGGGCCGGGGCCCCCACCACGACCTCGCGCTGGATCTCGCCGAAGGGAACGAGGTACAGCCGGGACTGGTACTGGAAGCGGGTCAGCAGGCGCGCCAGCTCGGCGGCCTTGGTCCGCGAGGTCCCGTCCAGGAACGGGACACCGTGGTAGTGGACGAAGATGACCTCGCACCCGCGCTTCATCAGGTGGTGGGCCGCCACGGGCGAGTCAATGCCGCCCGAGAGCAGGCAGACGACGCGCCCGCTCACCCCCACCGGGAGGCCGCCGGGTCCGGGCTCGCGCCCGCAGGAGAAGTAGATGTCGCGGGGCAGGACCTCGACGTGGATGGTGAGGTCGGGCCGCTCCAGATCCACGGCCGCGCCTGTCTCCGCCTGAACGAACGCCCCCAGCTCGCGATTGACCTCTTCGGAGTTCAGGGGAAACGGCTTGAAGGCCCGCTTCGTCGCCACCTTGAAGGAGCGAAAGGACCGGCCCCGGAGGGCCGCGCCCACCCCCGCCTTCAGGGCGGCCATGTCGGGATCCACGCGCTCGGCCAGGGCGAAGTTGGCGATGCCGAACACCCAGCGCAGCCGGTCGCGGATCCGCTCCCAGTCGGCCTCGGGCGAGAGGGAGAGCACCATCCGCCCCGACCGCTCCTGTACCCGATGCACACCGGCCCCGGCTGTCGCGCGGAGGAGATTCGCCTCCAGGCGGCGCAGGAACAGTGGCCGGTTCTTCCCCTTGAGTCCGATCTCGTTGTAATGGACCACCACGCACCGCATGGCTGTTCCTCGGCCCGCTACGTTACCATTCTCGCGCCATGAACCCAAGCGGAAAGTCTGCGGCCCGGCGTCGAATGCGCCGCCCGCCCCGGGACGGCATACGTTTCGCCCGCGGGATCCGGCCTCTGCCCTCCTCGAGTGCAGGGAGCGCTGATCGCCTCCAGGCCGGTTTCGGGGGGCCGCCGTTCCCCTTGACAAACGAGCCGGGATCGCAGTAGCTTGAAGCTATTGCGCCATACCCGTCCACCTCTTTGAGCACCCCTCCGGCTGCGGGCCGACGGCCGGGGGTGCCTCTGGTGTCGTCGGCCCCCTTGCCAGGAGGTGGCCCATGAGCGAGCAATCGTCCTGGGGCTTGGACCGACGGGAGTTTCTCAAGACCACCGGCGCGGGCCTGGCCGGCGCCAGCTTAGCAGGCGCCAGCCTGGCGGGCCTGACCGGGAGCGGGACGGCCGAGGGCGCCGCGGCCCTGTCCCCGCCCGCCATCACGCCGGAGAAGGGCGCGACCCTGCGGGTCCTGCGGTGGTCGGGCTTCGTCAAGAGCGACGAGGAGGTGTGGAACGCCAACAGCAAGAAGTGGGAGGAGCAGACCGGCAACAAGGTCCTCCTGGAGTACCTGTCGTGGGAGGACGTCCGACCCAAGTCGGCCATGGCCGCCTCGGTGGGGGCCGGCCCGGATGTGGTCCTGGGCTGGTTCGATGATCCCCACCTTTACCCCGGAAAGCTCATTGACGTGAGCGACATCTGCGAGTACCTGGGGAAGAAGTACGGGGGCTGGTACGACGTCTTTCGGGCGTACGGGTACAGCCCCTCCCTCAAGCGGTGGCTGGCCATCCCGTTCGGCTCCCCGGCGGGTACCAACAACTACCGCATCAGTTGGGTCAAGGAGGCAGGGTACGAGAAGCCCCCGGAGAAGCTGGACGAGTTCCTGAAGCTCTGCAAGAAGCTCAAGGCCAACAAGCACCCGGCGGGCTTCACCTTTGGCCGGGCGGTGGGTGACGGCAACGGGGTCTGCTACTGGCTCCTGTACAGCTTCGGCGGCAAGACCGTCGAGAAGGACAACAAGACCATCGCCATCAACCGCAAGGAGACCTGGGACTGCCTGGAGTTCGCCCGGGAGTTCTACGAGGCCCAAACCGAGGGGGTCATCGCCTGGCTGGATCCCCACAACAACAAGGCGTTCCTCGCCGGCGAGATCTCCATGACCTACAACGGGATCAGCATCTACTACGCCGCCAAGGGCAAGGAGGAGTGGAAGGCGATTGCTGAGGATATGGACCATGCCTTCCTTCCGGTCGGCCCGCCGGGCAAGCCGGGACAAATCTCCCTGGTCACACAGGGGTTCATTTTCAAGCACACCCGCTTCCCCAACGCGGCCCGGCACTACCTGCTCTTCATGATGGAAAAGGAACAGTACGCGCCCTGGATCGAGGCCATGCGGGGCTACGTCACCCAGAGCCTGAGGGAGTACGCCAAGCTGCCCATCTGGACGGCCGATCCCAAGCATACCCCCTACCGGGACGTGGTGGAGCGGATGCTGCCCCACAGCTACGCGGGCATTCCCGGGCCCCAGGCAGCCGCGGCCCTGGCCGAGTACGTCGTGGTGGACATGTTCCAGGACGCCATCAGCGGCCGCAAGACCCCCAAGGAGGCCGCCAGGACGGCCGAGGACCGGCTGGTCAAGATCTACCGCAAGTAACCCCTGCGTCCCGGGGGAGCGCTGCGCTCCCCCGGGAGATCTTCCCCGGGGCGCCCGGAGGGGAGGGGGCGAATGGTTCAGCCCACGGCAGTCACGGCCGCGGAGGCGATTCCGCGTCGGCCGCGCGGTCTCTCGCTCGGCGGCGCCCTGGAGAACCCGCACCTCCTGGGCGTCCTCTTCACCCTCCCGGCGGTCCTGTTGCTGGGCGTCTTCCTGGGCTACCCGTTCATCCTGGGGATCTGGCTCAGCTTCACCAACACCCTCATCGGGGGCAAGGGCGCCTTCGTCGGCCTGGCGAACTACCTGGGCGCCCTGATGGACTCGGTCTTCCGGCTCGCCACCTTCAACACGATTCTGTACACGGTGGTGGCCGTCTGGTTCAAGCTCGTCCTGGGCTTGGTCCTGGCCCTGATCCTCAACTGGGATTTTCGCTGGAAGGGACTCATCCGGGCCATCGTGCTGCTGCCCTGGATCGTGCCCACCGCCTTCAGCGCCATCGTCTTCTGGTGGATGTTCGACTCCACCTTCAGCGGCATCACCTGGCTCCTCATGAAGCTGAGCCTGATCCACACTCGCATTGACTACCTGGGCGATCCGAATCTGGCCCGCACCTCCATCATCATCGCCAACGTCTGGCGCGGTATCCCCTTCTTCGCCATCGGCTTCCTGGCGGGGCTCCAGACGATCTCCCCCACCCTCTACGAGGCAGCCGCGGTGGACGGGGCCACAGGCTGGCATCAGTTTCGCCACATCACCCTGCCGCTGCTGGGTCCCCTCCTGGCCATCATCACCACCTTCTCCACGATCTGGACCTTCGCCGACTTTCAGCTGGTCTGGATCATCACCCGCGGCGGGCCGGCCAACGCCACCCACCTGTACGGGACCCTCGCCTTCCAGAGAGCCATCCAGGGGGGCGCCTTCGGCGAGGGGGCCGCCATCTCCAATTTCATCCTGCCGGTGCTGGTGCTGAGCGTCCTGATCTGCTACCTGTACCTGCGGCGGGAGGCCTGAGGCATGAGCGGCGCGAGGCTCTTGCGGCGCATCGCCCTCTTCAATATCCCGCTGGGGGTCTTCATGATCCTGCTGCTCTTCCCCTTCTACTGGATGCTCATCACCAGCTTCAAGCCCGACCCCGAACTGTACAATCTGAAGCTGAATCCCTACTGGATCCAGAGCCCCACCCTGGACCACGTGAAGAAGCTGCTCTTCCAGACGACCTACCCGCGCTGGCTCTGGAATACTATGGTCATATCGGTGGCATCGACGTTGATCTCCCTGGCCGCCAGTCTCCTGGCCGCGTACGGGATCCAGCGGCTGCAATTCCGGGGATCGGGGAGCCTGGGGGTGGCCATCTTTTTGAGCTACCTGGTTCCCCCGACTATCCAGAACAACCCGCTGGCCCATATCATCTTTTCCCTGCGTCTCTGGGATACCCCCTGGGCCCTGATCCTGACCTACCCTACGTTCCTCATCCCGTTCTGCACCTGGCTGCTCATGGGATACTTCAAGACGCTACCGAAAGAGCTGGAAGAGTGCGCCATGATCGATGGGGCCACGCGCATCCAGGTCCTGCTCCGCATCGTGCTCCCCCTCTCCATCCCGGGCATCCTCTCGGCCGGCATCTTCTCCTTCACCCTCTCCTGGAACGAGTACCTGTACGCCCTGGCCTTCACCTCGGACACCCTCAACAAGACCGTGCCGGTGGGAGTGGTGACCGAGCTGGTGCGGGGGGACGTCTACCACTGGGGCCCCCTCATGGCCGGCGCCCTGCTCGGCTCGGTGCCCGTGGCGCTGGTCTACTCCTTCTTCGTGGAGTACTATGTCACCGGTCTCACCGGCGCGCTGAAAGAATAGACGCTCGCCGGGTGATTCCCCTCGCGAGATCCTATGCCCCAACGGATCAGCGTCGCCCACAGTCCCGATGCCGACGACGCCTTCATGTTCTACGCCCTGGCCCAGGGTAAGGTCGGCGACCCCGACCTCGAGTTCGTCCACGTCCTGGAGGACATCCAGAGCCTGAACCAGCGCGCCCTCCGGGGCGCGTACGAAGTCACGGCCGTCTCCTTCCATGCCTACGCCTACGTGGCGGATCGCTACGCCCTGCTGCCCCATGGCGCCAGCATGGGGGACGGCTACGGGCCGATGGTCGTGGCCAGGAGGGCCTGCCGGCCCGAGGATCTTCGGGGCCAGCGGGTCGCCGTACCGGGAACCCTGACCACCGCCTATCTGGCACTCCGGCTGTGGGATCCGAGCCTGGAGTGCACCGTCCTTCCCTTCGACCGGATCATGGACGCGGTGCAGGGCGGCCGCGCCGAGGCGGGCCTCATCATCCACGAGGGGCAGGTCACCTACGATTCCCTCGGGCTCCACAAGCTGCTGGATCTGGGCGAGTGGTGGCTGCGCGAGACCGGCCTGCCCCTTCCCCTCGGCGGAAACGTGATCCGCAAGGATCTCGGCCCGGAGCTGATGCGCCGGGTATCACGGGTGCTTCGGGAAAGCATCCGGTACGGCCTGGCCCACCGCGAGGAGGCGCTCGGCTATGCCATGCAGTACGGCAGGGACATGGACCGGCGGCTGGCGGACCGATTTGTCGGGATGTATGTGAACGACCTGACCCTGGACTACGGCGAGCGGGGCCGCGCGGCGGTGCGCCGTCTGCTGGCCCTGGGCCACGAGCGAGGCCTCATCCCGCGCCGGGTGGAGCCGGAGTACACCGCATAGGCCAAAGGTCTTCGACGCTTCGGCGGTTGGGATCCCTGCCGTCGGAGGAACAGGCGCACAGCCGAGCTGCCGAACGCTCTGGGCACCGAGTGATCTACGCCCTCTACTCCGACCACTACGTCATCGAGCTGCCGCCCCACCATCCATTCCCCATCCAGAAGTACCGGCTCATCCGCGAGCGACTGCTGGCGGAGGGGACGCTCAACCCCGATCACCTGCTCGAGCCCACGCTGGCCGAGGCCTCCGACGTGCGCCTGGTCCACAGCGCGGAGTACTGGCAGCACCTCACCGCCGGCACCCTGCCCGAAAGCGCGATCCGGCGCCTGGGGCTCCCCTGGTCCGAGGCGCTCCTCCGGCGGTCGCGGGCCTCGGTCCAGGGCACCCTGACGGCCGCGCGGATCGCGATCCGCGAGGGGGTGGCCGTCAACCTGGCGGGCGGGACCCACCACGCCTTCCCGGATCGCGGCGAGGGCTACTGCGTCCTGAACGACATCGCCATCGCCATCCGGGCCTTGCAGTACGACGGCTGGATGCAGCGCATGGCCGTCCTTGACTGCGACGTCCACCAGGGCAACGGCACCGCGGCCGTCTTCGCCGACGAGCCCGACGTGTACACCTTCTCCATTCACGGCGCCAATAACTACCCCCTGGTCAAGGTGCCCGGCAGCCTGGACATCGGCCTCCCCGACGCCACCGGCGACGAGGAGTATCTCCAGGTCCTGGAGCCGGCGATCGCGAGGATCCTGAGCGAGTTCAGGCCGGGGCTCGTCTTCTACCTGGCCGGGGTGGATCCGCACGAGCGGGACCGCCTGGGGCGCCTCCGGCTCACCCACGAGGGGTTGCGCCGGCGCGACGAGCTGGTCCTGCGGACCTGCCGGGAGGCCGGCATTCCCGTGGCCGTCACCCTGGGGGGAGGCTACGGCCAGGACATCCGGGACACGGTGGAGGCCCACTGCAACACCGTCCGGGCCGCCCGGACAGTGTTCGACAACGCCCCCTCGCTCTGACCCGGTCAGGACCCTTGCTGCGCGCATGGCTGCCGATGTGGGGGAAAAGAGTGCGTCCCCGATTTCGCCCACCGACACATCAGCCCCGAAGACGGCGCACCTGGCTCTCTTTCTCGACCGGGAATCCCCTGGCCGCCCAGTCGAGAATCCCGCCCTCGAGATTGTAGATCTGGGTGAGCCCCATGGCGGCAGCCAGGTCGCAGGCGAGGGCGCTGCGGATCCCCTCGGAACAGACGAAAACGACGTTGTCGGTTCTCAGGTGCTTCCACGGGTTCTCGAGCAGGGCATCCAGGGGCACCAGCCTGGATCCCGGAATGCGCCCTTCCCTTGCCACTTCCTCTGGCGTCCGCACGTCTATCCAGGTTGCGCTGTGGTCGTCGTAGAGCTCCTTGGCTTTCACGGCATCTATCCGCGCGAAAGGTTCCTCCTCTTCCTCGAATGGTTGCGGAACCACGACTTTTCCTCCTCATCGTCACCGTCTCGCACTGCCAGCCCGTGACTGGCCGGCTCGGACAGGTCTCCCTACGTCCTCCTCATCTCGGCAGCGAGGTCGCTGGCTTTGGCGGGCAGGCTGTTTCCGCTCCGCCTCAACCGAAAGGGGGACGTTGCATTACAAGTATAATCCCCAACCCCGCTCAGTTCATTCGGCCCGGTGGATGCCCCCGAGGTCCCCCGAGCACACCCAGCCTTCCGGCTGGGTACCCGCCGTTGCGGTGGGGGGGTACCCGCCCACCGGGCAGGTCCGGTCCGGCCGGGAGCCCCGCCGGGTCCCCCCTGGGTGCGGCTGGGGTGCCGTCGCGCCCCCGCCATCCGAGGGGACCCCGGGGACGGAAGAGCGGGCCAAACCACCAATGGAATCCGAGAGGTGGAAATTACCTTGGCGGCGATGGTGGTAAAGGATCGCTTCCCCCGCTCCCAGGCCTCGCCGGTCCGAAGCAGGGGCGGGCGCGTTTGATCGCGGACATCCGCCGGGGTGACAAAGAGGGCGGACCGCAGCTCGTGGGTGGCATGGGCCTTCTCCAGGTGGCGGCTGGGGAGGGCGGCAATCTCGGCCCCGCGTTCCGGTCGCTCGGTCAGGGGCGGGAGATGCTCAAACTCCGGGACGATTCCGGGCACGGGCAGCGCCCCGGCGCGCCGGAGGACCCCCCGACCCTCTCCTCATCCTGCCGGAACACCTCGGACCAGCTCGCCCCGGAATCGCCATCGGGGGCAGGGTGAAGTTCACCTCGGGATCCCCCGGCCCGGCGCCGAGCGGCCTCTGCGACCCGCGCCGGAGCGGTGAGCCTGCTCCTGCCGGCGAATCGCCTGCGATGGGGAAGCCCATGCCACCCGCATCGTCCGCCCCGAGGTCCTCCAAGTCAAGCGCACTGTGCGCTCGTCAGCCGGGTTCGATCCGGGTTCTGCGACCTCGAGGCCCACTCCTGAAGGACCGCCGCCACCTCGGGACGCGAGAACTCCGGAGGCAACCCTTCCCCCGAACGCAGACGCTCCCGCACCTGGGTGCCCGACAGCTCCACCCGCGCCTCCCCATTGTGAGGACAGGTTTTGGGCGTGGCGGTCCCCCCGCATGCCTTGCAGTAGAATGCCGCGTCGAAGAACAGCGGCGTGATCCCCAACTCGCCGGGCGCGAAGGCCTGGAAGATGGCGTGGGCGTCAAAGGGTCCATAGAACCTGCCCACGCCGGCATGGTCACGGCCCACGATGAAATGGGAGCAACCGTAGTTCTTCCGGGCGATGGCATGGAAGACGGCTTCCCGCGGTCCCGCATATCGCATCGCGGCGGGAAAAACTCCGAGGATCGCCCGATCCCTCGGGTAGTAGTTTTGGAGCAGGACCTCGTAACAGCGCAGCCGGACCGCAGCCGGAATGTCGTCCTCCTTGGTCTCGCCGACCAGGGGATGCAGGAACAGCCCGTCCACGATCTCCAGGGCGCACTTCTGGATGTACTCGTGGGCACGGTGCACCGGATTCCGGGTCTGGAAGCCGACCACAGTGCGCCAGCCCCGGTCAGCAAATGCCCGGCGGGACTCCGCCGGGTCCAACCGGTAGCGCCCGAACTGCCGAACAGGACGGCGGAACAGGGTGACTGGTCCACCGATCAGGAACCGACCCTGGGCCGTGAGCGCGCGGACCCCGGGATGAGCGGTCTCCCGCGTCCCGTACACTTCCTGGGCCTCGATGGCACGATCGGCTTCATAGATTTCCTGCACCAACAGGACGGCCAGCGGGCCGTCGGCATCAGCGAGGGCGAGCCGCCCGCCCTCCCGGATCCGGCGGATATCCTCCTCGCCGATCGCCAGCGTGATGGGAAGAGTCCAGGGGAGGCCGCTGGCCAAACGCATCTCGCGGATGACCCGCAGGTAATCCGCCTGCCCCATAAAGCCCTCCAACGGGCTCAGCGCGCCCGTGGCGATCAGCTCCACATCACTCCGCTGGCGGTCCGTCAAATGGAACCGGGGAAGCTCCCGAGCGCGTTGGGACAGCTCGTCCGCCTCCGCCTCGACCGCGAGTCGGTCGACCAGACGACCCCCGTGCGGGAGAATGGATGGACTCATGCCTTGCCTCCGTGGTCCTGGAGGTGCAGGCCGCACTCCTTGTGCGCCGGGTTCTCCCACCACCAACGGCCGGCCCGGATGTCCTCCCCGGGCTGGATGGCACGCGTGCACGGTGCGCACCCGATGCTGGGATATCCCCGATCGTGCAGGGCATTGTACGGGACGGCGTGCTCCCGGATGTATGTCCACACCTGTTGCTCGGTCCAATGCGCCAGGGGGTTCACCTTGACGAGGCCGTGGGCGGCATCCCACTCCACGATCCCGACTCCGGTTCGCGTCGGCGCCTGCTCTCGCCGCAGGCCCGTCACCCAGGCCCGAAGCGGGGCCAGGGCCCGGCGAAGGGGCTCGACCTTCCGAATGCCACAGCAGATCCTCCGGGCCTCGATGCTCTCGCGGAAGGAATAGAAGCCGTGCTGCCGCTCGAGCCGCTCCACGCCCTCCCGATCGGGAAAGAAGCTCCGGATGGTGAGGCCGTACGTCCGCCGGATCCGCTCCATCACCTCATACGTCTCCTCCGGCAGGCGCCCCGTGTCCAGGGTGAAGACCCGCACCTCCGGGTCAATCCGCCGCCACATGTCAATGAGAACGACATCCTCGGCCCCGAAGCTGCTCGCCAGGGCGATCTCCGGCGCGAAGCGATCCACGGCCCAGCCGAGAATCGCCTGCGGGGAAGCCGACTCGAGCTGTCGAGAGGCCTCCTCTATTCTCTCCCGACTCCAGGACGTCACCGCTTCAGTCTCCATGGGCATCGCGATTTCTCCTTTCATGGCATCCGACCCCCTCGCTCGCCGGTCAGCCCTCGACCCCGTTCCGCCCGCCGCGCCCACGCCGTCGCCCCGGGTGGAGACACCCCACCCGCGGCCGCGGGTGCCGAGCCACTCCGGCGGTATGGCGGCATAGCCATCCCGGGCGAACCGCCCGATCTCTGCAAGATGCTCCCACGGGTTTCGCTCGCGCTCGAGGCGCCCTGCCCGTTGCGCCCCGGTCTCCTCGATTGCCGCGCGATCCATCACCCTCCCCCCTTCGTGGAAAGCCCGAGGGTCGGGGACAGGGGGGCGCTTCGGGCAACGCCACCAGGCGGCCAGCCCCCCGCACGTCCTCCTGGTCGCGGGTAAGGGAGAGGCGCGTCATCCGGCCTGCCTCATGCGGTCTTCGGGGCCGCTGGCTGCTGCCAGGGAGCCGCCACGGACGTGTCGGCGGCGGAAGGAGACGGCGCCCCGATCTCCAGGAGGAGGCCTTCCAGGCCCTGCAACTCCTTTTGGGCCAGGGCCGGCCACACCCATGCTCCCCACACCGCCTCGTCCAGCGAGGCCAGGACGCCTGGGTCTTCGAATCCTCGAAGAGAATCGGCGACCTTCGCCACCAGGCGGTCCCAGGGGGAAGTCGGCTGCTCCGCCAGGATCTCCTGGACCCGCCGCTCCAGCGGAGACTGAGCCACCGCTCCCGGAATGGCGCGCACCAGGCGAGGATCGCTGCCGGGTGCCTTTCGGTTTCGTCGAATGGAGTCCCATGCGTTCAAGAACAGGGACATGACGGCCCTCCATCCGGAAGTTGCTGGCCCTCGGGCGTCTTGCCCCCGAGCGCTCGACCCACCCTGTGGTGCCCTGGGGCCCAAAAGAAAGGCCAATCACATCCGTGCGGACGCGATTGGCCTCCAGGCGTCTGGTCAGCGCGAGAGCGGGTATGTCAACGCTCTTTCACGGACCCACAAGAGCAGCCCACGCTCAGTGTGTCGCCCTCGGTTCTCCCCTCACCTGAAGATCAGGCTCGCCACCGCCAGGGCCACGAGGGTGTTGAACACCGTCGCCAGCGCATACACGCCGATGGGTCGCCAGCCGGCTTCGCATAGGCCGCGGAACGACAGACCGAACCCGATGGAGAGGAAGGCCGCCATAAAGAACCACTCCCGCAGGTGCTGAATGTCGCGGATCGCCGCCCGGGCGACCCAGCCCTGCGACAGCGCCGCTGTCACGACGACCGAGGCCAGGATGAAGCCCAGGACGAACTTCGGGAACCGCTCCCAGATCTCCCAGGCGCTGGGGCGACCCTGCGGGTGCCCCCCCGGCTGGCGCTCCACCACCACGACCCAGTACAGCGCCAGGAGGAACGCCACCACCCCGATCAGGGCGTTCTGCGAGAGCTTCGTGATCGAGGCGACCTTGAGGGCCTGCTGGCTGTGGATCGTCCCCGCACCCACCACCGCGGCGGTGGTGTCAATGTTCCCCCCGATCCATGCCCCTGCCACGTCCGGGGGCAGGTTCAGCCAGATGGCTGCCACCGGTTGCAGGAACATGAGCGGGAGCGCGAACAGGATCACCAGTCCGGTCACGTAGGCGAGCTGTTCCTTCTTGGCCAGCACCGCTCCCGCGGCCGTAATGGCCGCAGAGACGCCGCAGATGGCTACGGAGGCGGCGAGGAGGGCACGCAGCTTCTCCTCCACCCCGAGCCACCGAGCCACGCACCAGGTGAAGAAGAACACGCTGCTGATCAGGATCACGGCCTGGAGCAGCCCCTTCGCTCCGAAGGCGAGGATCTCTGCGAGATTGATGGTCGCGCCCAGCAAGACCAGGCCGGTCTTGAGGAAGAACTCGGTGCGGAAGTAGGCTCCCAGGCGCTCCCGGAGGCCGAAGAGGGAAAGCACGCCGCTCGCCAGGAGGCCCAGGAGGACCGCATAGACCGGAAACTCGATCACCCGGAGCTGCCTGTTCCAGGTCGGAACCGTCTTGTTCAGCCACCAGGTGGCCACCGTGAGCGCGACCACCAACAGCAAGGACGCGGACCACCACGCCCATTCCTTCACCGGTTCCGGGCGGCGCACGGACACCGCCTGGCCCGAGGTCAACGCCCGATCACTCATCGTCGTTCCTCCGCTTCCTCAGGTCGTGACATTCACGGAATATTTCTCAGAAGACCTGCCAGAACCAACGTCACCAGGACGAGCCCCACGACAACGGCCAGCCAGTCCTCCGTAAAGAATCGCGTGAGTCGCTTCGACGTAGCCCGCTCCCTCGCCATACCATCGCCCCTCCTTCCTTTTCGGATTCCCTCGGCGGCCGGAGGAGGAGTCGAACCTCCCTCGGGACCGTTTGCAGCGCCCCTGGAACCGGGTTCCATCCCCAGCCGTTGCCGGGTCTCCCGCATCCCGCCGCCTGAAATACTGAAGGCCAACCCGCCCCGTGCGGATTGGCCTCCAGTCGCCTGGTCAGCAATCGCGGGCGGTCCCTGCCCTACGTGGCCCCCCGGTACACGAAACAACAACACATGTGGCGCATGTCGGTCTCTCTCGTTCCCCGTGTGGAGGTGGTGTTCAGGAGGCGCACTCGCCCTCGCCGGTTTGCACCTTGAACTGCTCCGTGCCGCCCCAGTCGAGATAGGCCTCCGGGGCCTCGGCCTGCGGCGGCAGATCCGTCAGGTCCTTCACCGCTTCGCGGATCTTGGGCAGACCGATTCGCTCCACGAAGGCCTCGAATTTCTCTCCCTCCAGTCGCTCCTCCTTCCACAGGTCCAGCAGGCGGCCCACCAGCGCCGGCGCGTTCTTCGCCGGGACCTTGACGGCGGGACGCGCATACCGGGTCGCCCCCAGGTCGAGCGATGCGCCCAGGAAGACCTGGTACGTCGGTACCTGCTGCTGGTCGAACTCTTTCGATCCTCCCGAAAATCCGATGGAGGCGATGTGATGGTGGCCGCACGAGTTGGGGCATCCCGAGATCTTGATCCGGATCCCGGCCTCGTCGGCCAAAGAGCGATGGCTGTTGCGGAAGAGCTCGCCGATGGCCTGGGCCAGCCCGCGGGAGGAGGTGATCCCCAACTGGCACGTATCCGCGCCCGGGCAGGCCGTGATGTCCGCCAGACGATCCGCCGAGGGCTCCGCCAGCTTCACCCCCTTCAGGAGGCGGTACACGGCCGGAAGCTGACCGCTTGGAACCCATCGCACCAGGACATTCTGCTGGTTGGTCGTGCGCACCCACCCATCCCCAAACTGGCGCGCCACGAAGGCCAGGATCCGCAACTGCTGAGCCGTGACATCGCCCAGCGGAAGCCGCACGGTCACCATGCAGTAGCCGAGCTGCTTTTGGGGTCGGACGTTGGTAGTCCACCACCGTCGGAACTCGGGGTCTTCGGTGGGCGGGCCCGCCCATCCAGCGTCCGCAGGCGCCGGTCGGACGGCCTCTGGCGCAGGGCCGACGGGGGGAATCTTCCCGGCCAGGACTGCCCGCAGCATCTCGCGCTCTTTGCGGACGAGATCCCGGACCTTGTCGAGGCCCAGGTTGCGGATCACGAACTTGAGCCGCGCCAGGCTTTTGTTGTCCCGGTTGCCGGTCCGGTCGAAGACTCGCACGATCGCGGCAATGGTGACGAGGAGGTCCTCGGCAGGCGTGAAGTCCTCCAGGGGCTGGGCGACCTGCGGCGAGGGGCCGAGGCCACCGCCAACGTAGAGGCGGAATCCATGGCCGCCCGTCCCGTTCTCGCCCTGCACCGCCGCCACGGCACCAATGTCCTGAATGGGGGCGAGACCGCAGTGGTCCTGGCACCCGGAGAAGCTGATCTTGAACTTCCGGGGCAGATTCTGGTTCATCGGGTTGCGGAGCAGGAAGCGTGCGGTCGCCTCCGCATATGGCGTCACGTCGAAGGGCTCCTCCGGGGCCACGCCGGCGTGAGGGCAGGCCACCACGTTGCGCACCGTGTTGCCGCAGGCCTCGCGCGTCGTGAGGCCCACTTCGGCCAGGCGGCGGAGAGTGTCCACCAACGCCTCGGGCTTGACGAAATGGAACTGGATGTTCTGTCGGGTCGTCACGTGTCCGACCGCCCGGGGAGCCTCGTCGGCCAGTTCGGCCAGCCGCTCGAGCTGCCGCGCCGTGAGGCCACCCCAGGGGATCTTTACCCGCACCATGTAGAACCCGTCCTGCCGCTGGCCGTACACACCGTGCTGCAGGCGAAACCGCTTGAACTCCTCCGGCGTGATCTCGCCCCGCCAGAAGCGGCTGACGAAGACGTCGAAGGTGTCAATCTCACCGCTGTCCGCCCAGGAGGCGGGCTCCCCGGCCGTCTGTCCTGGCAGCTCATCCGCCTCGGGGATGTGAAGATGGGGCTTCGTGGCGTCGGTGGTCGTGTGCGCGCTCATCGTCCCCTCCAAAAGAAGAGGCCAACCCCGCTGTCGGCGGGATTGGCCTCCAGTTGACTGGTCAGCCTGCCGGATCCTGTCCCGCTATGCCAGCCGAACCTTCTCTGTCTTGTCTATCTGCACGACGCGCGAATCCTGGATGATGATCTGCACCTGCCCGAATCGCACGCTGCGCACAGCCTCCATGATCCGGCGAATCAGCTCACCATTCTCGATGGAGTCCGCCTTTTTTGGTGGGTGTTGTTCCGCCCTCATCAGCTTCTCCAGCTAATGGCGAATTTCTATCGGGTTACCGGTCTTTCCCTGCCAAAAAAGCCGCACAACTTGTCAATACAGCGACACATCCCCATCGTCGGACCCCTCGCGCCACAGAAAGACAAAGCCCCTTCCCATCCGGCTGATGAGAAGGGGCTACGGGGAGTCGTTCCCCTTCCCATCTCTCCCCACCGACCTCCGTTGCGCCTGACAGACGCCGGAGGTCCGGGGCAGGAGTTGGCACCCCGCTGCAGGCGGGGTTGCCGTGGCTTCTTCGGGCCAGTCCCTCTGCCACTCTGGATGAGAGGTACACCCTTTGTACCCGAAGTCAAATGTTGCGTCAAGAAAAATTTTCTGAATCCCTACCGAATTTCCGTACATTACTCGCGACCCCATCGGAACCCGTTGACAGAGGCCTGGACACGGCGGTAGGTTGGCGCCGGCTTGACAGCGCATCCCACACAGGCAGGGAGAAAGGAGATTCTGAATGACAGCGCGACTCACGGCCGAGCAACTCGAAGAGCTTCGTTCCGTGGATTCGCCCACGGTGGCCAACGCCATCGAGGTGTTCAAGGTGCGCGACGACAGCCAGGGATTTCTCGGCATGGACATCAAGTGCTTGACCCCGGAGTTCGGCGTCATGGTGGGATATGCCGTCACGGTGACGGCTGACAGTACCACGCCCGGCCGGGCTCGAAGTCGCCAGGGGCACGTGCGCGTGTTCGAGGCGATCGCCGCAGCCCCCAAGCCCGCGGTCGTGGTGGTGAAGAACATCGGCCCCAGGCCCACCCACGCCTGCTTC
This sequence comes from Methylomirabilis sp. (SeqCode), assembly GCA_037442485.1. Classification (GTDB taxonomy): domain Bacteria; phylum Methylomirabilota; class Methylomirabilia; order Methylomirabilales; family 2-02-FULL-66-22; genus 2-02-FULL-66-22. Next base: position 23,057 of record JBBIQE010000022.1, read on the forward strand.
CATGGCGACGTCCTGGCAACCCTCTCCAAGCGCCTGGGCGCCGTGGGGATCGTGACCGACGGCGGCGTGCGGGACCTGGACGGGATTCGTCCCCTGGGCTATCACGTGTTCGCGGCCGGCCTGGTGGTCGCCCATGGGACGTTCAACTTCCTGGACGTCGGAATTCCGGTGGAGATAAGCGGAGTCCAGATCCAGCCGGGCGCCCTCATCCACGGCGATGCCAGCGGCGTCGTCACCATCCCCCCGGAGGTGGCCGACAAGGTGTACGCCGAGTGCCTGAAGCTGCGCGACCGCGAGGCTGGACTGCGGGACTACGCCCACAGCCGCGACTTCTCCCTGGAGGGGTTGAAGGCCAAGTTGCTCGGAAGGTAGCGCAGAGGTGCAGAGGGGCCGAGGGGCGCGAGAGCCTTCACACCCTCTCACTCATCGGTCCTTTTATTGCGTTGCCCCCAGGTTCCTCTGCGCGTCGGCACCATTGCCCAACCTCAGAGGCGGACGTCCACCATTGAGAGGCGGCGGAACCGCCAGGTCACGATGCCGCAGCGCACGATCCAGTCGAAGACCATCGTCGCCCAGACCATGGTCATGCCGAGTTGGCCCGCCACCCCGCCCAAGTAGGCGCTGGGCAGCCGGACCAGCCACCCGCCCACGATGGCCGCCAGCAGGACCACGTGCGTCTCGCCCGCGCCGCGCAGCGCCCCTGAGGTGACCATGGCAATCGCCAGCGGCGGCTGCAGCACCCCCATGGAGGTGAGCAGGGGCACACTGTACAGGAGCACCCCCGGATCCGATGTGAAGAGGACGACCCACGCCCGGGGGAACAGGACAAAGCTCGCGCCGAAGGCCGTCATGATCCCCGTCGCCAGGAGGTTGGCCGTGCGGGCGCACCGGCGGGCGCCGCCCGGGTCCCTGGCCCCCAGTCGCTGCCCGACGAGCGCCGTGGCCGCCTTGGCAAAGCCGAGGCCCGGTAGAAAGGACAGCGACTCGATGTTGAGGCCCACCTGGTGGGCGGCGTAGGCGGCCACGCCGAAACCGATGACGATCCGGGCGAAGATCAGTTGCATCCCGTGCGTGATGAGCCGCTCCCCCACCGCCGGCAGACCCACCCGGAGGATCCGCCAGAACTCGTGGAGGCTCCAGCCGGCCCCTCGCTCGCCGAAAAGCCCGCGCCGCCTCGCCTGCCAGAGGAGCCACCCCGCCCCTGCCCCCTCGGAGAGCCCCGAGGCCAGCGCAGCGCCCACCACGCCCAAGCGGGGAAGGTTCCCCAGCCCGAAGACGAGCGGGACCGCGATCAGGACGTGCAGGACATTCACCGCCACCATGGCCCAGAGGGGCGTCCGCGTGTCCCCCACCCCCTGGAAGAGGGCGGAGGCCAGGTGGAGGAAGACATAGGCGCCGAAAAGGTACCAGGTCACGTGCAGGTAATCCAGGGTGAGATCCAGGAGGCGACCCGAGGCCCCCATGAAGCCCGCGACGGGGCGCGAGCACAGGATGCCGGCGCCCCCCAGCACCAGGGTGGCCGCCACGCCGATCAGCAGGCTGGTACGCGCCGAGGAGGCGCGTCGCCGCTCGTCCCTCGCCCCCGTGTGGAAGGCGACCATCACCGTGCTGCCGACCCCCAGCCCGTACACCAGGGCCATGGTGAACATCAGCAGGAGCTGGGACAGCCCCACGGCCGCCAGCTCGGCCGCGCCCAGTCGCCCGACCAGCAGGGCGTCCACCACGTTGACCCCGCGCTGCAGCAGGTCGCTGCCGACGATGGGCAGGGCCAGGCGCAGGACGTCCCGGCGAAGCGCGCGCGGGTCCGCCCATTCTGTTCGCTTGGATTCGGCGGGGGAAGGACGGATCATCCCGAGAGCGTGCGTACGCGAAAACGGACAGCCGACAACGGACCACTCCCAATGCCGAACCGCTCACACAGCAAGGCCGCGCCTCGACGCCTCGAAGCGCGGCCACGTATGCGACCCCAGGTCGGGCTAGGGCTTCCCGCCGAATGCCTTCTCGACGGACGACGGCCCGCCCATGGCCTGCCTGGCCTCGGCGATGAAGGCCTGGGCCGTCTTGCCGTCCTGGCTGTCGGCCCCCACCACCTGGATGAACGCCTCCCACACCCGGATGGCGCCCGCGTAATCCTTCTTCACCTGCTGCAGCAGATTCGCCTTGTCCCACAGGGCATGGATATAACGCGGATCAATGGCCAGCGCCTCGTTGTAGCGCCGGAGCGCCGCGTCCACCTGGCCGCGGCCGAGCAGGACCGTCCCCAGGTGGTCAATGGCTTCGACGTTTTTCGGCTCGATCGCCAACACCTGTCGGTACAGCGACTCGGCGGCATCCAGTTGCTGCTGGTCGAGCTGGACGTGGGCCAGCCTGAGCATCGCCTCCACGTCCCTGGGATTCTGGAGGAGCCGGGCCCGCCAGGGGGCGGCCGGATCCGGTCCCGACCCGCCCACCGAGGCCGGTGCGGGTCCCATGGCGCGGTAGGCCAGGTACCCGCCGGAGACCCCGATGACCAGGACGATGGCCAGGAGCCATATCACGCTCGCCACCGTCGGCCGGCCGACGAGCAGCCCCCGGAGTCCGCCCCCGCTCTCTGGCCTGGCCGCCTCGACCGGGGCTTGCCGCCGCTTCCGTCCCATCGTTCCTCCTTCATCCTTCGACAAGCCTGGACACGGCCCCCCGCCTCACTTCAACAGGTCGCGCTCGATCCGGAACAGCCACTCCGGCGTCAGCGAGAACGCCAGACGGCTCAGCACCGTGAAGTAGTCCGTGACCAGCAGGACGCCCAGGAGGATCAGGATCAGACCGCTCAGGCGCGTCACCACGGGGAAGAACCGCTTGAACCGGTCGAAGCATGCCACGAACCGGTGGATCGCCAGGGAGCTCACGAAGAAGGGGATGGCAAGGCCCAGCGAGTAGGCGGCGAGCATCGTAATCCCCGTGCCGGCCGTCTGAGACACCGAGGCCAGCGTCAGGATGGAGCCCAGGATCGGTCCGATGCAGGGGGTCCAGCCGGCGGCGAAGGTGATGCCGACCATGACCGCCCCCAGGTACCCGGCCGGCCGATCCTTCAGCTCCACCCGCCACTCGCGCATGAGGAACGGAATCCGCAGCCACCCGGCGACGTACAGCCCCATGAGGATGACGAAGAGGCCGCCGATCTTCCGGATCAGGCCCTGTTGTTTGAACAGGACCTGCCCGATGAGCGTGGCCCCCGCCCCCAGCGCGATGAAGACCAGCGAGAAGCCCAGGATGAAGAGCACGGAGTTGACGAGGATGGCCCGCCGCGTCCGGGCGTTGGCCACGCTGCCCTGGACCGCTTCCAAAGACACCCCGGCCACGAAGGAGATGTAGGAGGGCAAGAGCGGCAGGACGCACGGGGAGAGGAACGACAGGAGTCCGGCGGCCATGGCCACCACGACGCTCAGATCGGGCGCGGGCATAACTTACGCCCCATGCGGGATTGCGGATTTCGGCGTGCGGATTTGGCGGCGCACGTCCCGGCTTCTGGCTTCGCGACCGCCGACATCCGAAAGAGGGACCCGGATCTCGGGGTCGGAGCCGCGGGGATTATCCGGCGGCAGTGCGGGACGGCCAAGCGCATTGTCGGCCTGGGCCCCATCCCGTTGGATTGTGCGCACAACCAGCCGTGCGGCCATCAGGGGCGGACCCCTCGGGATGGCTCGCCGCCCGCCGGAGAGGCCGGCCCGAGGGGGATCAGGATGGCCACCGTGCGGTTGTCCGGCCCGAGGTACTGGGCGGCCACCCGCTGCACGTCCGCGGCCGTGACCCTGCGGATGCCGTCCAGATACCCGGCCAGGGAGCGCCACCCGGCCACCGACTCGTAGGCCCCCAGCAGGCTGGCCAGCCGGTGGACCGAATCCTGGGCGAAGATGAAGGAGGCCTCGATCTGGTTCTTGGCCTTCTGCAGCTCGCGGTCGGAGACGGGCTCGACCTTCAGCCGCTCGACCTCGGCGAACACGGCCCGCTCCACCTCTTCGGCCGTCTTGCCGGGCAGGGGCCCAGCGCTCACGCCGAAGAGATAGGGATCGACGTGCAGGCCGGAGTAATCGGCCGAGGCATAGGAGGCCAACCGCTGCTCATAGACCACCCGCTGGTGCAGCCGCGCGCTCTCGCCGCCCCCCAGAATGGCGGCCAGCACCTCCAGGGCGTAGCTGTCCGGGTGGGTGAGATTGGGGACGTGGTGGACGGCGAACAGCAGGGGCAGCTCCGCCTCCTTCCGGAGAAAGACGCGGCGCTCCCCCTGCTGGGGCGGCTCCACGGTGACCACCTTGGGCGGCTCGGGTCCGCGCGGGATCTTCTCGAAGAGGTCCCGGATCTTGGGCAGCAGCGCGTCCCTCTGGATGGCCCCCACGACGATGAGCGTGGCGTTGTTCGGCACGTAATAGGTGCGGTAGTAGCGGACGAGATCCTCCCGGGTGTAGGCCGCGATGTCGCTCGGCCAGCCGATGGTCGGTCGCCGGTACGGGTGGGCCAGAAACGCCGTGGCCCGCATCAGCTCGCCCAGGAGGGCCGCGGGCTGGTCCTCGATCCGGAGGCGCCGCTCCTCCATGACGACCTGGCGCTCGGGCAGAAACTCCTTCTCCCCGAGCAGCAGGTGCGCCATCCGATCCGCCTCCAGCTCCAGGCCGACGAGCACCCGGTCCGCGGCGAAGTCCTCGTAGTAGGCGGTGTAATCCGTCGTCGTGAAGGCGTTGTCCTGCCCGCCGTTCCGCTGCACGATGAGGGAGAACTGCTTGGGCCCGATGCTGGGCGTCCCGTTGAACATCATGTGCTCCAGCATGTGGGAGAGGCCCGTCTTGCCCGCGGGCTCGTTCCGGGACCCTACCTTGTACCATACCTGGATGGTCACGACCGGCGCCTTCGGCTCTTCCACCAGCAGGACCTTGAGGCCATTGGCCAACGTCGTCTCGAACACCCGGTCGGCCAGGTCCGCCGCCGCGGCCGGCGCCGTCCACGAGTAGATGAATGCCACGACCAGCGCCGCAGACAACCAGAGCGGCGCTCGGCTCGCGGCTCGGGGCTCTTGCTGCTTGGCTCTCGGCTCCTCCATCTCACTTTCCCCGCATGCTGCCGAAATCCGGCTCCTGCGAAGGGGCGCGGGCCAGGCGCTCTTCACGCAGCTCGCCGACGCGGATGTGCACCGTCATCGGCTTGCCATCCCGCAGGATCGCCGCCTCGGCCTCGGCGCCCACCGGCCTCTCCGCCACCAGCCGCGGCAGGTCCCGAACCTCGACGACCGGCGTGCCCCCGAAGCGGACAATCACGTCCCCGCGCCGGATCCCCGCTCGCGCGGCCGGCGAGTCCGGGGCCACCTCGGCCACCAGGGCACCCTGGGGCTCCTTGAGCCCGAAGGACTCGGCCGCCTCAGGGGACACCTGCTGCACCACGACGCCCAGCCAGCCGCGCGTCACCCTGCCCCGCGCCCTGAGCTGGAGAAGGATCCCCTTGGCCAAGTTGCTGGGGATGGCGAAGCCGATCCGGCTCTGCGGGATCACGGCCGTGTTGATCCCCACCACCTCGCCCCGCAGGTTGAAGAGCGGCCCCCCCGAGCTCCCCGGATTGATGGCGGCATCGGTCTGGATGTAGTCGTCGTACGGGCCGGCCCCCAGGACCCGGCCCTTGCCGCTCACGATCCCGGCCGTCACCGAGTGATCCAACCCGAAGGGATTGCCGATCGCCACCACCCAGTCCCCCACCTCCAGCGCGTCGGAATCCCCCAGCGGAACGACAGGGAGGGGGGCCCCCGCCCGGACCCGGATGAGGGCCAGGTCCGTCTTGGGGTCCGTGCCGATGATCTCGGCCCGGTACTGCTTGCCCGTGGACAGGCGGACCTGGATCGCGTCGGTGCCCTCGACGACGTGATGGTTGGTCACGATGAAGCCGTCCGGGTTGATGATCACGCCCGAACCGAGGCTCCGCTGGTTGAAGTCCCGCTCGCGCTCCCCGAAGAAGCGGTCGAAGAAATCCTTCGGATCCCGCCGGTCCAGGCCCGGCCCCTGGATGTCCGGGTGGTCCTTGGGCAGACGCATCCTGCGGCTGGTATTGATGTTGACGACGGCACCCGAGAGGTGCTTGACCAGCGCCGCAAAGGATTCCGGCCGGCCCGGGATGGGCACCTCGCTCCGGGCGGAGGTCGGCGGGGGCTCGGCCCAGAAGCGCCCGGTGGTGGAGCGTCGGCCGAACTCCTGCCCGGTGCCGAGCCAGAGGCCGGCCGCCAGGGACGCCGCGGCCACCAGAACCACCATGGGCAGCGGGACCCTCGGCCTGCCGAGCCAGGGATCACGCATCCGCCTCCCCCATCCGTTCGCTGTGGATCCGGCTGTGTCAGCTCAGGGCAGGGTGACCTGCACCCTATCGCCCACGCGGATCTTCTGCCGGTCCGTGAAGCCGGCCGGCACTTCGAGTACCAGATCGGCCGTGGCCGTGTAAACCCGTTCCGGTCCGACCGGCGCCAGCGGTGGCGCGTCCTTTTCGATGGCCACGATCCGGCCGGCCCGGATCCAGAGGATGTCCAGGGGAAACCGCATATCCTTCATCCAGATGCTCACCGGCTGCGGGCGCTCGTACACGAAAAGCATGCCGTGACCCGGCCCGAGGCTCTTCCGGCCGCTGAGCCCCCGGACCTGCTCCTCCGGGGTGCGGGCCAGCTCGACCGTCAGCCTCACCCGGCCGGCGATCACCAGCCTACCCGTGGGGAGGGGCGGGTTGAGCTCTCCGGCCGGAACCGGGGTGACGCCAAGGAGCAGGATCAGGACGCCGAGCCAGACACGTGCGCGCCCCGCCATCAGTCCTCCGGCAGCTCGCCCAGCTTGGCCACCAGGGTGAGCGGCTTGCCGTCGCGCAGGACGTCTACCCGGACGTTCTCCCCCACCTTCTTCTGCTCGTCCAGGAAAGCTGTGAGGTCATCTACGGCCGCGATCTTCTGTCCGTCCATGGCCACGATGATGTCGCCGCCCGCGGCGAAGATGTAGTTGCGGACGCGCACGCGCCGCTGCGCCCCCCGGAGGCCGGCGCGGGCGGCCGGGCTGCCGGGGGCCACCTGGGCGATCATCACCCCCTCCTTCACGGGTAGGCCGAGCGCCTGGGCCAGATCGGGGGTGACATCCATGCCACTGATCCCCAGCCAAGGGTGAGATACGCGGCCTCGGGCGATGAGCTGGGGCAGGAGCTTCTTCGCCGTGTTCACCGGGATGGCAAAGCCGATGCCCACCGACCCACCGCTGGGGGTGAAGATGGCCGTGTTGATCCCGATGACCTCGCCCCGGGAATTCAGGAGCGGCCCCCCCGAGTTGCCGGGGTTGATCGCCGCGTCCGTCTGGATCACGTTGCGGATCTGCCGTCCCGTATCGGCCTTCAGGCTGCGACCCAGAGCGCTCACCACGCCCCGGGTGACCGTGCGGTCCAGCCCGAAGGGATTGCCGATGGCGATCGCCAACTGGCCCACCTGGAGCTGGGACGAGTCCCCCAGGCGGAGCGGCGTGAGCTTCTCCCGCGGGACGTTGATCCGGATCACAGCCAGATCGTTGTTCGGATCCCGACCCACGAGCTTGGCCGGCACCTTGCTCTTGTCGGCCAGGGTGACTTCCAGGCTGTCCGCATTCTCGACCACATGGTTGTTGGTGAGAATGTAGCCGCGGTCATCCACCATGAAGCCCGAGCCGGTCCCCCGCTCGGGCACGATGCGGAAGAAGAAGTCCTGGCTGAGCACGGTGCTGGTGATGTGCACGACCCCCGGGCTGGCGGCGCGGTACACCCCGATGACGGTCTCCTCCTCGGGGGTGAGGCCGCTGCCCGCCCAGGCGGGTCGGGCACCAGCCATGACGGCGCCAGCCAGCAAGACCCACAGCAGGAGCCACGCGCGGAGCTTCCGTTCCCGGTGGAAGGATGATACAGACCCTCTCATAGACATTCCCGTTTCTCCGGCAAGAGGACAAGAGGGGATGACGATGCGGCCCAATCTTGATCGAGGAACCGGCCGTTGTCAATCAGCGCGGCCGATTCGATTCCGAGTGGGCCTGACCAGAGGTCGCATCGGAGGCGATCGGGCAGCCGCACAGAAGAGGCTGTGGGGGATCCTCAGCGGGCGGGTACAGCGGCCGCGGGTCTGCATGCGGCCGGCCTAGCAAGAGAACCCAAGACCGTCTTCACCGAAATCATACACTTACCACGAAAAAGGTGTCCGGTACCCTCCGTTCGGCTCGCTGCTCAGCGGGCGCTGACAGTTGTCGGCTTGCCTTCCTCGCCCATGAATACCACCAGGATCTTCGCCGGCGTACTGGTCTTGTTGAATGCCTGATGCCAGTGGTTGACGTCTTCCATGAAGGCCTGTCCGACCGGGTACTCGCGGGCTTGTCCACCCTCGGCCTGGACGGTGAGCGTCCCTTGGAGCACGTACACGAAGACAGGCACTGGATGCTGATGACGCGCTGTGCGACCCCCGGGCTCGAGTTCGCCGATGACGGAGACGATCTCGGCCTTCCCAGTCGTAGGGTACTCGAGCTTGATGCTGCTAGCAGTCTGGGTGGCCTTCAAGACGGGCGTGATCTTGAAGCCTTTGGGAAGCGCCTGCTCCTCACCCCCGGTCTGCGCGGCACTGCTGGTTACCAGGATGATGCTCCATATGACTGCCATCACCAGCCGAATCATCCTTATCCTCCTTCTGTCAGCAAGCAGTTCGCTTGCGGGCCGTGACGACGATGGAGAAGACCAGTTCCTCGTGCCGGTGCGCCGGCATCACGGTGGCGAGGAAGTCCAGAAACTCCTTGGTGAAGAGCGGGTAGCGGGCCAGGTCCTTCAGGCCGAACGGCTTCCGCTCGACCACCGCGATGTCCGCAAACCCGACGTTGAAGAACTTCTTCAGCAGCACTGGCTCCGCCAGTGTCCCCGCCAGTCACCCCGCCAGGGCGGCCGGGCTCTTCAGGACCTCTTCCGGCAGCGCCTCGCTGAGGACGAGGTCGCTCAGGGAGACGCGCCCCCCGGGCCGCAGGACGCGCAGGGTCTCCGCCAGGACCCGGCTCTTGCGGGTGGAGAGATTGAGCACGCCGTTGGAGATCGCCACATCCACCGAGGCGTCGGGGAGGGGGATCTCCTCGATCAGGCCCTCCCGCACCTCCACATTGGCGAGGCCCGCGGCCGAGGCATGCCGCCGGGTCCGCTCGGCCATCTCGGGCGTCATGTCCAGGCCGATGGCCCGCCCCTGCGGGCCGACGGCGAAAGCGGCCAGCAGGGTATCAATGCCCGCCCCGCACCCCAGGTCGAGGACCACCTCGCCCGGTTGCAGGCCGGCGTGCCGCACCGGGTGACCGACCCCCAGCGCCAGCTCGATCGCGCCCCTCGGGAGGCGGTCCAACTCCTCCGGAGCGTAAAACGCCTCGGCCACGGCCGCGCCGTCGGAACGCACCTTCCCGTACGCGTCCCGAATGATCGAGCGAGCTTCTTCTTCGCGGAAGTACGACATGGCTGCCCCCTCCTTTGCACTCATTCTCGTCGCGTTACGGCGTCCGCGAGTTCGAGCAGGACGTTGGGCTCACCGCCCACGACCCAGGCGTCATGTCCGGGCTGCATGATCGCCGGGATGCCTCTTCATGAAGCCGCCGCCCGGGTATGCCGTGCCCACCCGTCAGCCGCGCAGCGCCTGGCGGATCCTCGCCTCCAGATCCGCGGGCAGCGTCGCCTCGGGCAGCCGGGTCTTGACGAAGGCATCCAGTTGCCGGCTGAACCGCAGCTTGTCGCAGCAATCGAGGCACGCCTCGAGATGCATCTCCAGCGCTTCGAGCCGCTCGCCCGAGAGCGCCCGGTCCAGGTAGGCGAAGAACTGCTGCACCGCCTGCTCACACGTCAACCGCTTCGTGGAATCCATGTCCTGACCAGTCCCCTCCGCTTGGCACATTCCCAGAGCGTCCGCTCCAGGATCTTTCGCCCCCGATGAAGCCGAGACATCACCGTCCCCACTGGGCACCCGAGGAGGGTCGCAATCTCCCGGTAGCTCATCTCCTCCGCATACAGCAGGACCAGGGGGACCCGGTACGCCTCGGGGAGCGCCCGCAGAGCCCCCCGCACGTCTTCGTCCCGGAACTCGGCCAGGAAGTCCTCGTGCAGCCGGTCGGAGTAGGGGAACGGATCCTCCTCGGCGATCAGATCGTAGAGGGAGAACCGGTCCAATTCCTCGGGATCTCCCGTCAGGACTTCCCGGCCCTCGGTTCTCTGGCGGTCCGTGACCAGGCGACTGAGAATCTGGAACAGCCAGGGGCGGACGCTTCCATGATCCCGCAGGGTCGGGAACGCCTGGAGGGCCTTGAGGTAGGTTTCCTGGACCAGATCCTCGGCAGCCGACCCGTCCCCGGTGAGCCGGACCGCCAATCCGTACAGGCCCTTGAGGTGAGGCAGCGCCAGCGCTTCGAACCGCCGGAGGAGATCCGGTTCCACCCGAGGGGCGAGCTGGCTGGGCCGCGTTCCCATCCCGCAGGATCGCCTCGACGGCCTC
>JBBIQE010000023.1:0-33216 GCA_037442485.1 Methylomirabilis sp. (SeqCode)
GCGTCGCGCGGAGGCGCTCCGGCCCGTGACGCCCCCACCCGCCCCCCGGACGGAAGGGCCGCCGGGCCTTGACCGGGACGAGATCTTTTCCGCCGACTATGGCAGCCGCGTCCTCGGGGATACGGGGACCATCCTGACCTCTCCCCTCCGCTGGGATTCGGGGGACTGGATGATCGCGGCCGGGGTGGGAGCCGCGACCGCCGGACTCATGTTCCTGGACAAGGGTATCCGCCATCAGATCCAGAAGAACCAGAACGAGTTCACCGACTCCGCAGCCTCGGTCTTGCGGCCCCTGGAGGAGTTCGTGCCCATCGCCCTCGTGGCCGGGATCGCCGGAACGGGCTATGCCTTCGATATTCCGAAGCTGAAGGCCGTCTCTGCCGACGCGCTGGAGGCGAGCCTCATCTCGGTCGGCGCCCTCGCTGTGCCGACCAAGTTCTTCACCGGACGGAGCCGTCCCGACAGAAACCTCGGGCCGACCCATTACCAGGCGTTCAACCTCGGCAGCTCGCTCCCCTCATTCACCACGGCGAACGCCTTCGCCGTGGCCTCCGTCCTCTCCGAGCATTTTCCCCATCCCGCAGTGTCGGTCCTTGCCTACGGGCTGGCGGGGGCGGCGGGCCTGTCCCGGGTTTACGACGACAAGCACTGGATGTCGGATGTGTTCCTGGGCGCCGCCATCGGGACGGTGGTGGGCAAGGCGGTGGTCAAGCTCAACCAAGAGCGGCGGGAGAAGTCCAGGCTGAGCGTCGTCCCGCTGGTGGGCCAGGGAATTCAGGGCGCTGCCCTGCAGCTTGAGTTCTGAGAACCGTCGATTCGTCAAAGTGTCGATTCGTCAATTGGCGGTTCCTCCGTCTCGGGCCTATGTGGCAGATCAACCACCTGACGAGTCGACGGTTTTCAGAGAAGCGAGCATGTCGGCGAGGGCCTCGGGCCACGGGCGCAGGGGCGGGAAGCCGGCGGCGGCCCAGGCGGCATTCTCCAGGACGGAATAGGCCGGGCGGCGGGCGGGACGCCCCAGCTCCCCCGAGGTGATCGGGACCACGGAGGCCGCGTCCCCCCCGGTGAGGCGGAGGATCTCCCGCGCGAACGCGCACCAGGAGCAGGACCCGCTGTTGGTCAGGTGATAGAGGCCGGTGCGGCGCTGTGACAGCAGCAGCCCGATGGCCCGGGCCAGATCCGCCGCGTAGGTCGGCGAGCCCACCTGGTCATCCACCACCCGCAGCGGCTCGCCCGCCTGCACCTTCCCGAGGATGGCCTTCACGAAGTTCCTGCCGCGGGTCCCGTACAGCCAGGCCGTCCGGACGATCAGCCAGCGCGGGGCCAGTGCCCGCGCGGCGCGCTCCCCCTCCAGCTTGGAGCGACCATAGGCGTTCAGGGGCGCCGGGGGGTCCCATTCCGTGTAGGGCGCGCCCTTGGAACCGTCGAAGACGTAATCCGTGCTGAGGTACACCAGGCCGGCGCCCGCCCGCCGGCACCCCTCGGCCACCCGGCGCGTCCCCTCGGCATTGACGGCCAGGGCCGTGCCGGGCTCCCGCTCGCAGCCGTCCACGTCGGTGACCGCGGCCGTATGCACCACCCAATCGGGACCGAGCGCCGCAATGCGATGGGCGCAGTCCGGGTGCGTCACGTCCAGATCGCGGATGGTAGTGCCGATTACCTCGCCGTGGGCAGCCAGGGCCGGGACCAGCTCCGTGCCCAGTTGCCCGTCGGCGCCGGTGAGGAGGATGCGCATGCCGGCTCAGCCCCCCCGGACGACCTCGGCCGGCCAGCGGTAGGGAATCTCAGGACTGTCCCAGGGGTAGCGGTATTCGTCCGGGTCGGCGTACCGATACGGACGCGTGGGGACGTTGACGATCCGGGCCTCGTCCCCGCCCACGGCAGTGAAGCCGTGCACCACGAGCGGGGGAATCTTGAGGAGGAGTGGGGCGGGATCCTGCGTCGGGGGCGAGGTGAGGGTGAACTCCTGAACCATCCCCCGGGTGGCCGAACCCTCGCGCCCGTCGTACAGGACGACCAGCGCCGTGCCGGCGACACAGACGAAGTGGTCGGTCTGCTCTTTGTGGTAGTGCCAGCCCTTGACCACTCCTCTCCGGCAGCCGGTGATGTAGACCTGGCCGAACCGCTCGAAGAGCGGATCGTCCTCCCGCAGCATCTCCATGAGGAAGCCGCGATCATCGGGCCGGACCGTGAGCGGTTTGACCTGGACGCCGCGGATCATGCGGCCACCCATAAACGAAAGGCGTACGAGGGTACGCATGTACGAGTGTACGCGCAGAGGATCGGAATGGGTTTCCGAGAATCATCCCGTCCATTCGTACGCTCGTACATTCGTACGCCCTTGCCGTTGGGAGCCCTAGCACAGTTCGACGATGCTCTGATCGCCCAGGATGAACTTCTGGGTCTTGGGCCGCGAGCTTCCCCGGCGGATGACCACTTCCCGGCCCAGCAGACTCCGCTCGATGCGGACATCCGCCTCCAGGATCTGGGTCTCCTCCAACAGGATGCTGTACTCCAGCTCGCTGTTGCGGATCACGCATCGCCGCCCCACCGAGGTGAAGGGGCCGATGTAGCTGCCCTCGACCACAGCCTCCGCGCCGATGACGGCCGGCCCGCGGATCTGGCTCGCGACCACGCGGGCCCCCTCCTCCACCACCACCTTCCCGGCGATATCGCTGTCCGCGTCCACCCTGCCCCGGATCAGCGGGGCCGTCCCATCCAGGACCTGATCCAGGACGAACCGGTTGGCCTCCAGCAGATCCTCGGGCTTCCCCGTATCTTTCCACCAGCCCGTGATCTCGGAATACCCCACGCGGTATCCATGGTCGAGGAGGTACTGGTGGGCGTCCGAGATCTCCAGCTCCCCCCGGGCACTCGGCCGGATGGCGTGCACCGCCTCGAAGATCGGGGGCGCGTAGACGTAGATGCCGGTGACGGCGAACTCGCTGGCGGGGTGCGCCGGCTTCTCGACCACGCGAACGACCCGCCCGCCCTTGACCTCGGCCACGCCGAAGCGCTGCGGGTCCTTCACCCGGGCCAGGACGAGATGGCAGTCCTCCCCCCGGGCCTGGAACCGCTCGACGAACTGCCGGATGCCGCCCACGACCACGTTGTCGCCCAGGAAAAACACGAAGGGTTCGCCCCGCAGGAACCCTTCGGCCGCCTGGATCACATGCGCCAGACCCAGGGGCGCCTCCTGCATGACGTAGCGGATCGTGAGGCCCCAGGTCGCCCCGTCCCCCAGGGCCCGCCGGATCTCCTCGCCCGTGTCCGGGTTGAGAACGACCCCCACCTCCTGGATGCCCGCGGTCGCCACCGCCTCCAGGGCGTAGTGGATCATCGGCTTGTTGGCGATGGGGATGAGGTGCTTGTTGTTCGTGTGGGTGAGCGGGCGAAGTCTCGTCCCCCGCCCGCCCGCGGTGATCAGGGCGCGCATCCGTCCTCCTGACAGGCGGGAGCCCGGCTCACGCCTTGTCCGGGGCCTCGGCCTCGTCAATCAGCATGACCGGGATGCCGTCCCGAATGGGGTAGCGCAGGCCGCAGGTCGGCGACGTGCAGATGATCCGTTGGGCGGCCTCGTCCAGCCGCACCTCCGACTTGCACTTCGGGCAGGCCAGGATCTCCAGCAGCTCCTTGTCGATCATGTCGCCTCCTCCCCGGGAACTTCCCGTGCTGTCCGGACGCAGGACGCGGCAGACACTACCAGTGCCCGCGAGAAGATGTCAAGCAGTCAAATGGTCAACGCATCACGCTGGTTTCACCCCGCCACTCGACTTCTCGACCACTTGACGATTCGACCCCCCGAGCTCAGAGGCGCCGGCGCCTCATGATCAGCGCATCCTCGACGGGGCGGTCATAATAGCGCTTCCGGATCCCGGCCGGTTCGAACCCGTGCCGGCGGTAGAGGGCCTGCGCCGCGAGGTTGGACACTCGCACCTCCAGGAAGGCGCACCGGGCCCCGCGCGCGCGGGCCCGCTCGAGGGCAGCCTCGAGGAGGGCGGCTGCGATCCCGCGGCGCCGCCACTGCGGCCCCACAGCCAGATTGTTGATGTGGACCTCCTCCCCGACCACCCAGGCGCACAGGTACCCCGCCACGGGGCCGGGCCGTTGCCCCTCCGCCAGGCGGGCGACCAGGCTTTCGGCGATGTCTCCCCGAGTGAGTTCGCTCTCGAACATCTCGCGCGTCCAGGGGAGGGCGAAGGAGGCCACCTCGATGGCGAGGACCTCGGGCAGATCCTCCCGGCGCATCGGCTCGATCACGAGGGTCATGGGTCCAAATCCAAAAGCGTACGGACGTACGAGAGTACGCGTGTACGATGGGACGAGACGGATTTCGGCAGCCTACATTCGTACAGGCGTACGCTCGTACCTAGTGCGAGAGAGGGCGTACGAATGTACGAGAGTACGAGGGTACGCTCCGAATGACGAAAATCAAGACCGTACGAAGGTGCAAGCGTACGAAGGGACGGCACGAATCTCGGAGACCCGGTCCGATCCTTTGCGGGTACATTCGTACCCTCGTACACTCGTACGCCAGCGAACAGTGTGTGGCCGACGAACCGGGCGACACATGCTCACGGTCCACTGAATTTTCTCCGCCAGCGCAATTCCGCCTCCGACGGACGCAGGTAGCGCGGGACCAGCGAGGCCACCGGGTCCCGCTCGCCCCGGAGGAGACGCTCGCGGCCGCGCTCCGCCACGCAGGCCGGCCGCGCCCCGCGCTGCGACGCGGGCGGGAGGAGCATGCGCTCCGCCAGGAGCCGCCGGAACAGATCCCCGTAGACGGCCAGGGCATCACCGAGGAAGATCGTGGGCCTGCGAATCTTCGCGCACAGCGCCTCGGGCGCGAGCGCGCTATCCTCCATGATCCGCACCAGCGCATCCCCCTCATGCCGGAACAGCGCCGCGTACACCTCCTCCTTGCGCGCGTCCAGGACCGGGCAGATCTGCGCCCGGGCGAAGGCGACGCTCCACGCCAGGGCCTCCAGCGTGGGCACGCCCACCACCGGCAGCCCCGTGGCGTACGCCAGCCCCTTGACCGTGCTGAGACCGATGCGAAGCCCCGTAAAGGACCCCGGTCCGATGCTCACGGCGAGGCCCGAGAGATCCTGGAGCCCCACCCCCGCCTCCTGCAGCATCCGGTCAATGGCGGGAAGCAGCCGCTCCGAGTGGGTGGCCTCGACATTCAACGTGTACTCCGAGCGCAGGCCGTCCTCGTCGACCAGCGCCACCCCGCCCTGCATGGTCGAGGTTTCCACACCCAGGACGAGCATTCGCGCCTCCGAACACCTTAGACAGGGGCCCTCAGCCCTCTGCCATCCTCCCTCCCCTCCCGCCCTCCAGCGGGGGAGGGTCAGGGGTGGGGGGGCGATCGCCGAAGGCTGAACGCCGCGCCCGAAGTATACCCGCCGCCTCCCGGCGGAGCAAGCCGCGCATTTGACAACATCCTCCTGCCCCGGTAGGATGCAGCCGTTCCTTCTCAGGCAGCCTCGTCGCCTCACGCCTCACGTTTCACCCCTCACGATCCAGGAGGTGCCATGAAGGCCGTTCGGTTCCACGAGCACGGTGGCCCCGAGGTCCTGCGGTACGAGGACGTCCCCGAGCCGACCCCCCGACCAACCGAGGTGAAGCTCAAGGTCAGGGCCGTCGCCCTCAATCACCTCGACATCTGGCTGCGCAAGGGCCTGCCCGGCGTGAAGGTCCCCCTGCCGAAGATCGGCGGCTGCGACATCGCCGGCGAGGTCGTGGCCCTGGGTGCCGCCTGCGCCCGGGTCAAGGTGGGGGAGCGCATCATGGTCTCTCCCGGCTGGACCTGCGGGCAGTGCGCCGCCTGCCTGCGGGGCGAGGACAACCTCTGCCGCAGTTACCAGATCATCGGCGGCTACGGCGTGGACGGCGGCTGCGCCGAGTTCGTCTGCGTGCCCGAGGTCAACTGCATCCCCATCCCCGAGCGGCTGGACTACCCGGCCGCGGCGGCGGTGCCCCTCACCTTCCTCACCGCCTGGAACATGCTCGTCCGCCAGGCCCGCCTGAAGTCCGGCGAGGACGTCCTGGTCATGGGGGCGGGCAGCGGCGTGGGCACGGCCGCCATCCAGATCGCCAAGCTGTTTGGCGCCCGGGTGATTGCCGTGGCTAGCACGGAGGAGAAGCTGGCCAAGGCCACCGCCCTGGGGGCGGATGCGGGGATCAACTACGCCACGCAGGATCTGGCCCAGGAGGTGCGGCGTCTCACCGGAAAGCGCGGCGCGGACGTCGTCTTCGAGCACGTCGGGGGAGCCACCTGGGAGAAGCTGATCCCCACCATCGCCCCCGGCGGCCGCCTGGTCACGTGCGGGGCCACCGCCGGCTACGAGGCCAAGGTGGACATCCGCTACCTCTTCTCGAAGTCCATCGCCCTCCTGGGGGCGTTCATGGGCTGCAAGGCGGATCTCCTGGAGGTGGTGCGCCACCTGGTCCAGGGGAGGCTGCGCCCCGTGGTGGACCGGACGCTCCCCCTGGCGGAGTGCGCGGAAGGGCACCGACTGATCGAGGCGAGGGCGGTGTTCGGCAAGGTCGTCTTGCTACCCGAATAGCGGCGGACGAACCTACGAGGGGACGAAGGTACACAAGGGACAAGCCGGTTGGCACCCCCTGAACTGAGGCCGCGTACGTTCGTACTTTCGTACCCTCGTACGCTCCTGTTCAGCGGCTGAGCCGGCCTACGTCGTCCGCGAAATACTTCATCCCCCAGAAGCAGAAGAGCGCCGCCAGGGCCAGCGCCGCCGGGCCGATCCAGAACGCGGCGGCCAGTCCCACCCGGTCCGAGACCATGCCCACCACCGCCGGCGAGATGGCGTCCCCCAGCGCATGGATCACGAAGATGTTGGCCGCATAGGCCGTCGCCCGCACGGCCGGCCGGCTGACGTTGGCGATGATGGCATTCAGGGGTCCGGTGTTGAGGAAGATCAGGATCTCCGCCAGGAAGATGGCCGCCAGGACCCATGCCCGATCCTGAAGCAGGATGAGCGCCGCGGCGCAGGGAACAGCCAGGAAGAGGCCCACGCCCGAGACCAGAAAGTAGGCCGCCGGCACCCGGGCGAGGAGCCGATCGCCCATCCAGCCTCCCGCCACCGTTCCCGCCACGCCGCTCACCAGCGTGAGGACACCGAAGGTCAGATTCGCCTCCGCCAGGGCCATCCCCCGCACCCGGGTGAGGTAGGTCGGGATCCAGGCGGCGAGGCCGCCCACCGCGAAGGTCATGGCCGTCATGGCCAGGCAGTTCAGCACGTAGCTTGGCGTGCGCAGAAGCTCCAGATACTCGCGCGCCCGCGGGGCGCCCGCCCGGTCCCCTGATCCCGCCGCGCCCCCCGCACCGCCGCGGGCCGGATCCTCCAGCCGGCTCACCGCCCAGGCCAGGAACAGCCCGGGCAGCCCGACCATGAAGAAGGCCGCCCGCCAGCCGACGCCCCGCTCGAGAACCCCGCCCAGCAGATACCCCAGGGCGCTGCCCACCGGAATGGCCATGCTGAAGAGCGCCAGCGCCCTCCCCCGCCTCTCCGGCGGAAAGTGATCCGCGAGGATGGCGGGCGCCACGGCGCCGTAGCTCGCCTCGCCGATGCCCACGGCCGCGCG
Source organism: Methylomirabilis sp. (SeqCode) (assembly GCA_037442485.1). Lineage (GTDB taxonomy): Bacteria > Methylomirabilota > Methylomirabilia > Methylomirabilales > 2-02-FULL-66-22 > 2-02-FULL-66-22. The sequence goes on from JBBIQE010000023.1 coordinate 7,612, forward strand.
CCCGAAGAGCAGCTCGGCATGGGTTCGCACGAGGCCGGAACAGGCCGTGGCCGCGCTCCAGATGGCCACCCCCATTCCCATCAGGCGGGGCCGGGATCGGCGGTCCGCCAGGAGGCCGAAGATCGGCGCCGTGGCGAGATACACCCACATGAACGCCGAGGCCAGGAGGCCGAGCTGGGTGTCCGTCAGGTGGAGCTCGGCCTGGATGGGCGGGAACACCGCGTACAGGATCTGCCGGTCGATGTAGTTCAGCAGATTGACGCCGGTGAGCAGGGTGAGGACGATCCAGGGGCCGCTCATCCGGAGCCACCCCGCGGAACGCGGAGGGGCGCCGCGCGGGCGCCGGCCACCTCCGGCCACGTTCCGGCCCAGTACAGGAGTGCGCCGGCCGCCGAGACGGCCGCGGCCGCCCCGTACAACCATGCCATGCCGAGCGGCTCGTAGAGCAGTCCCCCCAGCGTGTTGCCCACGAGGCCGCCCAGGCCGAAGGTGACCGAGGCGAACAGGCCCTGGGCGCTGGCCCGCAGGCCATCCGGGACCAGCCCGTCCACGGTCTGGACGGCGGCCAGGTAGAACACCCCGAACGTGAAGGCGTGGGTCGTCTGGATGAGCAGGAGCGCCACCGGGTCGCGGGCGAGGGCGGAGAGGGCCCAGCGCAGCGGATGGCTGGCCAGTCCCGCGATCAGCCAGAATCGTGGGCTCGCCTGCTCGCACAGCCGCGCCCAGCAGAGCATCACGACGAGCTCGCTTCCGGCGGCCAGAGCCCAGGCCGCCCCGGCGAACGTCTTGGACAGCCCCAGGCGCTCGAGGTGGATGGTGAAGAACGTCTGATATGGGCCGACGCTGATCCAGGCCAGCGCCGAGGCCGCCAGGAGGAGGGCGAAGCGGCGGTTCCGCAAGAGCACGAGAAACTCCCGGAGGCCCACGGGGGGAAGGGAGACCGGCCGCCGGCTGCGCCCGAGCCATCCCACGATCCCGCAGGCCAGCATGGCCAGGAAGATCCCGTGCAGTCCGGCCCGCAGGCCGATCCGATCCATCACCATCCCCGCGGCTGCGGCGGTCAGGATGTACCCGATGGTGCCCCAGAGGCGGACCGCGGCGAACCGCTCGCGGCGACCGGCCAGCGCGCGAAAGGTCATGCTGTTGGCGAGCGGGATGAGGGGGGTGCGGAACAGCGAGAAGACCAGGACGGCCGCGGCTGCCGTGCCGACGCCGCCGAGGTGTGGAATCAGGAGGGCCGCCAGGGCCGAGATCCAGGTATTGACGAGGAAGATCCGCTCGCCCTGCCGGGTGGCGTCCGCGTATGCCGTCCACAGGAACGGGGCGAAGGCGGCGACCCCGGGCATGATGGCGTTCAGAATACCGATCTCGGCGGGGGCAAAGCCGATCTGCCGCCAGAAGGGGGTCAGATACGGCTCGAAGACACCGACGGCGGCAAAGTACCAGAAGTAGTAGGTGGCGAGATACCGGGTGCTGGTCAGCCAATCCTCCACAGCAGGCAGTGCGCAGCCGGCAGTCGGCCGGTGAGCGTCGGCTCTCGCCCTTGCCATCCGCCGACGCCCCATGCCGATGGCCGATGGCTGCGCTTACATGATGGGTCCCGGGTAGACGCGCGGGATCTCCACCGCCTCGCAGGAGACGCTCGTGACCCCCGGGACCCGCTTGGCCACCTCGGCCGCGGCCTCCATCATGGCCGGGCTGAAGACCACGCCCTTCAGCGCCACGCGGCCCGTCTGGGCCGTCACCTCGACGTTGATGTTCTTGGTCACCGGATCCTTGGCGATGGCGGCGCGCACCTGCGCGGCCAGGCTGAGGTCGCGGACCCGCTGCCGGGACTCGGGCGTGGGCTGGTACTGCGGGTGCCGGGCCGCCGCCACCAGCAGGTCCGTGTAGAACTGCCAGGCGTCGTTCCCCGTGTTGATCACCAGGTCGTAGTTCTCGGGCAGCGTCCAGTCCAACCCGAACAGGTAATCGATGCGACCCGACAACTCCCGGTCGTAGTTCTTCACCCGGAGCCTGGCGGCCCGCTGGTCGAGTGCCTCCCGCTCCATGATCCTCCGCACGCGGACCTCGAAGGGGGCCATGACCCGGACCTTCAGGGCGTGGCTCACGTCCTTCAGGAAGAAGGGCCCGCCCCGCCCGGCCGTGACCACGTTGTCCTTCTCCGCGAAGGAGTAGTAGGCGGCCTCGATGAAGATGAGGTAGCGGCGCTTCTCCTCGTCGAAGCGCTCCCAGAGCGACAGCCGCCGCTCGTCCACGTCGGCGATCTTCTCCTCCGGCACCTCGAAGGCCCGGGCGGCCTGGAGGACGATGTCCCGCTCCACGAACTCGAAGTTCAAGGCCTTGGCCACGGCCGCGGCGATGGCGTTGCCGCCGCTTCCCAGCTCCCGCGAGATCGCCACGATGGTCATTGTCAACTCCGTTGCAATGGCAAATGGAAAACGGACAACCGAAATCCCCCCGCCCCCCTGTGTCACAGGGGGGCGGGGGGACTTGCGGCCCGTCAGGTCTTGGGTCTCACCGCGACGTAGAGGTAGGTCTCCCCCCGCTGGAGGAGGAAAAGGTCCACCTCGCCCTCCCCCGCGCGGAGCGCGCTGCGGAACCCGTCCAGGGATCGCACCTCTTTCCGGTTCACCTCGCGGATCAGGTCTCCCGCACGCACCCCCGCGCCCGCGGCCGGCCCGCCCTTGGCCACATCCGTCACCACCAGCCCCTCCTCGCCCTCGCGGAGCTTGAACTTCTTCACCTTCTCCGCGTCCAGCGCCTCCACCGTCATGCCCAGGTCCCGCCGGGCCGCGGCCGGGGCCAACCGCTCGGCCGTGGCGGCCTCGCCCACGGTGACGGTCACCGTGTCCAGCTTGCCCGCGCGGAAGATCTGCACCTGCACCCGCGTTCCCACGGGCGTGAAGCTCACCGCCCGCTGCAGCGCCCGCACGCCCCGGACAGGCTTGCCGTCGAAGGCCACGATGATGTCCCCGCGCTTGATCCCCGCCGCTTCGGCCGGCTGTCCGGGCAGGACCTGGTTCACCAGGGCCCCCCTCGTCTCGGCGAATCCCAGGGCCGTGGCCAGATCCTGGGTCAGCTCCTGGATGCTCACCCCCAGAAACCCCCAGGCGATCCGGCCCCGCGTCAGCAGGTCGGGCAGCAGCGACTTCGCCAGGTTGATGGGGATGGCAAAGGCCACGCGCCGGTTGGGGATGATGGCGGTGTTGATGCCCACCACCTCGCCCCGGGTGTTGAGGAGCGGGCCCCCGCTGTTGCCCGGATTGACCGAGGCGTCGGTCTGGATGTAGTCGTCGAAGGGTCCGGCGCTCCCCAGGGCCCGGCCTTTGCGGTTCACGATGCCAAGGCTCACCGACTGCTCCAGGCCGAAGGGGTTGCCGATGGCGAGGACCAGCTCACCCACCTCCAGCGTGTCCGAGTCCCCCAAGGGCAGGACCGGCAGGCCCGTGGCCTCGACCTTGAGCAGGGCGAGGTCGGTGCGGGCGTCCCGCCCCACCACCTGGGCCGGGAACTTCCGCTCGTCCATGAGCTGGACGGTCACCTCCCCGGCCTGCTCGACGACATGATTGTTGGTCAGGACGTAGCCATCCGGCGTCAGGATGATCCCCGAGCCCACGGCCGGGCGCTCGCCCGGGGGAAGCGGGGGATGGCTCTCCGGCAGGCCCGCCTCGGCCGGTTTTTCTCCCTTCACCCTGATCTCCGCCACGGCCGGCCGCAGGCCCTTCGTCAGGCGAATCAGGGCCTGGTTCAGGCGAGCCAGCTCGGGATCCTCCCGCGCGCCTGGGGTCGACTCCGTCCACAGGGCCGCCTCCGCCCGCACCGGAACCGAAGTCGCGCCAGCGACGCACCAGACGGCCACCAGGGCCACCATCGCCCGGCTGCACCGATCTGTCCACTCCATGAGACCCTCCGTCAAATCGGACTCGCTCCGCCCTTCGACCGCTCGGGCCTTCCCCCGTGTCGGCGAAACCGGCCGAAGGGCCGAACCTCCTACAGGAGTGTTGCGGCAAACCCGCCCACCTCGAGCCATTGGCGGGCCAGCCCTGCTGACCGGGGACCCGTCCCCTCCACCCGGATCCGCCGGCGATCCGGCGCCAGCACCGCCAACGAGATCCGCAGGTGGTCGCGCGGCAGCCACCCCAGCGCTCGCTCGGCCCACTCCACGGCCACCACGAGCCGGGAATGCACGTAGGCGTCCCAGCCGATCCCGGGCAGCTCGTCCTCGGCCCCGACGCGGTACAGGTCTACGTGCGCCATGCGGCGCCCCGCCCGCCCGCCCCCCGGCCCCTCACGCCGGCACGCGTACTCGTTCACCAGGGTAAAGCTCGGGCTGTGCACCTCGTCTCGGGCGCATCCGTACCCGGCGGCGATGCCGCGGACCAGGACCGTCTTCCCGCTGCCGAGTTCGCCGAAGAGCGCCACCACGTCTCCCGGCTGGAGCAGTGCGCCCAGAACCTCGCCCATGCGCTCGGTCTCTTCGGGCGAGGCGGACTCCCAGGATAGCCCACACTCACGCAGATCGAGAACGGTCATGACACGAAAGGCGTACGAAGGTACGTGAGTACGCTGACCAAAAACCCGATCCAGACAGCCCGGAACCCGGGCCCTCCGGCCCTCTCAAGCCGTCCATTCGTACCGTCGTCCGTTCGTTCGCTCTGGGTTCGCCGATGCATCCCGCATTCAGGCCGCCCGGGCCACGGCCTGCGCGACCGCCTGGTGGACCGACCGATCCAGAATCTCGGGCACGAGTTCGCCCTCGGGCGCCTGGCCGGCGATCGCCTCGGCCGCCGCCACCTTCATGGCCTCGGTGATGCGGCGCGCCCGCGCATCCAGGGCCCCGCGGAAGATGCCCGGAAAGGCCAGGGCGTTGTTCACCATCTTCCCGTCCACGGCGAAGGCGGCCCCTGCGGCCAGCGCGTCCTCCGGCCGGATTTCCGCGTTGGGGTTGGACAGGGCCAGGATGACCTGTCCGGTGCGGATCATGGCGGGCTTGATCAGGCCCGCCGCTCCCGTGGTGGCGACCACGATCGTGGCGCGGGCCATCACCCCCTCCAGGCCCTCCCGCGATCCTCCCGCCTGCTCCAGGCGCCGCATGGCCTCCTCCTTGAGGTCGGTGCCGACGACGTGGCGCACCCCGTAGGCGAGGAGGAGCTTCGCGATGCCCATCCCGGCCGCGCCCAGGCCGATGATGCCCACCGTCTGGTCGGCCAGGTGGAGCCCGCTCAGGGCGCAGCCCCTGAGGAGCGAGGCCAGCACCACCACCGCGGTGCCGTGCTGATCGTCGTGCATCACCGGGATGTCCAGCGCCTCCTGGATCCGGCTCTCGATCTCGAAGCAGTCCGGCGCCGCCACATCCTCCAGGTTGATGGCCCCGAAGGTGGGTGCGATCCGGACGACGGTCTCGACGAACTCGTCGGGCTCCCGCGTGTCCAGCAGGATGGGGACGCCGTTGATCCCGGCCAGCCGCTCCAGGAGCAGCGCCTTCCCCTCCATCACCGGCATGCCCGCCACCGGCCCGATCGCCCCCAGCCCCAGGATGGCGGTCCCGTTGGTGACGATGGCCACCGTGTTCCCGATGCCCGTGTAGCGCCTCGCCAGGGAGGGATCCTTCTGGATCAGGGTGCAGACCCTGGCCACCCCCGGCGTGTAGACCTTGCGCATGTCGGCGATGCTCTCCAGCGGGTAGCGCGAGGTGACGGCGATCTTCCCCCCCTCGTGCCGCTTCAGGACCTCGTCGATCACCTCGGTGAGCTCGATCCCCGGGAGCGGGCGGATGGCCTCCACCACCCGCGTGAGGTGCGCCTCGTCGTCCACGTAGATGGTGAGGTCGCGGGTGTTGCGGACGAGGCTCAGGCCCACCGTCTTCACCTCGCCGATGTTGCCGCCGGCCTCGCCGATGGCCGTGCACAGCTTCCCCAGATAGCCCGGCTGATCCAGGATCTGGACCCGGAGCGTCTTGACCAGCTTGTCGGCGTTCTTCTCGATGTGCATCGTCCCACCCGAACACGGGCAACTGGGCAATGCGGCGAGTGGGCAACCCGAAACTACCCTGAGGCCCCAGTGGCCCAATTGCCTAGTTGCCGGACTGCCCCGTTGCCCCCTGTTTCACCCGCCGGATCGCCTCGGGCACCTCCTCCAGGAGGTCGCCCGCCAGCATGGCCTCCTGGGTGAGGCGCGCCGCCGCCAGGTCTCCCGCCAGCCCGTGGACGTAGGCGGCCGCCTGCGCGGCCAGGCCCGGCGCCGCCCCCTGCGCTAGGAGGCCGGCCACGAGGCCGGTCAGCACGTCCCCCGTCCCGCCCGTCGCCATACCGGGATTGCCGGTGGGCACGATCGCGGCGGTCCCGTCGGCAGAGGCCACGATCGTCCGGGCCATCTTGAGGATCAGCGTCACGCCGAACCGCCGCGTCACCTCCTGCGCCAGGGGGATGCGACGCCTCAGGATCTCCTCCCGCGGCAGGCCCAGCAGCCGAGACAGCTCCCCGGGGTGGGGGGTGAGAATCACGGGGCCGCCCGCCCGGCCGAGCAGATCGGGTTGGCCCGCCAGGGCGTTGATGCCGTCCGCATCCAGGACGATGGGGAGCGCGAGCGCCGGTAGCAGTTCCTGGACCAGCTTCTGCGTGGAGGGATGCGTGGAGAGGCCCGGCCCCAGGGCGACGGCGCTCTTCCCCTGGGCCAGGTGCCGGAGCCGCTCCAGCGCCTCCCGCCCCATGCTCCGCGCCTCGGTCTCGGGGAGCGGCTCGGTCATGACCTCGGTGAGCTTGACCTCCATGGCGTCGTTCAGGCTCTGGGGGACGGCCAGCGTGACAAGCCCCGCCCCCGCCCGCAGGGCCCCCAGGGCCGCCAGGGCCGCCGCCCCCGTCTTCCCCACCGAGCCGGCGATCACCAGGACGTGACCGAAGGTCCCCTTGTGGGCGGCGGCATCCCGCCGGGGAAAGGCTGGCGCCACATCCGCGGCCTCCAGGAGCCCCACCGAGAGGGCGGGATCCCGGCGCAGGATCCCGGGAATGCCGATGTCCGCCACGCGGACGGTCCCCGCGTGCTCCGCCGCCGGGTACAGGACGAGGCACCGCTTGGGCAGCGCGAAGGTGACGGTGAGGGCGGCGCGGATGGCGGGCCCCGGCGGCTCCGCCTCGTCGGCGGCGAGGCCGGAGGGCAGGTCCACCGCGAGGACCGGACGGCCCGCGCGATTCACCAGAGCGATCGCCTCGGCGATGAGCCCGGTGGCCGGGCCCTGGGCGCCCGTCCCCAGGAGGGCATCCACCACCACATCCGCCGACCCGAGCCGATCCGAAAGCGCCGCCAGGCCCCCGGCATCCGAGACCTCCACGGGGGCGGCGCCCATCCTCTCCAGGATCTCCAGGTTGACGCGGGCGTCTCCCTTGACATCCTGCCGGCGCGCGAGGAGGAAGCTTTGCACCGGGACGCCCCGGTTGAGCAGGTGCCGGGCCGCCACGAAGCCGTCCCCGCCGTTGTTGCCCCGGCCGCACAGGACCGCCACGCGGGAGCGCGACAGATCGGGGAAGGCCGCCAGCATCTCCCGCACCGTCTCCGCCCCGGCATTCTCCATGAGCAGCAGCGAGGGGATGCCGTACTCGGCGGTGGCGCGCCGATCCAACTCCCGCATCTCGGCGGCGGTCACGACCTTGATCATGACTCACCCGCACTCGGTAGGAGAGTGCGCACGGACGAATGTCCGCGGGTCGAGGCCGTCCCTTCGTACGCTCCTTGCATTTCCTCCCCCCTTCGGACCCTCGTACCTTCGCACGCCTTCGGTCCCTGGACCTCGGACCCTGGACCCGTCTCAGTCGGTCGCCACGACGACGGCGAGGGCGTACTCGCCGTCGTGGGAGAGACTGACCATGGCCTGCCGGATCCCCCGCGCCTCCGCCTGGGTCCTGGCCGCGCCGGAAAGGTGGAGGATGGGTGGGGTGGCCCCGGCCGAGCGCACCTCGACATCCCGCCACCGCACACCCAGGCCCCAGCCGGTGCCCAGGGCCTTCATCGCCGCCTCCTTTGCCGCCAGCCGCGCTGCCAGGTGCCGGGCCGGGCGGGCGCGGCCGAGGCAGTCCTGCCGCTCCCCCGGCGTGAATACCCGGTCGAGGAACCGTTCGCCGTGCCGGGTGAGGACCGCCTCGACCCGGCCGATGGCGACGAGATCCGCGCCCAGGCCCAGGATCACGGGCGGCCCCCCTCCACGCGGAGCAGCCGCAGAAACTCCCGTACCGCCTCCCCCATCCCGACCAGCGCGGCCCGCGCGATCAGGGCGTGTCCGACGTGGACCGCCTCGATCTCCGGGACCTCGACCAGGGGGCCGACGCTCTGGTAGGCGAGCCCCCCGCCCGCATGCACGGTGAGCCCCAGCCTGACGGCCATCTTGGCCGCATTGGTGAGGCGCTCGAACTCCGCGGCCCGGGCGCCGCCATTGCCGGCCCAGCAGAACGGGCCGGTGTGCAGGAGCACCACGGACGCCCCGGCCCGGTGCGCCGCCTTGACCTGGGCGGGCAACGGATCCACCAGGACGCCCGTCGAGATGCCGCCCGCCTTCAGGGTCGCGATCACCGGCTCGATCTCGGATCGGCGATCCTCCACGTCCAGCCCCCGCTCCGCGGCCGGACCCTCGTGCCCCCCGGCCGTGAGCGTGGCCAGATCCGGCCGGATGGCCAGAGCCAGCTTGATCCACTCCTCCTGCAGGGGCAGGCAGACGTTCAGGATCGTCCGAACGGTTTCGCGCAGCAGCCGCAGATCCCGCTCCTGCATCCCGTTTCCCTCGGCCGGCGGTCGGGACGAAGGCCGCTCGCGCCCGAGGCTCACGCTCACCCCGCCCGCCCCCGCCAGCTCGGCCAGGGCGGCGGCGATGACCGGATCGGGATCGCGCGTCCCCCCCGCCTGCCGCAACCCCGCCAGGTGGTCCAGCCGGACGATTAACGTGGCCATCCCCTCACCTCCGACGGCGACAGCAGGTCATTTCGAACGTCGAATTTGAAACTCCGACATCCGAGATGCGAAATCCGAAATGGCCCAGCCTCCCTGCCGCTGTCCCTGTCGGTTCCTACCCCAGGGCGTCCCGGATGGCGGCGGCGATCACCCGTGCCCAGTGGTGGATCACGGCCTCATCCGGCCCCTCCACCATGACCCGCGCCAGCGGCTCCGTCCCCGAGTAGCGCACCAGCACCCGGCCGACGCCGGCCAGCGCCCGCTCGGCCTCCCGGATGTGGGCCTGGACCTTCGGCAGGCGGTGGAGATCCTCCTTCTGGCGGACCCGCACGTTCTCCAGCACCTGCGGGAAGCGGGGCATGCAGGCGGCGAGCGCCGAGAGGGGCTTGTCCGCCCGCCGCATGGCGGCCAGCACCTGCAGCGCGGTCACGATGCCGTCCCCGGTCGTGTTGTGCTCGGTGAAGATGATGTGGCCGGACTGCTCGCCCCCCAGGGCGTAGCCGCCGCGAAGCATCTCCTCCAGGACGGACCGGTCGCCCACCGGCGTGCGCACCACCCGGATCCCGGCCTGCCGCATGGCCACATCCAGGCCGGCATTGCTCATCACGGTGGCCACCAGCGTGCGGGCCGGGAGCCGCCCGGCCGCCAGCATGTCCAGGGCGCACAGGGCCAGGATCTGGTCCCCGTCCACCAGCGTCCCGCGCTCGTCGGCGCACAGCAGGCGGTCCCCGTCGCCGTCGTGGGTCAGTCCCAGGTGCGCCCCCTCGGCCAGGACGGCCCGCTGGATCACCTCGGGATGGAGCGACCCGCACCCCGCGTTGATGTTCAGGCCGTCCGGCGTCACGTTGAGCGCGACCACCTCGGCCCCCAGCTCCCGCAGGACCGCCGGGGAGACGCGGTAGGTGGCGCCGTGGGCGCAGTCCACCACGATCTTGAGCCCGCGCAGGCTCAGGCCCTTGGGAAAGGTGTTCTTGGCGAACTCGATGTAGCGGCCGGCCGCATCGCCGATCCGGTAGGCCTTCCCGATCTCGTGGGCGCCCGGGCGGATGCGATCGATGGCCCCGCTCTCGATCAGCTCCTCGATCTGGGCCTCCATGGCATCGGGCAGCTTGAGGCCGTCCCCGGAGAAGAACTTGATGCCGTTGTCCTCGAACGGATTGTGCGAGGCGGAGATGACCACCCCCGCGTCGGCCCGAAGGCTCCGGGTGATGAAGGCGATCCCCGGCGTGGGGAGCGGACCCACCAGCAGGACGTCCACCCCCATGGAGGTGATCCCGGCGGTCAGCGCCGTCTCCAACATGTAGCCGGTCAGCCGCGTGTCCTTCCCGATCACGATGCTCCGGCGATCCCCCGGCCTCTTGGACAGGTAGGCCATCGCCCGGCCCAGTTTGACCACCGTTTCAGGGGTCATAGGCTCCTGATTGGCCACGCCCCGGACCCCGTCCGTTCCGAACAGGCGACCCATCCTCGCTCCTCAGGATTTTTGGGCCCCGATTTCCACGGCCACGGTGATGGGCGTCTCTTCCACGGGACGGACCTGGCGTCCCGCCGGCTCCAGCATTGCCCGCGCGGTGAAGGAGGCGCTGTGCCCGTCCAGATTGATGGGCAGCGTGTAGATCCGCGTGAGCCGGCGCAGCTCGCTGCGCGGACCGGCCATGCGGATGCGCGGCGGCGTGGGCGTGACCCGCTTCACGGCGAATCCCCTGGCTGGCGCCCCCTCGACGCGGGGGCTCACCTCCACCTCCCGCTCGACCAGGGCGTCCAGGACCACGCGCAGGCGGTGGGGGGCGACCTCCACAACCTCGATGCCCCGGGGCACGCGAACCATCTCCGGCCGGAGGGCGATCACGTTCTCCCCCTCGGTCCAGGTCGTGGGAAGACCCTCCACCCGGATCTCGCTCGCCGACAGCGTGGAGGTGAGCGTCTTGGGGCCGCGCACGCGGACCTCCAGCGTGTCGGTCGGCTCGTTCGTCACCACCAGGTTCGGGGGCAGCCCCCGGATGTCGAGGGGGACGCTCAGCGTGACCTCGACCTTCTGCTCCCCCACCACCACGGCCCAGAGGAAGATCGCCAGCGCGACCGACAGCAGCTTCAGGCCCAGGTTGTCGAAGAGTCGGCTCCGCATCCCGATCCCTGGTCTGCCGGTCGCCCGCGCGGCCGGCTCACTTGGCGGCATCGCGCAGCGCCGCCGGGACGGCCGCCTTCCGCCGGCCGAAGGCCTTGAGGGGCGGGCCCAGCAGCTCGCTCAGCCGCTGGCGCAACGCGGCCCCATCCAGGTTCCGGACGATCTCGCCACCCGCGACCAGGGAGATGGTCCCCGTCTCCTCCGAGACCACGATGGCCACGGCGTCCGTTTCCTCGGTGATGCCCACCGCCGCCCGGTGCCGCGTCCCCAGGTCCCCGGGCAGCTCGGGATTGATGCTGAGGGGTAGGAAGCAGCCCGCGGCCACGATCCGGTCGCGGCTGATGATGACCGCCCCGTCGTGGAGCGGCGAGTACGGGTAGAAGATGGACTCCAGCAGGCGCCGGGACACCAGGGCGTCCACCACCGTCCCGGAGTCGGTGCTGTCGGAGAGGCGCGAGTCCCGCTCCACCACGATGATGGCCCCGATCTTCTTGGCCGCCAGAGAGGTGACGGCGCGCACCACCTCGTCAATCATGTGGGCCTCCTGGTAGCGCGAGAAGGCCCCCAGCAGGCTCCCCCGCTGCCCCACGCTCGCCAGGGCCCGGCGCAGCTCGGGCTGGAACAGGATGATGATCAGCAGGAACCACACCGCCAGGAGGTTGGACAGGGTCCAGTTCACGGTGAGGAGCCCGATACGCAAGGCGATGCGCGAGGCCACGTACAGGAGGGCCAGCCCCAGCAGCATCTGGAACGCTCGCGTCCCGCGCAGCGCCAGGATGATCTGGTAGATGCAGCACGCGACGATCAGGATATCCAGCGCGTCAACCCAGCGGAACTGGTGCAGCAGGTCGAGCATCCCGTTACGCCCCCTGGAGCCCCGTCCGGCCGCGGGGCCGGTCGGCCCTTGGCGTCGGCCCTCCGGACGGCCGGATCGGTCCCGCGCGGAGGCAACAGGAACGGACAGGACGCCCGTCAGCGGCGCGACGCGGGGAGGCCTGCGGAAAACGAGGGGGGATGAGGTCGGCGCACCCGGGCCGGGCGGGCCACAGGGCGTCCCGCCCCGCCTGCAGCCTCGGGCGTGAATCGGGGATCGGCGTACCCCCGCTGGTCGTTGGCCCCTGCCCCATCGCTCATCCGGCTCGGTGTCCCGTGACGCTTCGACATCCTGCGGGCCGGCCCCGCCGAGGCGCCCGGCAGCGCCCAACGCCGGATGTGGCGGCTACGCCGCCGCGGGCGCCGGGGATCCGGCTCCCTTCACGATCGTGTCGATCTCCGGGCCGTCCAGGACCTCGCGCTCCAGGAGGGCCGCGGCGAGAGTGTGCAGGGTCTCCAGCCGGCGCTGGATCAGCTCCTTGGCCCGCTCGTAGTTCTCCATGGCGATGCGGCGGACCTCGCGGTCGATCTCCATCGCCGTCTGCTCGCTGTAGTCCTGGTGCTGGGCGATCTCGCGGCCCAGGAAGATCATCTCCTCCCGCTTGCCGAACTGCAGGGGGCCCATCCGCTCGCTCATCCCCCACTCGCAGACCATCTTGCGGGCGAGTTCGGTCGCGCGCTCGATGTCGTTCATGGCCCCGGTGGTGATCTCGGCGGGGCCGAAGACGATCTCCTCGGCAATGCGCCCGCCGTACAGGATGGCGATGTCGTTGAGCAGGTACTCCCTGGAGTAGTTGTGTTTGTCCTCGGTGGGCAGTTGCTGCGTGATCCCCAGCGCCCGGCCGCGGGGGATGATGGTCACCTTGTGGATGGGATCCGTGCCCGGCAGTAGCTTCGCCACCAGGGCGTGGCCGGCCTCGTGGTAGGCGGTGATCTTCCGCTCCTTGGCGCTGATGACCAGGCTCTTCCGCTCCACCCCCATGAGGACCTTGTCCTTGGCGTTCTCGAAGTCCGACATCTCCACCAGCTTCTTGTTGGCACGCGCCGCCAGGAGGGCCCCCTCGTTCACCAGGTTGGCGAGGTCCGCCCCCGAGAAGCCGGGCGTGCCCCGGGCCAGGACCTGAAGGTCCACGTCCGGGCCCAGGGGGATCTTCTTGGTGTGCACCTTCAGGATCCCCTCGCGGCCCTTCACGTCCGGCCGGGCCACCACCACCTGCCGGTCGAACCGGCCCGGGCGCAGCAGGGCCGGATCCAGGACGTCCGGCCGGTTGGTGGCCGCGATGAGGATGACGCCGTCGTTGCTCTCGAACCCGTCCATCTCCACCAGGAGCTGGTTCAGGGTCTGCTCGCGCTCGTCGTGGCCGCCGCCCAGGCCGGCCCCCCGGTGGCGCCCCACGGCATCAATCTCGTCCATGAAGATGATGCAGGGGGCGTTCTTCTTCCCCTGCTCGAACAGATCGCGCACCCGCGAGGCCCCCACCCCCACGAACATCTCCACGAAGTCCGAGCCGGAAATGGAGAAGAACGGCACGTTGGCCTCGCCCGCGATGGCCCGGGCCAGCAGGGTCTTGCCGGTGCCGGGCGGGCCCATGAGCAGGACCCCCTTGGGGATGCGGCCGCCCAGCTTCTGGAACTTCTGGGGATCCTTGAGGAACTCGATGATCTCCTGCAGTTCCTCCTTGGCCTCGTCCACCCCGGCCACGTCGGCGAAGGTCACCTTGTTCTGCTTGTCGGACAGGAGGCGCGCCCGGCTCTTCCCGAAGGAGAGGGCCTTGGCCCCGCCCCCCTGCATCTGGCGCATGAAGAAGATCCAGACGCCGATGAAGAGGAACATGGGCAGCCAGGAGAAGAGCGCCTGCACGTACCAGGGGTTGCCCTCGGCCGGCTTGGCCGTGATCTTGACGCCCTGCTTGCGCAGCAGGCCGATCATGTCCTTGTCGTCGGGGGTGTAGGTGCGGAAGAGCGAGTTGTCGGTCAGCCGGCCGGTGATGTCGTTGCCCTTGATGGTGACCTCGCTGACCTCGCCCCGCTCCACCTTGTTCATGAAGTCGCTGAAGATCAGCTCCTTCTGCGTGGGCTGGCTCTGGTTGAAGATGTTGAACACCAGCACCATGATCAGGCCGATCACCAGCCACAGGGCCAGATTCTTGAAGAACGGACTCACCCGAAATCTCCTTCCGCGCGGCCCCGCGGCGCGGGGCACCACGCATGCCCCTTGTAGCACGAAACTCTGCGAAAGACAACAGGAAACGTGGGGAAACGGGGGCCCTTCGCCGAGCCGCAAGGCCCCGACCACCCGACGCGCACGGCCGCCTCGGGAGGGGCACCCAGACCCCAAACCGGAGGGGGTTACGCCTCGGGAAGGCTCTCCAGGACCACGATGTGGGGAAGGTGACGGTACCGCTGGGCGTAATCGAGCCCGTAGCCGACCACAAAGGCGTTGGGGATGATGAAGCCGCAGTACTCGATCGGCGTCGCCACCTGCCGCCGCTCCGCCTTGTCCAGCAGGGCGCACATGGCCACGCTTCTGGGCGAGGCGGCGCCGAGCAGCGCGCGCAGGCGGGCGCTGGTGTGGCCGGTGTCAATGATGTCCTCCACGATCAGGACGTCCCGGCCCGTGAGGCTCACGTCCGCCGCCTTGGTGAAGCGCGGCTCCCCCAGGGGCGAGGTGGAATCCCCGTAACTCTCCATGGCCACGAAGTCGCTCTGGCACGGGATGGCGAGGGCCCGGCAGAGATCCGCCCAGAAGATGGCCGCGCCCTTCAGGACGCAGAGCAGCAGCAGGTCCCGCTCGGCGTAGTCCCGGGAGATGACCCCGGCCAGCTCCTGCACCCGGGCCTGGATCTCGGCCGCCGTGATCAGGATCCTGCCCAGCCGGTAGGCCATGGCGCACTCCGGCCAATGAAAACCTGACCACGGACTACGGACTCCTGGCCCCCGTGCAAAACGGGACACCAAGACGGACGGCCCGTATCGGTCATCTGCGGTCCCGTGGTCCTGTAGTCAGTTGTCCGTTGTCCGTTTTCCATCGAGGCCGTCTCGCGAACTCGACCTCGACGAGACAGGCCGGGCCGCGGCCGCCGAAGCGGAACTCCTCCGCCACCCGCTGTCCCGCCACCCAGGCGATCCGTCCCCCGGACAAAAGCAGCGGGATGCGTCCCCGCTCCTCCCGGGGGACCTTGGCGTCCACGAAGAAGTCCTGGAGCTTCTTCGCGCCCCGCATCCCCAGGGGTCGGAACCGATCGCCGGGGCGCCAGCCCCGCAGCGTGAGCGGCGCCTCCAGCAGCCGGGGACCCAGCACCACCCGCCAGCGGTCCCGACCGGCGAGGCGGGTGCCCGCCGCCAGCCGGCGGACCCGCAGCCGGCAGCCGAGCGGAGGCCATTCTGTCCAGACGCCGGGCCGCACGCAGACCTCGCCGTCCGGCGCCGCCACCCCCAACGCCTGACATGGCGTGCCGGCGGGAGCGATCCGGATCTCGGCCCCGACCCGTCGCGCCTCGAGCCCCCCCGGAAGGCGCACCACGCCCTCCCCCGTGAGGAGGCGGGTGAGCGCCTGGAGAGGCCGGCGCATGAGCCCCTGGTGCCCCCGGGTACCCTCAGGGTGACCCTCAGGGTGAGCCCCCCGGCGCGCCATTCGAAACGCCGCCTGGAAGACGCGGCGGGTGACGGCCGGCGGGGCCGCCCGCAACGCCCCCACGGGCAGGCAGAGGGCCGGACCGGCCTCCCGCACGCTCCTCGTGAGAAGCGAGGCCGCCTGCTCCGCCAGGGCGGCCTCGTCCTCCCGCAGGAGGGCGGCCAGGGCCGCCAGCGATTCCGCGATCCGGGGATTGTACCTCGCGGCCAGCAGGGGGAGCAGATGGCGCCGGACGCGGTTCCTGAGGTGGGCCTCCGAGGCGTTGCTCCGATCCGTCCGGAAGGCAAGCCGCCGCAGCGCGGCGTACCGTTCCACCTCGGCCCGCGGCACGGCGAGCAGCGGTCGCAGGATGTGGTGGCGGACGGGGGGGATTCCGGCCAGGCCCCGTGGGCCCGTCCCGCGCAGCAGGTGCAGCAGCACGGTCTCGGCCTGGTCGTCCCGGGTGTGCGCCACGGCGATCCGACCGGCCCGCGCCCGCGCCGCCATGGCCTCCAGGCAGGCGTAGCGGGCCGAGCGGGCCCACATCTCGACGGATTCACCCCGGGGCCGCTCGGCCGGATCCAGACGGCACACGCTGACCGGCAGGCCCCGGCGCGCCGCCTCGGCCACGACGAAGGCCGCATCCCGGTCGGCGGCCTTTCCCCGCAGCCCGTGGTGCACATGGGCCACGTGGAGGCTGAGGCCCAGGCGCGCCTGGAGGCGGGCCAGCACGTCCAGGAGCACCACGGAATCCACGCCCCCCGAGACGGCGACGAGCAGCCGCTCGCCGCTTCGCACACCGGCCTCCCGCAGGGCCTGCGCGGCCCGACCGATCACGCTGACCTTTCCCACCTTGCCCCTCTGCCCCTCCGCTCCTCTGCCTCCACTCACATCCCGAGCGGCAAGGCGTCAGCCCGGACCGTGACCCCGGGCGCGCCTTTTTCTCTCTCGTCATTCCGGCCCCGGTTTTCACCGGGGGAGACTCCAGCCGGAATCCAGTGCCCGGGGTACTCTGGACCCCGGCGCCTGCCCCGGACGCCGATCCGGGGTTCGCCGGGGTGAGGACGACGACTGAACGCAAATTCCAAGCTTAGTGAAGCCGCCTCTGGCCGTCAATCGAAAACCGGCCTATCCCCTTCGCTCGACCCCGCCACATGATGGGAGGACGAGACCCCTCGTGCCACCGCACGTGGCGAAACGTTGCCTCAGGTGCACCGGCCGAGCCGAACATCCCCATTCCGGCGGGAGGACCGGCCGCCAGATTCCCCTTGAAAGCCCGACCCCGCCTCTGGTATCGTGTGCGCGCCATGGAGAGCCAGGCCCCTGCGGCGCGCGACACGGTGCTGGTCGTGGACGACGAGCGGTTCGTGCGTGAGCTCTGCTCCGACATCATCGCGGGCGAGGGCTACCGGGTCCTGGCCGCCCGGGATGCCGACGAGGGGCTCCGCCTCGCCCGGGAGGAGCCGGTGGGGACCATCCTCCTGGACCTGATGCTGCCCCGCACCAGCGGCTTCGAGGCCCTGGAGACCTTCGGGCGCGAGATGCCGGACGTCCCCGTGGTCATCATGACCGCGCACGCCTCCCAGAGCCGGGTCATCGACCTGCTCAAGCTCGGGGCCTACGACTTCCTCCTCAAGCCGTTCGAGCCGGCCGACCTGATCCACGCCACGCGGCGCGCCCTGGAGCGCCATCACCTGCTCACGGAGAACAAGCGGCTGCTCCAGGAACTGCAGGACCGGGTCCAGGCCCAGACGCGGGAGATCAACCGGAGCCGGCAGCTCCTGGAAAACATCATCGCCCACATGGGCAGCGGCCTGCTGGTCACGGACCGGGACGGGCGGATCCGGATGATCAACCAGCACGGGCAGGCCACGCTGGGCGTAAGCGCAGAGCAGGTGGCGGGCCGGCGGCTCCTCGACCTGTTCCCCGCGGCCGGGCCGCTCCTGGACGTCCGGGCCGGCACCATCCTGCGGGAGCTGGATTTTCCCTCGCCCGACGGGCGCACCATCCCCCTGGGCTTCAACAACTCCTTCCTGCTGGACACCGCCGGGCAGCCCGAGGGGACCATCGTCATCTTCCGCGACCTCTCCGATCTTCGGGCCATCCGCGCGGAGGCGCGGCGCAAGGATCGGCTGGCCGCCATCGGCCAGGTGGCCGCGGGCGTCGCCCACGAGATCAGGAACCCCCTTTTCGGGATCAGCTCGGTGACCCAGATCCTCAAGACCGAGGTGAAGTTCGACCCCGTCCACCAGGAGCTGCTGGCGGCCATGCAGGCCGAGATCAAGCGCCTGAACGCTCTGGTGGAGGACCTGCTGCACTACGGCCGCCCTTCCAAGCTGGAGCGCACGCCGCAGGCCCTGGACCAGATCTGGGACGAGATCCTCGGCCTGGCCAGAGAGGAACTGGCCGGGGCCAAGGTCGAGGTGATCCGGGAGCTGGGTGACGGGTTGCCCCCACTCCTGGCGGACGGCAACAAGCTGCGCCAGGTGTTCCTGAACCTGCTCAAGAACGCGATCCAGGCCACGCCGCCCGGCGGCCGGATCGCCATCCGCCTCCGGCGATCCCCCCGCTCGGCCCTGCCCGCTTCCCTCCAGCACAGCCTGGAGCTGGAGGCGGAGGCCGGCGAGTCGCCCCGCGAATACCTGGTGAGCGTCGTCAGCGACACCGGCGTCGGGATCCCCGCGGCCGACCTGGACCGGGTGTTCGACCTCTTCTTCACCACCAAGTCCACCGGGTCGGGCCTCGGCCTGGCCATCTGCCGGCGGATCGTGGAGGATCACGGCGGGGCCATCGGGATCGAGAGCACCGAGCAGGTCGGAACCACCGTGACCGTGGCGCTGCCCCTTCCCCCGGCCGCGTAGACGGCCCCCGGCCTCGCCACGGATCCGGCGTGGAACGAATCCGATGCCAGCCACCGTCCTGATCGTGGATGACCAGCCGACCATCCGGAAGAGCCTCCGGCACCTGCTGGAGCGCAAGGGCTACCGCGCCTGCGAGGCGGAGAGCGGCAGCGCCGCCCTCCAGTCGGCCCAGGCGGAGGAGCCCGAGGTGATCCTCCTCGACCTGAAGCTCCCCGATGGCGACGGCCTAGAGATCCTGGAGCGCCTGCAGGCCGTGTGCCCCGAGGCCGCGGTCATCCTGCTCACCGGCCACGGCAGCGTCGAGGCGGCCGTGGCGGCCATCAAGAAGGGCGCCGAGGATTTCCTCGAGAAGGATCCGAGCAGTCCGGAGGTCACCGAGCTTCGCGTGGAGAAGGCGCTGGAGATGCTGAAGCTCCGGCGCGAGAACCGCTACTACCGCTACCAGGCCCACGGGCGCTCCCCGGGCCAGATTCCCGGCAGCTCCCCCGCCATCCGGGAGATCCAGGCCATGGTGGAGCTTTTGGCCAAGGCGCCGCAGACGACCGTCCTCATCCAGGGGGAAAGCGGCTCGGGGAAGGAGCTGGTGGCCCGCGCCATCCACTACCGCAGCCCCCGGGGGGACAAGCCGTTCCTCGAGGTCAACTGCGCCGGCCTCTCGGAGCACCTGCTGGAGTCCGAGCTGTTCGGGCACGAACGGGGCGCCTTCACCGACGCCAAGGCGCTGAAGCGGGGGCTGCTCGAAATCGCCGACGGGGGGACGCTGTTCCTGGACGAGATCGGGGACATGCCGCTTCCCATCCAGCCCAAGTTCCTGCGGGTGCTGGAGTCCCGCACCTTCCGCCGCGTCGGGGGGACCCGGGACATCTCCGTGGATGTGCGGGTGATCACCGCCAGCAACAAGGACCTGTCGAAGCTGGTGGAGAAACAGAGCTTCCGGGAGGACCTCTACTACCGCCTGAAGGTGATGCCCCTGACGGTGCCGCCGCTCCGGGAGCGGGGCCACGACATCCTGGTCCTGGCGGACCTGTTCGTCCAGGAGTTCAACGGCATGCTGAAGAAGCGCATCCGGGGCTTCAGCCCGGAGGCGCAGCAGGTCCTCCTGGCCTACCCCTGGCCCGGGAACGTCCGCGAGCTTCGCAACGTGACGGAGCGGGGAATGATCCTCTGCCAGGGGGATCTGATCCCGGTGGCCTGCCTCCCCGCGGAATTGCAGCAACTGGCCGGCGTGGTGCCAGAAGGGCCGGTGCTGGGCCCGATTCCTGCTCCCGTGGCGCCAGCCGAAGCGCCCCTCGAGGGCCAGGGGGGCGGGCCGGCGCCTCTCCCGCTCGGCACGCTCGAGGAGATGGAGCAGCGCTACATCCGGGAGGTCCTGGCATCGGTCGCCGGAAACCGGAGCCAGGCGGCCCGAATTCTCGGCATCTCCCGATCCACCCTGCAGGACAAGATTCGCCGCTACGGGCTTTCCTGACCCCCCGTTGGTACACCGCTTGCTCCGGTTTATCCAGAAAGGCCAGGCTTCCGATTCCCGGTCAGCCCTCCATCGGCCGATGCACCTGGCGAAACTGATCGCCAGATGCGGAGGCTGGGGGGGCTACTCGCCCCATCTTGGGGTTGGCCGAGTGACGTGCATAGGCCGAGTCCTCCCTGTCCGGAATCCTGGCAGGAGACCACATGCCCCGAGCGGTGCGCGTGTTGATCGTTGACGATGAACCCACGATCCTCCTCGGCCTTTCGCACGTCCTGCGGCGTACCGGAGCCCACGTGACCCCCTGCCTCGGGCGGGACGAGGCCGAGACGGCCATCCAGAATCAGGTGTTTGACCTGGCCCTGCTGGATGTCCGCCTTTCCGGCAGCGACGCCCGGGCCGGCCTCGAGCTTCTCACGCTGGTCAAGCAGCGGTCTCCCCGCACCCATGTCATCGTCATGACCGCCTACGGTTCGGACGAGATCCGGCGCCAGGCCATGGCCCTCGGCGCAGCGCACTATTACGACAAGCCGATCAACCTGGACCACCTCGTGGGCCTGGTGAGGGCTCTGGAGACCCCGTCCACCCGGACGGCCTGACCTCCTCACGCCCCCTTTCTCTGCAAGCCTTCACGGTCCGCGCCCGACGCGCAGGGCCCCTCACCTCTGCCCCTCGGCGCCTCGGCCCCTCCGCCCAGCGCCCGTCACGTCTCGGGCGTCTCGTCGAATGCGGCGGCCCCGTCCTTGGCGAAGACGATCTCGCCCCCCTGGAGGTCCACCAGGATGCGGTCGCCCTCGTGGAAGTCGCCCTCCAGGATGCGTTGCGCCAGGGGGTCCTGCAGCAGGCGCTGCATCGCCCGCTTGAGCGGCCGCGCCCCGTAGACGGGGTCGAAGCCCTCCCGGGCCAGGTACTCTCGCACCCGGTCGGTCACGTTGAGCTCCAGCTTCCGGGCGGCGATCCGCCGCGAGAGGTACCCGAGCTGGATGCCGATGATCTGCTTGATCTGGGTCAGGCCCAGGCGGTGGAAGATCACCGTCTCGTCAATGCGGTTCAGGAACTCGGGCCGGAACGCCGTCTTCAGCAGCTCGTTCACCTTGTGCCGGATCTCGGCCTCGTCCAGGTCTTCCTGGATGTACTGGCTGCCGAGGTTGGACGTCATGATGATGATCGTGTTCTTGAAGTCCACCGTCCGTCCCTGGCCGTCCGTGAGGCGCCCCTCGTCCAGCACCTGGAGCAGGATGTTGAAGACCTCGGCGTGGGCCTTCTCCATCTCGTCGAAGAGGATCACGCTGTAGGGCCGGCGGCGGACGGCCTCGGTGAGATAGCCGCCCTCCTCGTACCCCACGTAGCCCGGGGGCGCGCCGATGAGGCGGGCCACCGAGTGCCTCTCCATGAACTCGGACATGTCCAGGCGCACCAGGGCCCGCTCGTCGTCGAAGAGAAACTCGGCCAGGGCCCGGGCCAGCTCCGTCTTCCCCACGCCCGTGGGGCCCAGGAACAGGAACGAGCCGAGCGGCCGGTTCTCGTCCTGGAGGCCCGCCCGGGCCCGGCGGATGGCGTTGCTCACCGCGATGATGGCCTCGGGCTGGCCCACCACCCGCTGGCGCAGCCGGTCTTCCATCTGGAGGAGCTTCTGCGTCTCGGTCTGGAGCATCTTGGCCACCGGGATCCCGGTCCAGCGCGAGATCACCTTGGCGATGTCCTCCTCGTCCACCTCCTCCTTCAGCATGCGGTCGCGTCCCTGCGCCGCCGTGAGGGCGGCCTGCTCGGCCTTGAGCTCCTTCTCCAGGCCGGCCAGGGTGCCGTAGCGGATCTCGGCGACCCTGCCCAGGTTGCCCTCCCGCTCCGCCTTCTCGGCCTCGAGGCGCGCGGCCTCGATCTGCTCCTTCAGGGCGCGGATCCGCTGGATGCTGGCCTTCTCCTTCTCCCACCGGCCGCGCAGTTCGGCCTGCTCCTGCTCCAGATCGGCGAGGTCGGCCTCCAGCCGCGTGAGGCGCTCCAGCGTGTCCGGATCCGTCTCGCGCTTCATCGCCTCGCGCTCGATGTTGAGCTGGCGGATCTTCCGCTCGACCTCGTCCAGGGCCGTCGGCAGGCTGTCGATCTCCATGCGGAGCATGCTGGCGGCCTCGTCCACCAGGTCAATGGCCTTGTCCGGCAGGAACCGGTCGGTGATGTAGCGGTGGGACAGCGTGGCGGCCGCCACCAGGGCGGCGTCCTTGATGCGCACGCCGTGGTGGACCTCGTACCGCTCCCGCAGGCCCCGCAGGATCGAGATGGTGTCCTCCACCGAGGGCTGGCGCACGAGGATGGGCTGGAACCGCCGCTCCAGGGCGGCGTCCTTCTCGATCCGTTTCCGGTACTCGTCCAGCGTGGTGGCGCCCACGCAGCGCAGCTCCCCGCGGGCCAGGGCGGGCTTCAGCATGTTGCTGGCATCCACGGCCCCCTCGGCCGCGCCGGCCCCCACCAGCGTGTGCAGCTCGTCAATGAACAGGACGATACGGCCGGCCGCCTCCGTGACCTCCCGCAGCAGGGCCTTGAGGCGGTCCTCGAACTCCCCCCGGTACTTCGTGCCCGCCACCAGCGCCCCGAGGTCGAGGGCCACGACGCGCTTGTCCTTGAGGGATTCGGGAACATCGCCGCGGACGATGCGCTGGGCCAGCCCCTCGACGATGGCCGTCTTGCCCACGCCCGGCTCGCCGATCAGGACCGGGTTGTTCTTGGTCCGGCGCGACAGCACCTGGATCACCCGCCGGATCTCCTCGTCCCGGCCGATGACCGGATCGAGCTTTCCCTTCTGCGCCAGGTCGGTGAGGTCCCTGCTGTAGCGCTCGAGGGCCTGGTACTTCTCTTCGGGGCTCGGGTCGGTGATGCGCTGGCCGCCCCGCACCGACTGGAGCGCCGCGTACACGCCATCCTTGCTCACGCCGTTCGATCGCAGGAGGCGGGCGGCAACGCCCGAGGCATCGTCCAGGATTCCGAGGAGCAGGTGCTCCACGCTGACATACTCGTCCTTCAGCCGGCCGGCCTCCTCCTGCGCCCGCTTGAAGACCTCGTTCAGTCGCGGCGTGATGTAGGCCTGGGTCGGCCCGTAAACCTTCGGAAGCTTCCCCAGTTCCTCCCGGAGGGACGCCGCGATCTTCTTGGGGCTCGCCCCGACCTTTTGCAGGAGGGGAATCAAAATGCCTTCCGGCTGCTCGACAAGTCCCAAGAGGAGGTGCTCGACGTCCACCGCCTGGTGCTGCATCTCATCCGCGGCCTTCTGGGCGGCCTGGATCGCCTCCTGTGCTTTGAAGGTGAATTGATCGAGGCGCACGGCTGTTTCCTCCGTTGAAGCGAGACTCGCGTTCTTAAGCCATCCGTAATATAAAACTTGAGCCTGAATCTGTCAACCCATACGTGTGAGACGAAATACTTTGTAAATAATTGAAAACAATCAAAAGAGCATATCAGGAGTGATTATGCGGCAATTACCACGACCTGGATGGGTGGCAAGGGTTACTCCGCATTCTTCCACGGCAGCCAAAGACGGGCCCTCACCGGACACGGTGCTGGGTCTCCGAGCAGGCGTCGCGCACCATGAACCGCATCGTTTGTTGGGCCAGGAGAAACGGCCGGTTCGACACCAGCCGCGCAATCGGCCGGAGGTGGTCCCCCTCCTGGAACCGGTACTGGTAGTACAGGTCAAAGCGCGCCTCGCTCCCGGTCGTCTTCAGGTCCAACACAAAGGGCGTGGACTGGCCCGTGAAGAGCTGGAAGTCCCGCGCCTCCGCCCTGGTCGCCGAGACGGCGTGCTCGCCGCTGTCTACGCCTACCAGCTCGAACTCCAGGAACCGGACCGGCTGGTCGCCCCAGGGGTTGAATGCCAGCCCGTCCAACCGGAGAAGGCCCGGCTGGGGGTGCGTGCAGCGCCAGTAGAGATCAACCTGCGCATTCCCGACCCGGTGGGTGTATCCCGGCGGCGGATAGGGCGTGGCCGCCGCCGGAAGCTGGAGCGTCCCATTCGCGGAACAGGCGGACAGACCCACTGCCAGCAAGGCGAGAAGCCCGATTCCATTCTTCCCCATCCCCTTCATCCTCTGCATCGCCAGGACCCCCACCGCCGCTACGGCCTCCCGCACCGAGCCGCTGCGGGCTTCTCTCTCCGTCGCGCGGCCGGGACGTAGGCATGAATCGCCAGGGCCACTCCACTTCCCACCAGCGCCCCCGCCAGGACGTCGGAGGGGAAATGCGCCCCCAAAATCACCCGCGACAGCCCGACCAGCATGGCCGATCCCACGAACACCCCTGCCCCCCGGGAATACCAGAGCCCGAGCATCACGGCCGTCGCAAACGCCGTGGTGGCGTGGCCCGAGGGGAACGAGGCATAGGCGTATGGCGCCCGGAAACAGGGAAAGCTCGCAAAGAACGTCCCGGCCCCGGGGGCGCTGGGCCGGGCCCGGCAACTGATGTTCTTCAGAATTTGATCCACTCCGCCCGCCAGCGCCACGGCCCCCGCGCCCCAGAGCCCCCGCACCCGGAGGTCTGGGCTGCCTCTCCACCAGCCCACGAGGGCAAGCGCCAGAGGGATCCCGACATCCACCACCCCATACCCGAGCCAGGTGATGAGCTGCATCGCGTCCACCAGGGGTGGCCAGCGCCACGCCTGGACGGCAGCCATCAGCCCGTGATCCGCCAGGATCGCTGCGGGCAGCACAGCCAAGCCCGCCAGAATGCCAAGCCAGGAACCTTTGAGGGAGAACCCAGTTTGCACAAGCACCCGGTCGTGGTCAGTCACAGATCTTGCACCTCTGCATCAGCACGATACCATGCTGATCGCCCGCCGCCAAACGCAAAGTGGTCCAGGCTGGGATGGCGAGGAAAAAGCCTGGCTCGACGGGGACAGCCGCGCCGGCGTGCCGCAGCGCTCACCAGGGGGAGGCCGTTACCAGAGGGACCACGATGACCTGGAGGGAATGCCGGCGATCAGGGGGGAGGCGCTGCGGGACTGTGGCACAGGGCTTCAGCGGAGCTTGGCCTCGAGGGTAGCCGGCCGCTCGCGGATCTCGATGGCAAGCTCGAGCTCGCGCGCCCCCTCAACTCCCCCCGCTGGGCGCGCGATCCGGACGAGACTGGATGATCGACCGAATCCCGAGCGAGTCCAGCAGGCGTTCGGCATGGGGGTCCACGCTGGTGGCAATCATGAGGCGGGTGAACGGACGGCCGAGGTGCCGGGCGGCAAATTCGGCCTTCCGGTGGAATTTCAGGACGTCATCGGCCTCCAGGTGGGATTTTACCTCAACCAGGTAGGCCGCCCCGTCGGCGGCGAACAGGTCGAACTCCAGGGGGGCATTCCGCACGCCGAACACCTCTCCCTCGGTGTCCGTGAGCTCCAGGCGCTCCACCCGGGTGAAGGCCTGGCCCGCGAACTCTTCCACCACCCCTCGCACGAGATGCTCCAACCCCTTGCCGAGGCGATCCCCCAGGGCCCCCACCGCGATTTGCACATCCCGGATGGCCCTCGCCTGAACTTCAAAGCCATGGCGCATCTCCGCGATCACCTCGGTGAAGCGCCTGTCCATGTCCTGCCGCAGCTCTTCGAAGCGGCGGTCCACGGCCTCGAAGCGGCGATCTACGGCCTCGAAGCGGCGGTTGGCATCCTCTCGGAAGGCGCGGAGTTCGGCCAGGATCTGGGCAAGCTCCTGCCGGGAGGGAAACGCTTCCAGCATGATGCCCCAGACCTCGTGGCGCACCT
>JBBIQE010000024.1:0-31639 GCA_037442485.1 Methylomirabilis sp. (SeqCode)
GTCCTCCAGGACGATGGGGACCGGCACCGGCTCGGGCTGGAGGGTGAGCTTGCCCGCCTCGACCTTGCTGAGGTCCAGGATGTCGCTGATGAGCTGGAGGAGGTGCTTGCCGCTCCCGTGGATGTGGCCGAGGTAGCGGGTCTGTTTGTCCGTCAAGGGGCCGACCCCCTGCTCCAGGAGGAGTTCGGAGAACCCGATGATCGAGTTGAGCGGCGTGCGCAGCTCGTGGGACATGGTGGCCAGAAACTCCGACTTGTGGCGCGAGGCCGCCTGGAGCTGCTCGTTCGCTGCCTGCAGCTCCCGGGTCCGGTCCTCGACCCGAGCCTCCAGGTGCTTTGCCGCCATCCGGAGTTCCTCGTACAGCCGCGCGTTCTCGATGGCGACCGCCGCCGGGGCGGCGAAGAGGGTGAGGGCCTGGCGGTCCTCCTCGGTGAAGGGGCGTCCGCCCGTCTCGCGGTTGATGGTGATCACTCCCACCAGCCGGTCGTGATACAGGAGGGGCTCGGCCAGGATGGCGGTGATCGCGGCGCGCTCCAGGGCCGGCGCGTGCGCGTAGGGCGAAGTCCGGTAGTCGTTCACGATCAGCCCCTCTCGCCGCTGGGCGACGGTCCCGATCACCGCCTCGCCCGGGCGCCAGCGAATGTCCCCCACCCAGGCGCCAAGGCCTAACCAGGCCCGAGGGACGAGGAGGCCGCTCGGCTCATCCCAGAGCGCGATAATCCCCGAAGTCCCCTCGACCAGTTCCGCCGCTCGCTGCACGATGAGATTCAAAAGGCTGGAGAGGTTCAGCTCCCGGACGATCTCCTCCGAGATCGTCCGGAGGGCCTCGAGCTGGCTCGTCCGCGTCCGGAGATCCGCCAGCGCGCGGTCGCGGTCCGCGCGCGTCTTGAGCGACGAGAGGCTGAAGGCCAGGTCGCCCGCCAGCTCCGTGAGGAGCTCCACCTCCCCGGCGTCAAAGGCGTCGGGCTCGGCGGCGTAAATGTTCAGGGCCCCGACGCTCTGGCTCTCCACGACGAGGGGAAGAGCAATGCAGGAGGCATAGCCGGCTCGGGCCGCCTCGGCGCGCCAGGGGGCGTAGTGCGGGTCGGTCGGGATGTCCCGGGCGACGCACGGGCGGCCCGTCCGGATGGCCGTGCCCGTCGGGCCCCGCCCGCCTTCGGCGTCCGCCCACGTGAGGCGCACCGTCTCCAGGTACCCGTCCGCATCCCCCCAGCGGGCCACCGGCTCGACCGTTCTGGCCTCGTCCGGCCGGGCGAAGCCGACCCAGGCCACGCGATACCCCCCCTCCTCCACGACGATCCGGCAGATCCCGTTCAACAGCTCCGATTCGCTCGCGGCGCGGATCGTCCACTGGTTGCAGCGACTGAGGACGCGGAGGGCCCGGTTGGCCCGGCACAACTGCTCTTCCGCCCGCTTGCGCTCCGCCAGATGGTGCTCCAGCGCCCCGGCCATGTCGTCGAAGGCCTGCGCCAGGCGGCCGAGTTCCCCCGCCCGATACGGGAGGCCCGCGCGCGCGCCGAGGTCGCCGGCCGCCAGTCGCTTTGTCGCTCCGAGCAGGGCCTTCACCTGGCGCAGGACACACAGGTCACCGCCAACCCACGCGGCCAGGAGCGCCAGCAGCGAAACAATCCCCAATCCGGCCAGGTTGCGGACAAGGGCGCGCTTGACCGCGGCGAAGGCAACCTCGGTGGGAATGCCAATGGCGACGTATGCACTGGCCTCGGGGCCGGCATCCACCGGGGCGAATCCGGACAGCCGCCGGACACCGTCCACGCCGGCTGTCTCCCCGATGCCCTCGGCCTGCTTCCCCAGGACAGCCGTGATGAGGCCGGCCTCCGGGAACGCCTTGCCGGTCCACGTCTCCGGATCGGGGTGCCGGGCCAGGATCATCCCCGTGCGGTCAATGACGGTGAGCGTAGATCCCCGGGGAAGCTTTGCCTCGGCCGCAAGCCGGTTGAGCCAGGCCAGATCCAGCGCGGCGAAGAGCACGCCCCGGACGCGGCCCGCGCTCTCCAGGACAGGGGAGCCGAAGTTCAGGCTGGCCTTGCCGGTGATGCGGCCGATCTGATACTCGCCGACGGCGAAGTCACGGGCCTCTTCAGGAGGTCGGCAAAGAGGGCAGTGCAGCCGGCCGGATCGGCCTGGCGCACGGGCGGGAGCCGGGACAGCGCAAGGAGGAGCTCGCGGGTTCCGTCAACCAGATGCTTGTACTCGACCGAAACGAGCCGTGCCAGCCGCAGCGCCTCCTCCTCCACCTCGGTCGCCCGCCGATGCCGCTCCTCCCGGCCCGCATAGAGGATCAGCGCGAAGGCGGGCAGGATGGCCAGAAGGACCAGGAGTAGCAGGCGGACGCGCAGGCCTGAAGCCGGAAGAGGCATCAGAGATCCTCCACGGCCACGCCATGGGAGCGATGAGCCTTGGCGCTCCCGATCCGGCCTTCGCTCAATAAGGGGATGGGTTCTTCGCTTCCGTACTCTGATCTCCATCGGTCCTGCAGACGGATACGGGCACGATTCGCGGGATCGTCCGACCGGCGGGGACGTGGCCTGTCAGACCCCAGTACGGGGGGAGAGGCGAGTTAGACGCGATTCGGGATATCGGTCGCCGGACTGACCTGTGCGACAGGATCGGAAGGAGCAACGCGGCGACCATCGTCATGATGCTGCGGAGGCTTGCCGGCCGTCCCCGGCAAGAATGCGACCGTGAGTCTACTGAGGGGGCAGCCTGCCTGTCAATGGCTTTCGGGCCCGGATCGGCCTCCGGGAGCTTGCACCCGCGCGCGCATCCTGGAAGCAGGTGCGCAGCTTGTGAGCCCTGGCCGCGCGGCTTGACATCGCGTGACCATCGCGGGTAATGTTTCACGATACACCGGACACAATGGAGTGGTGTCCACCATGCGGAACGAGTTCGGCGAGATCCTGTTCTGGCTCAAAACCAGCGGCCTGCGGATCCTGGTGATCGCGGTGGGGAGCGCCCTGCTGATCCGCCTGCTGCGGGCGGTGGCGGAGCGGATTCCGCGCCTGATGGCGACCGGCGAGCCGGCCGTCATCAGCGAGCGGGAGAAGCGGGCGCGGACGCTGGCCAGCCTTCTCCGGACGGTGGGGACCAGCCTGGTCCTGATCATCGCGGTGATGACGGCCCTGCGCGAGATCGGGCTGGACATCACGCCGCTGCTCGCCGGGGCGGGCGTGGCGGGCCTGGCCATCGGCCTGGGCGCCCAGAGCCTGATCAAGGACGTGATCGCGGGCTTCTTCATCCTGCTGGACGACCAGTTCCACGTGGGCGATGTCATCCAGGCCGCCGGCGTGAGCGGCCAGGTGGAGCGGATGACGCTCCGGACGACCGTCGTCCGCGACCTCCAGGGCGCCGTCCACTTCATCCCCAACGGGGAGATCAAGGTGGCGAGCAACCTGACCAAGGAGTGGTCCCGGGTGGTCCTGGAGGTCGGCGTGGGGTACCAGGAGGACGTGGACCGCGCCATCGCCGTGCTGGCCGAGGTGGGCCGGTCGCTGGTCGAGGACGAGGCCTTCGGCAAGTTCGTGCTGGAGCCACCCCAGGTCCTGGGGGTCGAGGCGCTGGCCAACTCCCAGGTCACCATCCGGATGCTCATCAAGACCCTCCCCTTGAAGCAGTGGGACGTGGCCCGCGAGCTTCGCCGACGCATCAAGTCCCGCTTCGATCGCGAGGGCATCGAGATCCCGTATCCCCATCAGGTGGTCATTCACCGTCCCGTCAAGCCCGATTGATGACTCCAGACTGTGCTCGCCGGGCGCGGCGGCTTTCCTCGAATCCTTCGGCCCTCCTCAGATCTGCAATCCGCCACCCTCGATCTGACATCCCTGCGCCGCGGCGCGCGGGGGTTTTGACTGGGCTTGGAGGCTATGCTAGAGTCACGACCTGGCACGGGGAAGGAAGCTGCGACCGGGACGTGGGGATGCGAGCGTTCGCGCTGGCCGCGGTCTGGGCGGGGCTGCTGGCCTCCTGCGGGGGCATCCCGCCCGTCAGGCGCCCGCCCCAGGATTTCCGGCGCCTGGAGGCGAGCTTCTCCCAAGCCTGGGCGGCGGCCATCCGGACGCTCACCGAGCGCGGTTATGACATCCGGACGGCCGATCGCGAGGCCGGGATCATCGAGACCGGCTGGCTGACCATCAATCCGGAGTATGCGGCGACCGTCTTTGTCACCGAGCAGGAGGATCGCTACGCCACCTGCGGCCGACCGGCGCTGGGGCAGGCCTTCCGCGCCAAGCAGGCGCGGCTCACCCTGACGCTCGTCCCCATGCGACGGACCGAGACGGGCCTCAGGGTGGAGGCCTTCTTCCGGGCCGAGCGCTATACGGATGCGCCGCTGGTGTCCGACCGGTCGCTGGGAGAGGTCGAATGCAGCTCCCGCGGCCGCCTGGAAGAGGAGATCAAGGTCGCGGTCCAGCTCCTGGCGATCAGGGAGCAGGTGGAGCGGCTGCGGCGGGGGATGCCGTAGGCACAAGGCGGAGGAGGGAAGGCAGGGCGCCGCGAGGCGGGCCACGGGGAGGCATGCAAGACCACTTTCGAAGGTCGAATTTCGAATTTGAAAAATCCGCAAGCCGAAATCCGCAATAGGCGGGGGAGAGGCCCCGGGTGTTGGTGCTGGAGCGAGCGCCGAGCCGAGAGCCGAGGGCCGAGAGGGATGGAGGGTCATGGGCAAGCGGTATGAGCCGCTGGATCCCCGGGGGGTGAGGACCTACCCGCTCGCCACGCGGCCGAGCAAGGTGTCCGTGGCCGACGCGGCGCGGGCCTGGCAGGCAGGCGGGACGCTCCGGCGCTACCTGGATTGGCTGCCCAACCACCTCGCGGTGCAGAGCCTGCGGCGGGTGGTGGCGGCCATCCTCGAGGCGCGCCGCCGCGGCAAACCCGTGATCCTGGGGATGGGGGCGCACGTCATCAAGGTGGGGCTCTCGCCCATCCTGGTGGACCTCCTGGAGCGGGGGCTGGTGACGGCCCTGGCCATGAACGGGGCCTGCGCCGTGCACGACTTCGAGCTCTGCTACGCCGGCTTTACCTCGGAGGAGGTGGAGGCGCAGCTTTCCGAGGGGGAGTTCGGCATGGCCGAGGAGACCGGCCGGATCATCAATGAGGCGGTGGCGGACGGGGTGCGGCGCGGCCTGGGCTTCGGCCGGGCGCTGGGCGAGTGGCTGGCGGCGGCCAGGCCGCCGCATCTGCCGCACAGCCTCTTCGCGGCCTGCGCCCGGCTGGATCTGCCCTGCACGGTCCATGTGGCGCTGGGGACGGACATCCTGCACATGCACCCGAGCTGCGACGGCGCGGTGGTCGGCGAGGCGACGCAGCGGGACTTCCGCTTGCTGGCGGCGGTCGTGGCCGATCTCGGCGACGGCGGGGTCTATCTCAACGTCGGCTCGGCGGTGCTCCTGCCCGAGGTGTTCCTGAAGGCGCTCACGCTGGCGCGGAATCTCGGCCACCGCGTCCGGGACTTCACCACGGTGAACCTGGACTTCATCCAGCACTACCGGCCCACGCAGAACGTCCTCCGCCGCCCGGTGGCCCAGGGGGGAGAGGGATACGCCCTGACCGGCCACCATGAACTCCTGGTGCCGCTGCTGGCGGCGGCGCTGATCGAGGAATCGGAGGGAGGCGAGCCGCGAGCCGCGGGCCGAGCCCCCCACCCTTACTGATTCCCTCTTCCCGCCGCGGGGGAGGGGAAGCGAGGGGGTTGCACAAGGGGACAGCGAGCGATTTCGGCTGTCGGATTGAAAATCCGAAATCCGAGATCCGAAACGGCTGCACATCGCTATCGTTCGTTTGGCGGATGGCGATGATCTTGCGGGCGGCAAGCAAGGTCAAATCGTTGCAGGCGGCGGTGCGGGCCGTGCGGCGGGCGCAGGCCGCGGGCAAGCGCGTGGTCTTCACCAACGGCTGCTTCGACCTGCTGCACTGGGGGCACACGCGCTACCTGGAGCAAGCGCGCGCCCTCGGGGACCTGCTGCTGGTGGCCGTGAACGGCGACGCCTCCGTGCGCCGTCTCAAGGGGGCCGGGCGCCCCGTGGTCCCCGCGCCGGAGCGGGCCGAGGTGCTGGCGGCCCTGGCGGCGGTGGATCTGGTCGTCATCTTCGACGAGCCGGACCCGGCCCGGGTGATCCGGGCGGTGCGGCCCGATGTGCTGGTCAAAGGCGGCGACTGGCCCGTGGAGCGCATCGTCGGCGCCGACTTCGTGCGAGCCTCCGGGGGGGAAGTGCGGAGCCTCGCCTACGTGCGCGGCGCCTCCACCTCGGAGCTGATTCGCCGGATAAGTTCCGCTGCGGGCCGTGAGCCGTCGGTTCTCAGCCCGCAGCCCCGGAAAGCCCGCCGCGAACCTTCTAGCCCCTGAATTCCCTGTGGCCGCAGCCCCTGTTCTGCCCGGGGCTGACGGGCTTCTCTTCGGAGCATGCTGCCGCAGTTTTTCTGGCGTGAACTGCACCTGGCGGACCTCTTCGAGGATCTCGCGCCGGGCGGTGAGGTGCGCCTGCACGGCCTGCGGGGGGCCGCGCGCGCCCTGGCCCTGGCGGCGTGCCAGGCGGGACTTCACCGGAGCCTGCTCGTGCTCTGCCGGACCGAGGAGGTGGCGGCGACGCTGGCGGCCGACCTGGCGTTCTTCCTGGGGGGCAGCGTGGCCCTCCTGCCCGAGCGCGAGGCCGACCCTGAGGCCCGGGCGGGGCGGGTGCAGGCCCTGCACCGGCTGGCCACCGGTGAGGTTGCCGTCCTGGTGGCGTCGGTGGCCGCGGCCCTCCCCCGGACGCTCGGGCCCGCGGCCCTGGCCGCGGCCGCGCTCAGCCTCTATCCGCAGCGGATCGTCCCCCGCGACGAGCTGCTCCGCGTCCTGGTGGCCGCGGGATACCGCAGCGTCGGTCAGGTGACCGAGCCGGGAGAGTTCGCCCTCCGGGGCGGCATCCTGGACTGCTTCCCGCCCCAGGCCGCGCACCCGGTGCGGATCGAGTTCTTCGGGGACGAGATCACCTCCCTGCGGCGATTCGATCCCGAGACGCAGCGGTCCCTGGGGGCGGAGGACAGCGTGACGATCCTGCCCCTCACCGAGGCCCCGCTCAGCGAGTCCGCGGTGGCCTCGGCAGAACGGCACCTGCGGGAGGCGGCCCGCCGGCAGGGCGTCCCGGTCCCGCCGGCGCTCCTCCAGGCCCTCACAGACCGGCGGCCCATCATGGAATGGGACGCCTTCCTGCCGTACCTGCTCGCCGATTGCACCACCATCCTGGCCTACCTGCCCCCGGAGGCGCTGATCGTGTGGGACGAGCCGGCGGCCCTGGCGGAGCGCGGCGCCGCCGTCCTGGAAGAGGCCGAGGCGGCGGCCGGCCGCGAGCCGGACCTCAGCCCGCTCTTCCCGCCGCTTTGCGACCGGTGGGCCACCTGGGCGGAGTTTCGCGAGGCGGCGCGGGCGCATCCGGCCATCGCGCTCTCGCCCTTTCCGCCGCTGCCCGGGGCGGAGGGCGCAGGGACCCTGCACCTGCCGGTCGGCAGCATGGAGGGCTACCAGGGCCGCATCCCCGCCTTCCTCGAGGACCTCTCGGCGTGGCGGCGGCGGGGCGAGCGGGTCACCCTGGTGGCGCGGAGCGAGGCCCAGGGCCGCCGCATCCAGGAGATCCTGCGGGACCACGATCTCGGGGCCCGCCCGGGCCGCGAGATCCCCGAGCCGGGGGGGATCGCCCTCTGGACCGGCAGCCTGAGCGGCGGATTCCGGATCGCGCCGCTCGCCCTCAGCCTGGTCACCGAGGCCGAGATCTTCGGCGCCCGGGCCCTGCCGCGCCGGCGGGCGCCCGTGAAGGAGGCCCTGCCCTTCACCTCCTTCGCCGATCTCAAGGCCGGGGATTACGTCGTGCACGTGGACCACGGCATCGCCCGGTACCTGGGGCTGGAGCAGCTCGCCGTGGGCGGGCAGGAGGGGGACTTCCTCCACCTGCAGTACGCCGGCAGCGATAAACTCTACGTTCCCGTCTCCAAGCTGCACCTGGTCCAGCGGTACGTGGGCGGGGATGGCGGGGGCGCGCCGACGCTGGATCGGCTGGGCGGCACCTCCTGGGCCAAGGCCAAGGAGCGGGTGCGGAAGAGCGTCCGCGAGATGGCCGGGGAGCTGCTCAAGCTGTACGCGGCCCGCCAGGTCCTGCCCGGCCACGCCTTCGCGGCCGACAGCCCCTGGCAGAAGGAGTTCGAGGCGGCCTTTCCCTACGAGGAGACGCCCGACCAGCTCCAGGCCATCCGGGACGTGAAGCGGGACATGGAGGCGCCGCGGCCCATGGACCGGCTGGTGTGCGGCGATGTGGGGTACGGGAAGACCGAGGTGGCGCTGCGCGCGGCCTTCAAGGCGGTCATGGACGGCAAGCAGGTGGCGGTCCTGGTCCCCACCACGGTCCTCGCCCTCCAGCACTACCAGACCTTCAGCGCGCGCTTCGCCAACTTCCCCGTGCGGGTGGAGCTCCTGTCGCGGTTCCGGCCGGCGCCCGAGCAGCGGCAGGTGCTCCAGGGCCTTCACGAGGGCAGCGTGGACATCGTGATCGGGACCCACCGCCTCCTCCAGAAGGACGTCCGGTTCCACGCCCTGGGCCTGCTGGTGGTGGACGAGGAGCAGCGCTTCGGCGTGGCGGCCAAGGAGGCGCTGAAGCGGCTCAAGCGCGAGGTGGACGTCCTCACCCTCACCGCCACACCCATCCCGCGGACGCTGCACATGGCCATGCTGGGGGTGCGGGACGTGAGCATCATCGAGACCCCGCCGGAGGAGCGGCTGGCTATCCGCACCTATGTCACGCCCCACGACCCGCAGGTCATCGTCGAGGCCATCCGGCGGGAGCTTCACCGGGGCGGCCAGGTCTTCTTCGTCCACAACCGCGTGGAGAGCATCCACAGCGTGGCCCGGGAGCTCCGGCGCCTGGTCCCCGAGGCCCGGATCGCCGTGGCCCACGGGCAGCAGAGCGAGGCCACGCTGGAGCGGATCATGGTGGACTTCTACCTGAAGAAGGTGGACGTCCTGCTCTGCACGACCATCATCGAGTCGGGGCTGGACGTGCCCTCGGCCAACACCATCATCATTGACCGGGCGGACACGCTGGGGCTGGCGCAGCTCTACCAGCTGCGCGGCCGGGTGGGGCGGGACCGCTACCGGGCCTACGCCTATCTGCTGGTGCCGGCCGAGGGCGGCATGACCGAGGTGGCGCGGCGGCGGCTGCAGGTCATCGCGGAACTCAGCGAGCTCGGCTCGGGTTTCAAGATCGCGGCGCGGGACCTCGAGATCCGGGGGGCCGGGAACCTCCTGGGGGCAGAGCAGTCGGGCCACATCGCGGCCGTGGGCTACGACCTGTACACCCAGCTCATCCAGGAGGCGATCCGCGAGCTGAAGGGCGAGCCGGTGGAGGCGGTCGTGGACCCGGTCATACGCCTCCGGGCCGAGGGGTTCCTCCCCGAGGGCTACGTCCCCGATCCCACGCTGCGGCTGAACCTGTACAAGCGCCTGGCCGCCCTGCCGGATGCCGAGCGGCTCCAGGACTTCGCCGCGGAGCTGCAGGACCGGTTCGGGCCGCTGCCCCCGGAGGCGCGGTGGCTCCTCACGGTGATGGATCTCAAGATCCAGGCCCGGGCCCTGAAGGTGCGGGAGATTGACGCGCGCCGCGAGGCCATCCGGGTGAGCTTCGCGCCGGAGCCCCCGGTCCGCCCCGAGACCATCGTGGCCCTGGTGCGGTCGGAGCGGGGGCGCCTCAGGTATCTGCCGGGGGATGCGCTGGAGTACCGCCTCCCGCCGGGGGCGGGGCCCGAGGCGCGGGTGGAAGCGGCCAGAAACCTCTTGCAAAGACTCCGTGCCGGTGCTACGGTCCCCCGATGTTGACGGGAGGCAGCGTTCCTCACGACCCCGCAGGTGGAAGGAGTGGCACGTGCACAGCATGCGATGGAGCCGTTCCCTGCTGGCCGCCGGGTGCCTGCTGGCCCTGGCCGCGTGCGGCAAGGGCGGCAGGGAGAGCCAGGGCCCCGTGGTCCTCAAGGTGAACGACAAGGCCTACACGACCGCCGACCTGGAGCGGGAACTGCGCCAGGAAATCCGGCGCGCCCCGCAGCAGATGCAGCTGTATCTCGCCAGCAAGGAGGGGCAGAAGCAGTTCCTGGAGCGACTGGTCCGCCGGGAGCTTCTGGTGCAGGAGGCGGAGAAGCAGAAGCTGGGGGAGCGGCCCGAGATCGCGGAGCAGGTGGCGGCCCTCCGGCGCGAGCTGATGGTCCGCGCCCTGCTCCAGGAGGAGGTGGGCGCCAAGGTCAAGCTGGCGGACAGCGATCTCGAGGCGTACTTCAAGAGCCACCCCGAGGAGTTCTCGGGCGATGCGGTCCGCGTCCGCCACATCCTGGTGGGGACCGAGGAGGAGGCCGGGGCGGTGCAGGCGCGGCTGGCCAAGAACGAGCGCTTCGAGGACCTGGCGCGGGCGCTGTCGAAGGATACGGCCTCGGCGGCCAAGGGGGGCGACCTGGACTATCTCAAGCGGGAGCAGATGTTTCCCGAGTTCGCCAGGGTCGCCTTCGACCTGAAGCCGGGGGAGGTGAGCGGGATCGTGCGGAGCCCCTTCGGCTTCCACATCCTGAAGCTGGTGGATCGGAAGAAGGGCCAGCCGCTCGCCTACGAGCAGGTGAAGGAGCAGTTGCGGCGGCGCCTGACGGAGGAGCGGCAGGCCCAGCGGTTCCAGGAGTGGATCAAGGGCCTGGAGGCCGCGGCCACAATCACCCGGGACGAATCCCTGCTGCCCGTGGGCGGTCAGGCGCCGGCCGCGCCACCGGGCGGCGGCGCGGGGGCCGGGGACGGGAAGGGCGGGGCCAAACCGTGAGGCGGATCGGGCGCGCGCGGACACGAGGCCTGCGGGTAGCCCTGACCCTCCTCTGGCTGGCGAGCGCGGCGAGCCCCGCGCCAGCCCAGACTGGCAAGGGGGCCGGCCAGCCCGAGCGGGAACCCCCCGGCATGGTGCTGGATCGCGTGGTGGCCGTGGTGAACGAGGAGGCGCTCACGCTGAGCGAGGTGCAGGAGGAGGGGCAGCCGGTCGTCCGGAAGATCTTCCAGGATTTCGTCGGGGCGGAGCGGGAGCGGCGCCTGGAAGAGGTGGAGAAGCGGCTGCTGGATGACCTGATCGATCGCCGGTTGATGTACCAGGCGGCCAAGCGCGAGGGGATGCTGCCCTCCGAGGCCGAGATCCAGGAGGCCCTCGAGGAGCTGAAGCGGACCAACAACGTGACCGACGAGGCCCAGTTCCGGGCCCTGCTCAAGGCCGAGGGGCTCACCCTGGAGCAGGTGCGCCGCAGCATCGGGGAGCGGCTGGCCATCGGGCGGCTCCTGGCTCGGCAGGTCCGCTCGGCCATCATCCTGGGCGAGGACGAGCTGGCGCAGTACTACCAGGCGCACCAGGACAAGTACCGGCGCGTCCCCCAGGCCGAGATCCGCCACATCCTCTTCCCCATCCCGCCGGGGGCGGACGAGGCGGCGGTCCGCGCCCGGGCCGAGGCGGCACGGGCCAAGATCGTGGAGGGGGCGGACTTCGCCCAGGTGGCCCGGCAGTACACCGACCCCTCCTCGGCCGAGTCGGGGGGCGAGCTGATCACCGTCCACCGGGGCGAGCTGGCCCCGGCGATCGAGGCCGCGGCCTTCGAGCTGCCGGCGGGCGGGGTGAGCCCGGTCATCCGGACGGAGGCGGGCTACCACGTGATCAAGGTGGAGCGGGTCCAGGCGGAGTCCGTGACCCCCTTCGCCGAGGTGCGGGAGGCCATCCGGGATCAGCTGTTCCAGGAGAAGTTCGAGGCCAAGCGGAAGGAGTGGCTGGCCAACCTTCGCAAGAACGCCTTCATCCAGGTCCTGATGCAGCCCAAGGACCTGCACGCCCAGTCCCAGCCCGCGCAGCCGTAGGATCTCCGCCCGGGGCCACGACCCTCCGCAGGGATCCCCCCGGGAAGGACGATCCCCGCGCGGCGCCTCGGGGCTGGCCGGTCTCCTCCCAGCTCTGGAGGAGCCACCCGTACCCGGGATCCTGGTACCGCGTGGGTAGGCAGTTCCGCGCCGAGCATCGCGCCGACCCCGTTTCGGAAGGGGCCGGCGGCGCTGACGAAGCGGTCGGTCGGGATGGCATTCCCGTGGCGCAGGCGAGCTGCTTGGGCCCGTCCCCTCTTCGCCGCCAGGCCTTCGAGCCGCGACTGCACGAACTGGACCCCACGCTCCCGCGCCCGCCCGGGGGGCACCTCCCCAGTGGCTGATCCCGCAACCACCCGCAGCGCCGCGCGATGCAGCCGGCCGATGGGGGCCGGATCGGCCGTGGCGTACAGGCACCCCCGCCGATTCCTGCGGAAGGCGTTGCCGCTCCCTCGGTCAGGCCCTCCCGGGGATCACGGCTCCGGTTCATCAGGCCGAGCAGGGCACTGCCCGGCCCCGGCCACGAGCCCCGGTGGCACGGGGCGGAGTTGGCGCTGGCGAGGGAGAGGGGCGTCCGCTCCTCCACCGGGACGACGTCTCTGACCCGATGCCTCGCGGCGAGATGGCAGGCGGCACGGAGGCCCGCGGCGCCGATCACGACATTCGCGGTTCCCTTCGGCGCGCTCGGCTCTTCGGCGGCAATGCCCTCGCCCCGCGAAGGGGGCGCGGCCCGGCCGTTACCCGGGCGCCTCGACCTTCGTCAGCTTCCCCCCGATCAGGGAGGCCGCGACCACCAGGGCGGTGGAGATCCCGATCATCAGGATGCCCAGGGCGGACAGCCGTCCCCAGAGCCCGTCCTCGGCGAAGCGGAGGATCTGCACGGCCAGCACCTCGGTCCCCGGGCGCGAGAGCACGACCGAGAGGGACAACTCGCGGACGAACATGGTGGCCATGAGGATCCAGCCCGAGAGGATGCCCGGCATGAGGAGAGGGATGACGATGCGGCGCAGGGTGTACAGGGTCCCGGCGCCGCAGACCCGGGAGGACTCCTCCAGGTGGCTGTGGATCTGGATGAAGGCGCTCGTCAGCGGGCGGAGCCCATAGGGCAGGTAGGTGGCGATGTAGCCGATGAGCAGCGCCCAGATGGTGGCGTAGAGGGGGGTCCGGACGAAAAACCACATGAAGCCGATGCCGATCACGATCCCCGGGAAGGAGAAGGAGAGGAAGCTCAGGGACTCCAGCACGCCGGCCGCGGCGGTCCTGACCTTCACGATCGTGTAGCAGACGCCGAGGGAGAGCAAAACGCCGAGGGTCGCCCCCGCCACGCCCAGGAACAGGCTGTTCTTCAGCGAGAGCAGCGAGATGGGGTCGCGGAGGACCTCCCTCCAGTGCCTCCAGCTCATCAGGGCCAGGGCCCGGCGGCTCGGCACCATGCTGTAGGGCGTAAGCGAGGTGTACACCAGGACCAGGACGGGCAGGAGGATCAGGAGGAAGGAGAGGAAGGCGACGGCCGCGAAGAGCGGATACCGCCAGCCCTTGAGGTCGATCCTGATGGGGCGGTAGCCGCGGCCACTCACGGTGACGAACCGCTCGCCCTCGGCGGTGAGGTGGCGGTAGAGGTAAACCAGCGAGACGGAGACGGCCAGGACGCTCATGCCCACGGCCGCCGCCAGGCCGTAATCGGGGGCGAAGCCGGTGGCCACGATCAGGTAGATGTGGGTGGCCAGGACATAGATCCGGCCGGGGAGGCCCAGGACGGACGGCACGGCGAAGGAGGCCAGGCTGCGCACGATGACGAGGGTGACCGAGGCGAGGATCGCCGGCCGGAGGACGGGCAGGGTGATTCTTCGGAGCGTCCGCAGGGTCGTGGCGCCGCAGACCCGGGAGGACTCTTCCAGCGAGACATCGAAAGCGGCCATGGCCGGCGCCAGGACCAGGTAGGCGATGGGCAGATCGAGCAGCCCCTCGACCAGGATCATGCCCGGCAGGGAGTAGATGTTGAAGGGGGACCGATCGAGCCCGAACAGCTGCCTCAGGAGCAGGTTGATGATGCCGTTGCTCGGGTTCAGGAGGAGCAGCCAGCTCACGGCGAACAGGATGTGGGGGATCATCATCGGGATGATGGAGATGATCCCGAACAGGGACTTGCACGGGATGTTCGTCCGGGTGTTGAGGTAGGCCAGGAACAGGGCGAGGCCCGTCGCCACCAGGGCCGAACCGACGGTGAAGACGGCGGTGTTCCAGAGAATGTCGGCCAAGGCGGGGTCGGTGTAGGCCCGGAGGTACTTGGCCAGGGTGAGGCGCCCGAGGGTCCCCAGGCCCTCGGAAAAGCTTCCCAGCACCAGCATGAAGACGGGGCAGACGGTCAGGAACCCCACCAGGGCGATGAGGCTCGAGGTGAGGATGGGGTGTCTCGCGTGCATGACCCCTGCCCGTCACGCCGAAAGGACCATGCAGTGGGCGGGATCGACGTGGAGGAGGACCTCGTCGCCCTCCCGGAGGCCGGCGGTCGCCTCGAGGCGCGCGGTGAGCGTCGTGTCGCCGATCCGGATCTCGGCCTCGCAGGCCTCTCCCACGAAGAGGAGGGAGGCCACGCGCCCCCGGAAGACGTTGGGCCGTCGGCCCGGGTCCCCGCCGAGGATCCGGATGAACTCCGGCCGGATGCACACGGCCACGGCGGCGCCCGCCGGGAGGCCCGCCTCCTTGCGACAGGCGATGGCGCCGATGGCCGACTCCACGAGGGTGTGGGTGCCCGAGACGGCCGACACCTTCCCCTCGATGAGGTTGGCGCGGCCGATGAAGTCCGCCACGAACCGGCGATCCGAGTCGAAGTAGATCTGCCTGGGTGTCCCGACCTCCACGATGCGGCCGTCCTTCATGACGGCGATGGTGTCCGAGAGGGACAGGGCCTCGAGGCGGTCGTGGGTCACGTAGATCGCCGTGATCCTGAGCGTGGTGAGGAACTGGCGCAGCTCCTTGCGCGTCTCCTCGCGCAGCTTGGCGTCCAGGTTGCTCAGCGGCTCGTCGAAGAGGATGACCTTGGGCTCCGCCACCAGGGCTCGCGCCAGCGCCACCCGCTGCTGTTGCCCGCCGCTCAACCGCGTGGCCGGCCGGCCCTCCAGGCCCGTGAGCTGCACGAGCCTGAGCGTCTCCTGGACGCGCCGGCGGATCTCGGGCTTCGGCAGGCCCCGGACCTGCAGCGGATAGGCCACGTTGTCGAACACGGTCAGGTGCGGCCAGATGGCGTAGGACTGAAACACCATGTTCAGGCCGCGCCGCTCGGGCGGCACGAAGATGTTCCTCGAGCGGGAGAAGACGACCTCCTCCCCGATGGCGATCTCGCCGGCGTCCGGGGCCTCCAGCCCGACGATGCAGCGGAGCAGGGTGGTCTTGCCGCAGCCGCTGGGGCCGAGCAGGGTGAAGATCTGGTTGCCGGGGATGGTCAGGCTGACCTCCGACAGCGCCGCGATGCGCTTGCCGTCCGAGAAGTAGCTCTTGCTGAGGTCGCTGATGCGGATTTCCATGTCGGGACGGCAAACGGGCCCCGGGACCGGGCAGGTCCCGGGGCCCGAGCGTGGTCAGGATTCGACGGGCGGCGCCGCGCCTAGGAGGCCTCGAAGATCTTCTTGA
Source organism: Methylomirabilis sp. (SeqCode) (assembly GCA_037442485.1). GTDB lineage: Bacteria > Methylomirabilota > Methylomirabilia > Methylomirabilales > 2-02-FULL-66-22 > 2-02-FULL-66-22. The sequence continues at coordinate 15,530 of JBBIQE010000024.1, forward strand.
ACTCGGCCGCCCACTTCTTGATCTCGTCGTCGGTGAGCTCGCGGATCGGCAGGACCCTGGCCTGCTCGATGCCGGGGATGGGCGGGTACACGCCCGAGTAGAGGACGTACTCGCCGACGTCCTTGGCCAGCATTTGCTGGGCCTCCCTGGAGAGCCAGTAGTCCATGAACAGCCTGGCGGCGTTCGGGTGCGGGGCGGAGGAGGCGAGGGCGATGCCGCGGGGCGTGCCGAGCAGGGGCTGGTTCACCCGGGCCCAGTCCAGCGGGGCGGGCGCCTTGGTGACGATGTATTTCGGCATGGAGATGCCGATCAGCTTCTCGCCGCTCTCGATGGGGGCGGGGGTGGGCCCGAAGGAGGCCACGAACATCGGCTTGTTGGCCGCCAGCCCCTTGACGAACTTCATCCAGGCCTCGTCGGACTTGAAGACGTGCTCCCGCAGCCCGATCAGCCAGGCGATGGTGGTCGCGTGGGAGGTCGGGTTGCCCATCACGATCTTGCCGCGCCACTTGGGGTCGGCGAGATCTTCGTACGACCTGGGCACGTCGGCGGGCTTCACCAGCTCTTTGTTGTAGATCAGGGCGACATACTCGATGCCGAAGATCGTGATCCTGTCGTCCTTGCGCGCCCACTCCGGATAATGGGCCGCCAGGGGGGAGCGGTAGGCGGCGAGGATGTTCTTGTCCTTCAGCATGTCGAGGATGGGGATGGGCGACTGGAGCACATCGGCCATCAGCTTGCCCGCGGCGTGCTCGGTCACCGCGGTCGCGACGAACTTGGGCGAGGCGATACGGGTGTACTCCGCCTTGACGCCGTACTTCTTCGCGAACGCCTCCATGACCGGCTCGACGGCCGTGATGTTGGCGTAGAAGGACACCTTCCCCTCGGCCTTGGCCTTGGACAGGAGCGCCTGGTCCGGTGGCTGCGCATAGGCGCTGGGAGCCAGGACCAGGACCGTCAACAGCACCGCCAGCTTTCTCATCGACTCTCCTCCTCGGTCGTGCCTGCCTGCGTCGGGGTCGCGCGAAGAAAGCCGGGCCCCCGCCCGAGCCGGGCACACGCGGATGATGGGCATGGCTCTTGGCCCGGGGGGCGCGAGAGGCCCCCGCCCCCGGCGGGCCTCGGGCCCGCAAGGACCCCCGACTCGCCCGCGCCGAGCATCTCTCGCGTCATGGGCGGCTGTCAAGCAGAATTCCCAACCGGGAAGGGGGAAACAGGCTGGGGGGTTCGGGCGATGCGTTCCCGCGAGGGGAGGCGGCTCGGCCGCTTTGCCGGGGCGGGGGAGGCCGGCGCCTCCCCCGCCCGGTGGCTCATTTCTCGATGGGCAGGTCTGCGGAATTCCCCCACTCGGCCCACGAGCCGTCGTAGTTCCGGACCGTCTCGTAGCCGAGGAGGCGGAGGGTGAACAGGGCGTGGGCGGCCCGGACCCCCGTCTGGCAGTAGGTGATGATCTTCTTGTCCCGGGTGACGCCGGCGGCCTGGTACATCTTGAGGAGTTCGGCGGCCGGCTTGAAGGTCTTCACATCGTCGGCGGTCACGTTGCGCTGCCAGTCAATGTTCACGGCCCCCGGGATGTGGCCCCCGCGCTTGGCCCTCACGTCCATGCCGGCGTACTCGGCCTGCGATCGCGCGTCAACGATCACCACGTCGGGACGCTTGAGATTGGCCTTCACGTAGTCCACGGCGCAGATGACGGCCTCGTTCACCTTAGGGGTGAAGGTGGCCTGTCGGGCGGCAGGGACCTCCGTGGCCGTCCTGCGGCCCTCTTTGGTCCACTTCTTCCAGCCCCCGTTGAGGACCGCGGTGTTCGTATGGCCGTAGTAGTCGAGCGCCCACCACAGGCGCGTGGCCCACAGGCCCCCCTGATCGTCGTAGGCGACCACCCGGGTGCCATCGCCGATGCCCAGGCCCCCCATCAGGGCGGCGAAGCTCTCGGGTTTGGGCACGTAACCGGTCGCCGGGTCGTCCAGCTTCCAGCCGTCGAGCCAGACGGCGCCCGGGATGTGGCCGGCCGCGTAGGCCCCTTGGGAGCGGAGGTCCACGATCCTCAGGTCCGCATCGTTCAGGTGCTGCTCCAGCCAGTCCGTCTCTGCCAGCAGTTCGGGACGGGCGTACCCCTTGGCCGAGGGAGCGGCCGTGCCTGCCGAGGCGGCGGCGCCGGTCGCCAGCAGGGCAAGGAGACCGAAGAGAATCAGGGGGAAATATCCTCTGCGACGCATATCAACCTCCCACATTCGCTTTCTGCGAGATCTCCCTCACCATGGCGAGCGGGTCCAGGGGGCCCTGGGCCTTGCGCAGGGTCAGCTTCCACTCGCCGCTTCGCACTCGCTCCACCTCCACCGCGTAGCCGCGCTTCGAGGCCTCCCAGGGTATCGTGCCGAGGGCCGGGGCATGGTCGGTCAGGACCTCGAGCTCCTCGTCCACCGGCAGCTTCTCCAGGGCGTCCACGGTTCGCAGCATGGGGTACGGACATATCTCCCCGCGCACATCCAGCCTCATCGTCCCCTCTTCTCCTTTCTTCAGGCCAGCCGCCTGATGATCTGCGAGCCTGCAAAGGCGCCTCCCAGCAGGCCCAGACCGAACAGCCATCCGTTCAGGCCCAGGGAGGGGATGGCCGAGAAGAAGGCGCCGATGGTGCACCCCAGGGCAATCCCGGCACCGTAGCCCATCAGGGTCCCTCCCACGACCGACTGGAGATACCGGACCGGCAGCCTGGGCAGCCTGATCTTGAACTCGGAGGCCAGCGCCGACGCGGCGAAGGCGCCGAAGAGCAGCCCGGCGTCCAGCGCGAAGGTGTTGGTGAGCAGGCCGGGGGGAGCATCCACCAGATTGCAGCCCGAAAACTGGTCGAGGCCCTCGAGATGGCCTGGGGAGACCCCCAGCAGGCCAAAGAGCCGGGAGGACCAGGCCGACAGCTCCCCCGTGACCCCCAGCGGGTGATCGAAGGACAGGGCGGTCACGTTGAGGACGGCCAGGGCCACCGCAGCCGCCGAGGCGGGCCAGGCCTCGACGAACAGCCTGCTCCACACGGCGCGCAGGCGGTCCTGGAACGTGACGAGCGGCGGCGGGGGCTGGCCGGGGAACCGGATCTCCGGCCCGGCCCGGCGGGCCTCCCACCAGTATGTGAGGAGGTACGAACCGGCCAGGGCTGCCATCACGGCGATCCAGGCACCCATGTGGCCGAGCGTGCGGGGGAGCCAGATCAGCGGGGCCCTGGACATGCTCTTCTCCCACCACCAGTTCCAGGAGAGCGTCGCTGCCTCGAGGCCCAGCAGGATCCCGCCCAGGGCCACGAGACTCCCCACGTACCCTTCACCGATCCGCCACAGGGTGCCGGAGACGCAGCCGCCGGCGAGGACCATGCCCGCGCCGAAGAGGAGGCCCCCGACGAGGACGTTCCACCCGAGAGGCCAGACATGAACCTTCGGGGCCAGGTCGCCAAAGGAGGGATCGGGCACCATCCGGGCCATCAGGGCGGCATAGGCCGTGGTGGCGACCATCAGGCCGAGGAGCACGGCTCGCATCAGGTCGCCCCTGCCGCTGATGAACAGGTCCCGGAAGGATGCGGCGAAGCACACCCTGCCCCGCTGGATGGCAAAACCCATTCCGAGGCCCATGGCCCACCAGAATCCCAGGACCGGTGCCCAGCGGGCGGCGACTATGAGGATGGCCAGACCAAGGGCTGCAGGCAAAGCCTTTGGTCCCAGCGGATTGGAGAAATTACTGGACACTGCTGAACCTATGTACACTAAGTCACTCGGGTTTTGGGATAATACCCTACGAGGCCATTGAAGTCAAGGAGGAATTGGGGCGGAAGAGGGGGCATTCTCGGGGTCCAGGTCTGGAGCCGTTGCACGAATAGGGCTGACGGAACTTCAGCCTGCCCGGGTGGGCGCATTCGCTTCGGAAGTGCGCCTGGTCCCACCTCATACTGGGCGCGGAGGTCTCGCCACCCGAAACAGATGAGTGGCCAATGCTGACGCGCGTTCGACGCGAGGGGGTGGGGAGCGGGCATGCTGCTCCGCATGACCCCGACGCGGCGCTCGAGGGTGGGAGGTCGTTTCTGAACAACGCGCCGAACGACTTCGAGGGCCACATCGAAGCGCTCGGGATGAGCACGTTTCGAAGTCCCGTGATGCTCCGCCAAAGGATGCGGTGGATGCCGTTGGCTGAGCCCCGCTGGCACTTGCTTTCCTGCTTCGCCGATCCCTCGGCGTTGCGTATGGCCGCGTCCTCGGACCATGGTGTTGGCGCAGAAGGGCTTCCGGCCTTGACCGCGGTTGGACTCGATTCTGGCGATGGCGCCGGATATGCGTGAGGTAGGCCGACGCATCCTTCACAGCGGTCGCGCTTCGCGCAGGATGCGCTTCCGGAGATACGGGCTCGGGCCCGCCTCGGTGAGGGCGCCCACCCGGCAGCCGAGATTGATCCTCGGGTGCCAGCGTGAAGGCCGCAAGGTCCAGCAAGTCTCGTGCTGGCCCGAGATCCACGACGAGATCAAGTTCGCCGCTTGGCCGCGAGGCGCCCGACTCCCCAGCTTCCATTTCGCCCTGGTTCAATTGCGCATAACCGATCGCGCGAAGCGCCTTCTTTGTTCCGCCCTCTCCCCGGTTCTCCGCACCCCGGCCTCTTCCGGCTCTCCGCTCTCGGCCCCGTATCCGCGACCGATGACCGGGGACCTCGGACCTCGGACTGAGCCTGACTCTCCGTTCTCGGCGCCCGGCACCAGGCGCTCGCTCGATTGCTGTCCCTGTCCCTATCCCTGTCAGTCCATCCCTGTCGGTCCTTTGCCCCCCGCTCGCCGACCGCCTGCTCCCGGCCCGAAGGTGGCTCGAGGAACCTCGCCCTGCCCCGAGCGAAAAAGTCAAGAGTCGCCTCAATGATCGCGGGCACTTGGCGCCTCTCCGGTACCAGGTACCGATGCGATAGGGGGGGCGGGGCGGGGCTATCTGGCGCGAGCGCTCTTCCGGAGTTTGCGGAGCAGGATGTCGCGCTTGGCGGGGCTGAGACGATCCACGAAGAGAATACCGTTCAGGTGGTCCAGCTCGTGCTGGAAGATCCGGGCGAGGAGGCCCTCGGCCTCGATCTCGACGGGTCGCCCGTCGCGGTCCAGCCCCCGGACCAGGACCCGCCGGGCGCGCCGGACCTCTTCCCGGACATCCGGGATGGACAGGCAGCCCTCCTCGGCCACGATCTCGCCTTCGGCCTCGGTGAGTTCGGGGTTGATCAGGACCAGGAGCTTCGCGGGGTCGCGATCCTCGGACGGGTTGGCCACGAAGACGCGATCCAGGCTTCCCACCTGGTTGGCGGCCAGACCCACCCCCGGGGCCGCGTACATCGTCTCCACCATGTCGCCGATGAGGCGATCCAGGTCCCCGTCGAGGTTGCCCACGGGCCGGGTCGCCCTGCGGAGGACCGGATGGCCATAGGTGAGAATGGGTCGGGTCACGGGTGACTCGGGGGATCAGGCGAGCCGGAGGCTCGCCTGGGCGTTGAGGTCCCAGCCGGCCCGCTCGCCACGCCGCAGGCGCACGGCGCCGGCCGCGGCGATCATGGCCGCGTTGTCCGTGCAGAGCGCCGGCGAGGGGATGACCAGGCGGATCCCCTCGGCCTCCGCCTCGGCCTTGAGGGCCTGACGCAGGGCGCCGTTACAGGCGACGCCCCCGGCCGCGACCACGCCTCCGGCCTGCCCTGGGACGTGGTCGCGGACGGCGCGCATCACCCGCTCCACCAGCATGTCTACGGCCGCCTGCTGGAAGCTGGCGCAGATGTCCTTCAGCTCCTGCGAGCCGGGGGGCGGCAGCCCCGGGCTCCCGCCTGTCCTGCCCAGGCCCTTCACGTAGTGCAGCACCGCCGTCTTGAGGCCGCTGAAGCTGAAGTCCAAATTGCCGTCGCTCATGACGGCCCGGGGAAACGGGATCGCGTGGGGATCGCCACCCCGGGCCTCGCGCTCGATGGCCGGGCCCCCGGGGTACCCGAGGCCCAGGAGCTTGGCGACCTTGTCGAAGGCCTCGCCGGCCGCATCGTCCCGCGTCCGGCCCAGCAGGCGGTACTCGCACTCGGCCGGCACGTGGTACAGGTGGGTGTGCCCTCCCGACACCACCAGGGCCAAAAAGGGGTACGAGAGCGTCGGGGATTCCAGGAAGGCGGCCGCGATGTGACCCTCCAGGTGGTTCACCCCCACCAGGGGGAGCCGCCGGGCGAAGGCGATGGCCTTGGCCACCGACACCCCGACGAGGAGCGATCCCACCAGCCCCGGCCCCACCGTCACGGCCAGCGCCGCGACCTCCGCCAGGCCGACGCCGGCGTCCGCCAGGGCCCGGTCCAGGACGGGCTGGATCAGCTCGAGGTGCCGGCGCGACGCGAGCTCCGGGACGATGCCGCCGTAAGGGGCGTGCACCTCCACCTGCGAGGCGACCACGTTGCTCCGGATGCAGCGGCCGTCCTCCAGGACCGCCGCGGCCGTCTCATCACAGGAGGTCTCGATGCCGAGAACCAACATGATGGCACCTAGGCATTCCGGCACGCTGGCAACCTGGAACTCCTGATCGCCGGGGTGCCAGATTGCCAGACTGTCTTGTTGAGCTAGCCGGCCGACTTGGCCCCGGCCTGGGGGGCGGGGCCGCCCTTCCCGCTGCTCTTCTCCAGGATCCGGGTCGCCTTCAGGATCTCGATGGCCCGCTGGAGCTGGACGTCCTTGGCAACATCCGCCACATCCCGCCGGCCGATCTCCACCCCCTCGCCCTCCTGCTCGCCGATCCGCTGCTCGCGCGGACGCTCGCCCGGCGCCAGGCGGCGCGCCTCCTCTTCCTTCTGCCGCTGGGCCGCCGCCTCGGTCCGCGGCGGCTCGACCACGATGTCCGGAATGATCCCGGTGCCGTGGATGGACCGCCCGCGCGGGGTGAAGTACTTGGCCGTGGTCAGGCGCAGGCCCGAGCCGTCCGAGAGCGGGATCACCGTCTGGACCGATCCCTTGCCGAAGGTCTTGGTGCCCAGGATCACGGCCCGCTTCCAATCCTGCAGGGCGCCCGCCACGATCTCCGAGGCGCTGGCCGAGCCGCCGTTGACGAGCACCACCATGGGCCACTTGGGCAGGCCGTTGCTGCGCTCGGCGGTGAAGCGGAGGTCCTGGTTCTTGAGGCGTCCCTGCGTGTACACGATGAGCTGGCCCTTGTCCAGGAACATGTCGCTCACCGCCACGGCCTGGTTCAAGAGGCCGCCCGGGTCGTTCCGGAGGTCCAGGATCAGGGCGGTGACACCGGCCCTCTGGGCCTGTTCCAGCGCCTTCTCCAGGTCCTTGGCGGTCTTCTCCTGGAACGAGGTGATGCGGACGTAGAAGATGCCGTCGCCCAGATCCTTGCTCCGGACGCTGTGGACCTCGATGGTCTCGCGGACCAGCGTGACGTCCATGGGCTCCGAGGACGTCCCGCGCAGGATGGTGATGGTCACCTTGGATCCCTTGGGCCCGCGCAGCTTCCGGACCGCGTCCATCAGGGTCATGTCCTTGGTGGGCTGGCCCTCGATCTTGACGATCCGGTCGCCCGGCTGGATGCCGGCGCGATCGGCCGGGGTCCCGTCAATGGGCGCCACCACGGTCAGCATCCGGTCCTTCACCGTGATCTCGATGCCGAGGCCGCCGAAGCTCCCCTGGGTCTCGACCTGCATCTCCTTGAAGGCCTCGGGCGTCATGAAGGCGCTGTGGGGATCCAGGGTCTCCAGCATCCCCTTCACCGCCCCGTAGATCAGGTCCCGGGAGTTGACCTCGTCCACGTAGTTGCTCTGGACGAGCGACAGGATCTCGGTGAAGACCTTGAGCTTCTCGTAGGTGTCCTCGACGGCCGTCACCCCGCGCTGCACCCCGCCGGTGAAGACGAGGAGCACCAGGGTGCCGGCGAGGACGAGGCCCTTCCACCACCCGCTGTGCCGAACGGCAAACATGTGATCACCCTCCCTCACGGGGAAAATCGGGGCCGGATCCGGCGGCCGGCCCGGGCGGGATCGCTCGGCGCCCACCTCGCGATCCGGGGATCGCGCTGCGGCGAAACCGCAGGGCCGGGGACGGCGATCAGGGCGTCCGGGGCTCGAGCCAGGCCAGGGGGTCCTGCGGCTTTCCCTTGTGGCGCAGTTCGAAGTACAGTTGCGGGCCCTCCAGCGACCCGGTGTCTCCCACCCGACCGATCACCTGCCCCCGCGCCACGCCCTCGCCCGGCCGGACCAGGATCTCGGAGGCGTGGGCGTACAGCGTGAAGTAGCCCCCGCCGTGATCCAGGATGATCAGGCGCCCGTACCCCTTGAACCAGTCGGCGTAGATGACCGTCCCCTCCGCCACCGCCACGATGTCCTTGCCCTCGGGCGCGGCGATCTCGATCCCGCGGTTGAACGTCACGGTGCGGAAGCGAGGGTGCTCCTGCCGCCCGAAGGTGGAGGCGAGCGCGCCCGCCGCGGGCCAGGGCAGTTTGCCCTTCAGCCGCGCGAAGCGGGCGTCCTCCTGCAGATCCGGGGCCTCCTCCCTCCCGCCCGGGGCCTCGCGGCGCGCCGGGGCGCGACCGGGGCGCCGCTGCCGCTCCTCCTCGCTCTGCAGCCGTGCGACGAGCGCCTGGAGGTCCTTGGCGCTCGCCTCCAGCTCCTTGATCTTGGCGAGGTAGCCCGCCCGCTCCTCCCGGACGCTGGCCAGGAGGATCCGGCGCTTGCGCTGCTCCTCGGCGATCTGCCCCCGCGTGGTGGCGACCTGCTCCCTGGCGTCGGCCACCTCGGCCTGGGAGCGGGTCAGATCGGCCCGCTTCCGGGACAGCTCGGCGAGCGCGGCGCGGTAGCCCTGCATCAGGCGCTGGTCCTGCGCCGCCACGGCCGACAGGTACTTGAGGCGGCGGCCGGCCGCCGAGAAATCGTCGGCCGAGAGGAGCATGCGCACGTACCCGAAGCGCCCCTGCTTGTAGATGGCCCGCAGCCGCCGCTTGAGCAGGCTCTTGCTCTGCTGGAGGCGCGCCTCGGTGGTCCCGATCTCGCGGGAGAGCACGGCGATCCGCGCCGCGCCCGCGCGCAGCTTCGCCTCCAGCTGCTGGAGGAGCTGGCCCTTCTGCCTGAGGTCCCTGTCCAGCCGCTGAAGTTCCCGCGCCAGGGCCGCCTCTTTCTGTCCCGCCGCCTTGGCCCTCTGGCGCTCGCGGCCGAGCTGCCGCTGGACCTCCTTGAGCCGCTCGCGGCTCTCCTGGGCCCGGAGGGCCTTGCCCTCCGTCGCCGCCCGGGACGGGCCGGCCGGCAGGAGCAGCAAGGCCAGGACCGGCAGCAGTCGGGTGAGCCGGAGGGCCGGAGGACCGGAGAACCGGTGCCGATGTCTCACGAGTGGCCTCAGCCTCCAGCCCGCTCCGGCCAGACCCTCAGGCGCGGAGCAGGCGACCCACCGAGATCATGGACCCGAAGGCGCCGACGCCGGCCCCGGCCAGGAGCATCCCGGCCGCCCAGCGGGGATCGAGGAAGCTTCCCACGCCCATGCCGAAGATCTGCCCCGGCGTCAGCTGGAGCTGCCACAGCGTGGCCCGGTACGCCCCGAAGAGGAGCACGAGGGCCGCCGCCGCCCCCAGCCCGCCCTGGATCATCCCCTCCAGGAGGAAGGGCGCCCGGATGTGCAGCCGGGTGGCGCCCACCAGCCGCATGATCTCGATCTCCTCGGCCCGCGCGTACACCGCCAGGCGGATCGTGTTGCTCACGATCAGGAGCGAGGCCAGGCCCAGGGCCAGGCCCACGGTGAGCCCCAGGAGCCGGAGCATCCGGACGGCCGCGCTCAAGCGGTCCACCCACTCCTGGCCGTACTGGACGTCCTCGACCCCCTCCAGGCGGGTGAGCGAGGCGGTGAACTGCCGCAGCGCCTCGGGCGTCTGGTACGCCTCGTAGATCCGGAGCTGGAGCGAGGCCGGGATGGGGTTCTCGCCGAGACCCTCCAGGAGGGATTCCTGGCCCCGGAGCTCGCGCTTGAAGCTCTGCAGCGCCTCCTCCTTGGAGGTGTAGGTCATGGACTTGACGGCCCGCTCGCTCTGGATGCGCTTCCTGAGCAGGGTCAGCTGCTCCGGCGTGATGCCATCCTCCAGGAAGACGGTGACCTGGAACTGCTCCTTCCACTCGCTCACCATGGCCCCCAGGTTGCGGGTGATGATGAGGAAGATGCCCACGATAACGAAGGAAAAGGCGATCGTCGCGATGGAGGCCAGGCCGCTCCAGCCGCTGCGCCGGATGTTCACCAGGGCATCTTGCAGGATGTAGCGGAGCCGTTCCATCAAGGGTGCTCCTCGACGACGCGGCCCCCCTTCAGGATGATGGTGCGGCGCCGCAGCTCCCGCACCATGTCCAGGTCGTGGGTCGCCACCACCACCGTGGTCCCCCGGGCGTGGATGTCGGCGAGCAGCCGCATCACGTCCGCGGACAGGTCGGCGTCCAGGTCCCCCGTGGGCTCGTCCGCCAGTAGCAGGACGGGATCGTTCATCAGGGCCCGGGCGATGGCGACGCGCTGCTGCTCGCCCCCCGAGAGCCGGTACGGCGTCATCTGCAGCTTGTGGCTCAGCCCGACCAGCTTGAGCAGGTTGGCCGCCTTGCGCTTGCCCACCGCGGCCGGGATCCCATGAACCCGATACACCAGCGCCAGGTTGTCGAAGATCGAGCGGTCCCGCAGGAGCTTGAAGTCCTGGAAGATCACACCCATGCTGCGCCGCAGCGGCGCAATGCCCCGCTCGGGCAGCTTCACGACGTTGCGGCCGTTGACCAGGATCTGGCCCGAGGTGGGCAGCTCGTCGCGGAAGATCAGGCGGAGCAGCGTGGTCTTGCCGGCGCCGCTGGGGCCGGCGATGAAAACGAACTCACCCTTCTGGATGTGGAGGTTGATGTCAACGAGGGCTTCGACGTCCCGACCGTAGCTCTTGTAGACATGGAAGAACTGGATCATGAGCGGGCTGCCGGAGCCCCCGGCATGGCGATCAGCATGGTCCCGCCTCCACTGCACTGCCCACCGGGAAAAATAGCCTAACGGCTTTCTGCCCCCTTTGCAATGAAATTCAGGACGGGGTGGACGCCGAATGGCCGACCCCGGGCAAAACCGCTTGACCCGAGCCCGGAGTGGAGTAGACTGCGACGTCGAGGGCCGAGAGCCATGGCGGGCACGCAGCAAGCTGAGATCGCCCGACTGGTGGAGCGCCCGGGTGCCACCCCGGGCCGAGAGGGTACGGCGTGAGCGATCCGGCGCAGCCGATGGTGCTGGCCAAGGGGCGGGGGCTCGGGGCGGCCATCACGCCCAACGTCCGGGCGCTGGGCGTGGTCTCGCTCCTCACGGATGCCAGCACCGAGATGGTCTATCCGCTGCTGCCCCTGTTTCTCACGCGGACGCTGGGGGCGGGGACGGCCTTCGTCGGGCTGGTGGAGGGCGTGGCGGAGAGCACGGCCAGCCTGCTCAAGCTCGTCTCGGGCTGGCTCTCGGATCGGCTGCGGCGGCGCAAGGCCCTGGTCGCCTGGGGCTACGGGCTGTCCTCCCTCACCCGTCCGCTCATGGCCCTGGCGGCCGCCCCCGGCCACGTCCTGGGCATCCGGTTCCTGGATCGGATCGGGAAGGGCATTCGAACCTCGCCGCGGGATGCCCTCATCGCGGACTCCACCCCGCGGGAGTCGCGGGGCGCGGCCTTCGGCTTTCACCGGGCCATGGACCATCTCGGGGCGGTGGTCGGGCCGCTCCTGGCGTTTCTGCTCCTGCCCCTGGTCGGGGGAAGCTTCCGCGCCATCTTCTGGCTGGCCAGCATCCCTGCGGCCCTCTGCGTCCTCGTGCTCGTCGTCGCCGTGCGGGAGGCCCCCCCATTGGGGCCGCCGGATCGCCTGCCCCTCCTCAGCCTCCGGCCCTACGATCGGCGCTTCAAGGGTTTTCTCGGCATCGTGACGCTCTTCACCCTCGGCAACAGCAGCGATGCGTTCCTCCTCCTGCGGGCCCGGGAGGCGGGCGTCGCCGAGACGGGCATCCCCCTGCTGTGGGCGGCGCTGCACGTGGTGAAGTCCTCGAGCTCGCTCGGCGCCGGGATCCTGTCCGACCGGCTCGGCCGGCGAGGGGCGATCCTGGCCGGGTGGCTCACCTACGCGGGGGTCTATGCGGGTTTCGCCGCGGCCGGGAGCGCCTGGCAGGCCTGGGCGCTGTTTCTGGTGTATGGCCTCTACTTCGGCCTGACCGAGGGCGTGGAGAAGGCCCTGGTGGCCGACCTCACCCCGGTCGAGGCGCGGGCCAGCGCCTATGGCCTGTACCACACGGCCATCGGGATCACGGCGCTCCCCGCCAGCCTGCTGACCGGCTGGCTCTGGCAGGCCTTCGGTGCCAGCGTCGCCTTCGGCACCGGGGCGGCCCTGGCGGCCCTGGCCGCCATGCTGTTGTGGGCGCTGTTGCGCGGGCCCGCCACGATCTCCGGCTGAGCGCGGGCCTGCCTGGGCGTCTTGCGCTCGCGAGGTTCGCGCCTCAAGCGGGGCGCCCGGGCTCGGCCGGAGATCGGGGCCCGATGAATGCCTTGACGCGTGCGGGGGTCGCGGATAGACTCAGCCAGCCGGGTCCGCGGCTCGGTCGGCAGGTGCCAGTACCAGAAAGGAGGAGACGCGATGCGTGCAGAGAGGCTGCGAGGGATCGGCGGGCTGCTCATGGCCGTGGCTCTTCTGGCTCTGCCCGCGGCGGCGGGGGCGGCCTATCCGGAGAAGCCGATCAAGATGATCGTCCCCTGGGCGGCCGGAGGCGACACCGACGCCATCAAGCGCGTGGTGGCCAACGCCATGGAGAAGCACCTGGGGCAGCCCGTCGTGGTGGTCAACATCACCGGCGCCTCGGGGACCGTGGGTGCCCGCGAGGCCAAGAACGCGCCGCCCGACGGCTACACCATCTACTCGACCCACGACTACATCCACACCACGTACTACACCGGCGTCTCCGATGTGAGTTACCGGGACTTCGAGCCGGTCTGCCGGATCACCTCCACCCCCTCCATCCTGGCCGCCTACGGCAAGGCCAAGTGGTCCACGATGAAGGAGCTGCTGGAGGACGCCAAGAGGCGGCCCGGGGAGATCACCGTGGGCGCCACGCTGGGATCCACCAGCCACTTCTTCCCGGCCATGATCGAGCAGGCGGCCGGCGTGAAGTGGAAGTACGTGAGCTACGAGGGCACGGCCCCGCGCATGACCGCGCTCCTCGGCGGGCACGTGGAGTTGGGGGAGACCAACCTCACCCAGCTCGATAAGGTGAAGGCCGGGCAGCTGAAGCTTTTGGCCATCGCCACGGCCAAGCGGCATGGCGAGGTCCCGAACGTCCCCACCCTGAAGGAGCTGGGGCTGAACATCGTGTACGCGGTGAACCGGGGGATCCTGGCGCCCAAGGGCACGCCCGAGGCGGTCCTGGCCAAGCTGGAGGAGGCTTGCGGGAAAGCGGCCAAGGAACCGGCCGTGGCCGAGGCCATGCGGAAGCAGGGGACCGACGTCGAATTCCTGGGGCGCAAAGCCTACGCCGAGTTCCTGCAACAGAACGACCAGAGCAACGCCGACCTCGCCCGGGCCCTGGGCTACAAGCGCAAGTAGGGATTCCCGATGGGACGCGACGCCGCGATCGGCCTGGGCCTGCTCCTGCTCTGCGGCGTGCTCTACTGGCAGGCCGGCAACGTGCCGAGCCCCCCCTTCGTCCCCATCGGCCCTGCGGTCTATCCCCGGGTGATCCTGGTCCTGCTGGCGGCGCTGGCCCTCTGGCTGGTGGGGGAGGATGTGGCGACGCGGAGGGGGTTCTCTGGGCGCGCGAGCCGACCCGCCGCGCCGCCACGCAACGACCGCCGGGTGCTCCTCTGCTTCGTCCTCTTCGGGGGCTACGTCATCGGCCTGAGCCTGCTCGGGTACCTGCCGGCCACGTTCCTCTTCGTGCTGGGCCTCGGCTGGATCCTGGGGCCCCGCCGGGCGGGGGAGCTGCCCAGGCTGGCGGCCGTGGCCATCGGCACGGCCCTGGCGACGTACCTGGTGTTCGAGAAATACCTGCACGTGTTCCTGCCTCGCGGCCTCCTGTTCTGAGGGAGACATGGACCTGCTCCTCGGGTCGCTCGGCGCCATCCTGGAACCGAGGACCTTCGTGTCCATGTCCCTGGGGATCATCGCCGGGCTGATCGGCGGGGCCATCCCGGGGATCACCATCACCATGACCATCATCCTCACGCTGCCCTTCACCTTCGGCATGGACCCGGTGCAGGGGCTGGCGACGATGGTGGGGGTGTACGTGGGCGGGGAGTCGGGGGGGCTGGTCTCGGCCTGCCTCATCGGCATCCCGGGGACCCCCTCGGCCATCGCCACCACCTTCGACGGGTTCCCCATGGCCCGCAAGGGGGAGCCCGGGCGCGCCGTGTGGCTGGGGATCTGGTCCTCGTTCCTGGGGGGGCTCCTGGCCGGGGTCCCGCTGGTGATCGGGGCCACCCAGCTCGCACGGCTGGCGGTGACCTTCGGGCCGTGGGAGTACTTCTCGCTCTTTATCCTGACGCTCAGCATCGTGGCCGGCCTGTCGGAGCAGTCGCTGGTGAAGGGCCTGATCGCCGCGACCTTCGGCCTGCTGGTCACCACCATCGGGTCCGATCCGATGATGGCCGTGCCCCGGCTCACCTTCGGGTGGGAGTTTCTCCGGACCGGCTTTCCCTTCCTCCCCATCCTGATCGGCGTCTTCGGCCTCTCCCAGATCATGCGCGACGTGGAGAAGGCGGGGGCGGGCCAGAGCACGGCGCGGCTGGAGCGGCTCACCACGCTCCGCGTCTCGCACCTGGCCGTCATCCGGGAGATCCTGGCGCAGCCCGTGAACCTGATCCGCTCCACCCTCATCGGCCTGTGGATCGGCATTCTCCCGGCCGTGGGGGGCAGCGCGGCCAACATCCTGGCCTATGACCAGGCCAAGAAGGCCTCGCGCCACCCCGAACGGTTCGGGACCGGGATCCCCGAGGGGATCATCGCCACGGAGTCGTCCAACAACGCCAACATCGGCGGCTCCCTCATCACCATGATGGCCTTCGGCATCCCGGGGGATGCCGTCACCGCCGTCATGCTGGGCGCCCTGATCATCCACGGGATCCAGCCCGGGCCGTACTTCGTCACCACCAATGCCAAGGTGGCCTACGGGATGTTCGTGGCCTACTTCCTGGCCCACGTCCTCACCCTGCTGTACGAGTGGGCGGGGCTGCGCTTCGCTTTGCGGGTGGTGGCGCTGCCGCTGCACATCCTGGCCCCCATCATCCTGGTCCTCTGCGTCATCGGCTCCTACGCGCTGAACAACATCATCGAAAACGTCTGGACGTTTTTCCTGTTCGGGATCCTGGGCTACCTGATGGTCAAGACCGGGTTCCCGCTGGCGCCGCTGATCCTGGGGGTGATCCTGGGCGACCAGATCGAGGTGAACTTCATCCGGGCCATCATGACCAGCTCCGACTGGACCCTGTTTTTCACCCGGCCGTGGTCCGGGGCCATGCTGCTGCTGTCGGCGTGCTCGTTCGGGTATTCCCTGTGGCAGCGCCGGGGGGCGGCACGGCCGGCGGCCGGCGGCGAGGCGGACCTGGAGATCTGACCCGGTTCCGCGTGGGCGGGACGCATGCCTCCCGATTTCCTCCTGGAGTGCACGACCTGCGGAAGCGAGGTCGTGTGGGACACGGAGGCCGTGCCGCCGGTGGGCGCCCCCGAGGTGGGCCACCCCGTCCTCTGGTTCTGCGAGCGGTGCGGCCGGGAGATGCGCCACACCATCGTGGACCTGTACGTCATGATCGAGAAGCTGCACCACGAGATCTGCATCGCCACGGAGCTGGACCGGGCCACGGTGGACCGGGTGATGGGCGAGGTGTACCGGTACCGGCAGCGGACCTCGGCGGAGGCGCCGACGGCGCCGCTGGATCCGGCCCAGGAGGCGGAGGAGGTGGCGGAAGCCGCCCGCGTCCCCCTGGAGGTGGTGGAGGCGATCTCCGTGGCGGAGGCGGCCTGGATGCTCCGGCGCGGATACCTGGTGGAGGTGGAGGGCGGTGGCTGATCGGGGGCCTCTCGCCCGGGGGCGTTGCGGGCGCTGGCCGCGGCGCGGGGCGGCGCGGTGCGCGCGCTGCGGCGGGGAGGTCC
>JBBIQE010000025.1:0-30649 GCA_037442485.1 Methylomirabilis sp. (SeqCode)
GCACGATGGCGAGCTTCTCCTCGGCGGTCCACTTGCGCCCCTTCATCTTGGACACCTCCTTCGGTCAGTGTTGCATCCTCCGCACTCACTCTCGAACGTGTCCACTCTCTCAGGGGAGCAGTATACCCCCGGGGATTGCGGTCGCTGTTCAAGCCGATGTTCTCATCGGCGACGATCTCTTGCTCCAGCGGACGGAAGCGTTCGGCGTCGGTCTTGTACCGGATGTACTGCTCCTGCACCAGGGCCGTCCGGATTCCTCGGGACCGCCAGCGCTCCGCGAGGGCGTCCGCCCCCAGGGAGCCGACCCTTGGATCCCCCGAGGCAATGAAGATGTTCTGATCCCCGATGAATATCCGCACCGAGGGAAAGACCGCCCTGAGCGAGCCGTAGATCCGGGCGTTGAGCTGCCGCATCTCGGGCGAGAGCAGCATCTCCGAGCCGGGCCATCGCAACGCCACGATCCCGCCATGGCGGAGCCGGGCCCTGGCCAGCCCGAAAAACTCCACCGTGTAGTAGCGGTTGAGGCTGAGCGTCGAGGCCGCCGGCAGGTTCATCAGGATCGCGTCGTAGCGGGCGTCCGAAATCCTGAGGAAGCGCCGTCCCTCCTGCAGGTGGATCCGGAGCCTCGGGTCGGCCAGCTCCCGTTCCGTCAGCGCCGTGGGCAGCCGTCGAAACTGCTCGATGACCAGCGGGTCCTGCTCGGCGTAGTGGATCTCCTGCACGGGGTATTTCATCACCTCCGCCAGCAGGCCTGCCCCGCCGCCCCGAGGAGGAGCCAGGTGCCGAGCATGACCCCCAGGAAGAGTTCGTTGCCGGGGAAGACGACGCACAGCTCCCGGAGGATGAGCACCTGCGACGCCGTAGCGGTGAAGCCGAGGGTCCAGCGGGCCAAGGTGAGGGGCGCAATCGCGCGTCCTGCCAGCATGAGACGGCCCGGGCATCCCGCCCTGAAAGCGAAGCGGCCCTCTGGGGCTTACCGCTCCCCACAGGGCCGCACCGCCAACCGCACGCCGGGAGGCCTCCTTCCCGCCCTGCCCGCGGGGCCTCTACCGGGTGAGGTCCCCCGGCCCTCCCCCGGGCAGATTCGGGGCCTCTGCCTCTGTCAGGCTAGGCCAGTACTTGGTATTTTCCCTCCCCAGTCCGCTGTCAAGGTCAACCCGCACCCTCGGGAAAAGGAAGGCCCGGACCAGGCCACACCCGATTCCTGCGGGCGGACCCGCCCGACTTACGGGACCAGCACGATCTTGCCGAACTGCTGGCCCGCGTCCATGCGCGCGTGGGCGGCCGGGGCGTCCCGCAACGGGAAGACGCTGTCCACGACCGGCTTCAGCCGGCCGGCCTCGTACAGGTGCAGCATGGCGGCGAACTCCCGGGGGCTCCCCATGGTGGTCCCCAGGATGCTCAACTGGTTCCAGAAGACGTGGCGGATGTCCACCGGGGTCTCGCGCCCCGTCGTCGCGCCGAAGCTGACCAGCCGGCCGCCCGGGCGCAGGGCGCGCAGGGCCTTGCCCCAGGTCTCCTTCCCCACGCTGTCAATGACCACGTCCGCGCCGCCCCCGGTCCGGTCCAGCACGATCTTCTCCCAGTCCTCCGACGTGTAGTTGATGGCCAGGTCCGCGCCCAGCTCCCGCGCCCGCTCGAGCTTGGCCTCGCTGGAGGAGGTGACGATCACCGTGGCTCCGGCCAGGCGCGCGATCTGCAGGGCGAAGGTGGCCACGCCTCCGCCGATGCCGAGGACGAGCACCCGGTCGCCCGGGCGCACCTGCCCGCGAGTGATGACCGCGCGCCACGCCGTGAGCGAGGCCAGGGGCATGGCCGCCGCCTCCTCGAAGGAGAGGGGCGAGGGCTTCAGGAAGACGTTCTCTGCCGGGACGACGATGAATTCGGCATAGGTCCCGGGGTCCGGGCCCCCCAGGATCTTGAAGCTCGGCGAGGGCCGATCCTCGCGATCCCCCCATTGCAGCGAGGGGTTGATGACCACCGCTTCGCCCACCTTCACGTGACCGACCCCGGCGCCGACTTGGGCCACCAGCCCCGCCCCGTCCGACCCGGGGATGAGGGGGAGGCGGTCGGCCATCTGCATGCCCATCCGGATCCAGACGTCGCGGCGATTCAGCGCCGCCGCCTTGAGTTGAATCAGGACCTCGCCCGGGCCGGGCGCGGGCGTCGGCACCTCCTCGTAGCGGAGCTGCTCGGGTCCACCGGGCTGCTGCAGTCGGATGGCCTTCATGGCACGACTCCTTCGCGGGGAGGAAAAACACGACGGCCGGGACCAAGTGGCGGGGAGGGGGGAGGGTTTCCACAAGATCCCGACCGTCGTGACGCGGACAGGATGAAGAGGGCTTCCCTCGCGTCCGCGTCGAAAGGAATATACAGGCTCAAGCCGAATCCGCCAAGCAGAATTGTGAATTGTATCGCAAAATGAACAAGGTCACCCCCTCCCCGAAGCGGCTCGCACGGCCGGGACAGAAAGTGCTGGACGCCCTTTCGGTTTACTGGTATGTGCAGGGAGGCTGCATCGCTCAACAGACCGGAGGAGCCTGTATGGGAACCAACCTCTTCGATCTCAGCGGGCGCGTGGCGGTGGTCACGGGCGGAGGCACCGGGCTGGGCAAAGGGATGGCGGCCGGGCTGGCCCAGGCGGGGGCCCTGGTCGTCCTGGCCGGCCGGCGGCAACGCGTCGTGGAACAGGCGGCGGAAGAGATCTGCGCCGCGGGCGGGAAGGCCGTGGGCATGGCCCTCGACGTCACGCGGACGCAGGAGCTTCCCGCCTTCTTCGAGGCGGTGGTCAAGCGGCACGGCGGGCTGGACATCCTGGTCAACAACGCGGGAACGAACCGGCGGGTGCCCGCCCTGGAATACTCCGAGCAGGACTGGGACACCGTACTGGACCTGAACCTCAAGGCCGTCTTCTTCTGCTCCCAGGCGGCGGCGCGGATCATGAAGGATCGGGGCGGGGGCAAGATCATCAATACCGCCTCCCTGGCGAGCACGTACACCTCGGTGAACCAGGGCGCCTATGCGCCCAGCAAGGGCGGGGTCAAGCTCCTCACCCGACACCTCGCCCTGGAACTCGCCCCCTACCGCATCAACGTCAACGCCATCGGGCCGGGATGGTACCGGACGCCGCTGAACGACGACCTCTTCCGGGACGCGGGCTGGGCCCGGGGCGTGACCGCCATGATCCCCTGGGGGCGGACGGGAACCCCCGAGGACCTGATGGGCGCCACGATCTTCCTGGCCTCCCGCGCCTCGGACTACGTGACCGGGCAGATCATCTACGTGGACGGCGGGATGCTGGCGGGATACCGGGTCCAGCGCCTTCCCTGAGGAAACGGCCCTCGCGCAACCGGGCACCCAGGCACCCGGAGGACTCGCGGGAGCTCGAATCCGGTGGCGTCGTGCCAAACTGCCGGGGTGCCTGCGTGCCGGGTCGCCGCTGGCTGCGCCCGGTGGCCGAGTTGCCCAGGTGCCGGCCGGCCCTCCCCGAGGGGGACGTTTTTGGGGTGACGGATCTCCGGGGCGCCGCTATACTTGCGACAGCCCTCGGTGGTGGCCTCGGACGCGGGACGCCAGGAAGGGAGACGGATGCCGAGCAGCCCGGAGACCCCGGCCAAGCCTCGCCCACGAAACAACGCCCTGCTCTGGGTCTCCCTCGTGGCGGTCGGGCTTGTCCTGGCGGGCGCCGGACTGTACTTTCTCTTCTCCAGCAATCCCATCATCGTCAAGTACCGCGAGCTGGCCCGCTTCTATTCCAGCCGGAGAGAGGTCAAGCACTTTCTGGCGCGGTTCGGTCCCTTCGCGCCCATCGCCTTCATCATCCTCCAGGCCCTCCAGGTCGTCCTGGCCCCGATCCCGGGGGAGGCCACAGGCTTCCTGGGCGGGATGCTCTTCGGGACGTGGCTGAGCTTCGTGTACTCGACCATCGGGCTCACGCTGGGGTCGGCGCTGGCCTTCGGGCTGGGGCGCTGGCTGGGCCTGCCCCTGGTGCACCGGCTGGTCTCGGACGAGGTGTACCACAAGTTCGATTTCCTGGCCCGCACCGGCGGCGAGCTGGTCACCCTGGTCCTCTTCCTCATCCCCGGCTTCCCCAAGGATTACCTCTGCTTCATCCTCGGGGTGAGCCCGCTGCCCTTCCGAACCTTCCTGGTCCTCACCACGGTCGGGCGGATGCCGGGAACCTGGCTCCTGTCCATCCAGGGCGCCAAGGTGGGGGGCGGCTACTACGTGGAGTTCCTCGTCCTCCTCACCCTGGCGGCCGCGGCCGCCTTCCTGGCCTACATCTATCGCGAGGCGGTGTTCCAGTGGCTCCGACGGCGCCACGAGCCCCATCCGGCCAAGAACCGGCGGGACCGGCTGAGCCTGTAGATGAGCGAACGACGGACGACCTTCATCTCGCGGGGGAACCGCTACACCACCGAGGCGGACGCCACTTTCCTGGAGCTGGCGCGCCTCGTGGGACTGAGCCTGCCCTCCCTCTGCGGCGGCCGGGGGAAGTGCGCCAAGTGCCGCTGCCGACCCCAGGGGCCGGTGACCGAGCCCACCCCGCTCGAGCTGGAGATGTTGACGGAGGCGGAGCTGGCCCGGGGCATCCGCCTGGGATGCCAGGCCCGGCCGGCCGGACCGGTCGAGGTCCCCATCGAGGAGGAGGTCCTCGACAAGGAGGGCTACACCGAGGTCGCGGTGGAGCCGGAGCCGCCGCTCCGCAAGGTCTACCTCACGCTCCCGCCGGCCGCCCTCCACGACGATCTGTCGGACGTGGAGCGGCTCGGCAAGGCCCTGGGGACCCCGGTCCACATCGGCCTGGAGAGCCTGCGGAGGCTGCCCGCCGCGCTGCGCCAGGAGAACTTCCGCGTGACCGCCACCCTCTGGGATCCGGGCGGCGGCACCGAGGAGCTGCTCACGGTGGAGGCGGGCGACACGCGGGCGCACGCCTACGGGATCGCCTTCGACATCGGGACCACCACCGTCGTGGGCTACCTCCTCGACCTCTGCTCGGGCAAGGAGGTGGCCCGCTCCTCCCGGCTCAATGGGCAGCAGGCCTGGGGGGCGGATGTCCTCTCCCGGGCGAGTCACGCCATGGAGAAGCCCCACGGCGTGGCCGACCTGCAGGCCGCGGTGGTGGGCACGCTCAACCAGATCATCGCCGACTGCTGCGCCTCGGTGGACCCGCAGCACGTGTATGCCGTGACGGTGGTCGGCAACCCCATCATGCACCACCTGGCCCTCGGCCTCAGCCCCGGCAGCATCGCCGTGAGCCCCTACGTGCCCGTGACCCGGGAGGGCCTGACCGTGCGCGCCGCCGATCTCGGCATCGCCCTCCCCAACGCCAAGGCCTACTTCCTCCCCCTCATCGGGGCCTACGTGGGGGCCGATACCCTGGCCGTGATCATGGCCACGGGCCTGGATGAATCGGACGAGATTGGCCTGGCGGTGGACATCGGCACCAACGGCGAGATGGCCCTCGGTTCCCGGGACCACATCCTGGCCTGCTCGGCGCCGGCCGGCCCGGCCTTCGAGGGGGCGGAGATCCGGCAGGGCATGCGCGCCTCGGCCGGCGCCATTGATCGGGTCCGGATCCTGGACGATGTGCGGATCTGGACCATCGGGGACATCCCGCCCAAGGGGATCTGCGGCTCGGGCCTCGTTGACGCCCTGTCCCAGATGGTCCGGCGGGGGATCGTCGAGCCGAGCGGGCGCCTGCTGCCGCGCCCGGACCTGGAGGGGCGGCTCCCGCCCAAGGTCCTGGAGCGGATCGTGGGCCAGGACTACACCTGGGAGTTCGTCCTCTCCTGGGATCCCTACGTCGCCGTCACGCAGGAGGACGTGCGGCAGCTCCAGCTCGCCAAGGGGACGATCCTCTGCGGGGTTCGCATCCTGCTGGAGGAGCTGGGCATCCAGCCCGCGCAGATCGGGCAGGTGTACCTGGCGGGGGCCTTCGGCAACTTCGTGGACAAGCGGAGCGCGCTCGGCATCCGCATGCTCCCGCCCGACATTCCCCCCGACCGCATCGTGGGTGTGGGGAACGCCGCCGGCCAGGGATCCCGCATGAGCCTCCTCTCGAAGAGCATCCGCCGCCGCGCCGAGGCGCTGGCCCGCCGGGTCGAATACTTCGAGCTGTCGAAGCATCCCCGCTTCGAAGAGATCTTCATCGAGTCCCTGGGCTTCGAGCGGTAGCGCCGGCCCGGCGGGAGGCCGGAACGCTCTCCGGGCAGGATCACCGGGTGCAGGCATGCGGGCCCGCCCCGGCCGAGGCGGGAGACAGGCGCTGCCTCCAGGCGTTCCGCACGCGCGGCAGGGCCGGCCTGATCGCCATCGGGGACGAAGGGCGATCGCCCGCACAGACCCCGTCGGGGAGCCGGTCGTCGGGCAGGGCCGGTCAGATCGAGAAGAACAAGAAGAGGCCGAGGGCGACCACCGTCACCCCCGATCCGATGAGGATCAGCGGCGCCGGGTTCGCCAGGGGAAAGACGATCGGCACCGCCACCACCACGCAGCCTATCAGTGCAATGAGCAACGAGATCAACCGCGGAAGATTCGCCGGCTTCGCCTCCGCCATCGCCTTCTCCTTTCCCTCCCGTGAGGGCTGCCCCGTCCATTTCTCGCGCCCGGCCCTCGTGCCGGGCGAAACCATTCCTGCCGGGATGGCTCCCCGCCTCGTCAGGAGCCTGGCCGCTCCGGCCCCTGAAGTTCCTCCTCCAGTCGCCGGATCGCCGCGAGGAGCCCGTCGAAGGGGGCCATCACCCGGTCCCATTCGCCCGAGGCCACCGCGGCCGTGAGGGCCCGAACCAGCTCATCCCGTCGCGCCAGAAGATCCTGGAGGAGCGCGACCTCAACGGCAACTGTGGACATCCCGGCGCCCCTTGGCCGTTAGCGAACGGTGACCGGCGGCGGGGCCGTGGCCCACCCCCCCGCCAGGCTGCTCCAGAGTCGCAGCCTCCAGAAATCCGCCAGCGCCTGATATTCGTGCAGGACTTCCTTGGCGTCCTCCCGATTTCGCCACCAGCGTGCCGGATCGAAAGGATCGTTGGGGACCGGGTGCATAACCAGACGAATCCCCGGCCCCAGTCCGGTCGAGAAGATCTTGTAGGCCCGGGTGGTGTGGGACTTGGACGTCACGATGATCACAACCTTCACCGGATGCGTTTTCAAGAAGCGGGCCACCGTCTGCATCTCGGCCCGGGTGCTGTCGGCCCGCTCCCCGATGGTCAGGATCGCCTTCCGGGGGACGCGCAGCGCCTCCAGGATCCGGATGCCCACCTCCTGGTTGTCCGGAAACCGGATACCCATCCGGACGAGATCGTCCCAGCCCCGGGGCTTGATCTCGTTGGTCAGCAGGATCCTGGGCGCGTAGCCCTCGTGATAGAGGCGCGCCGCTTCGGGGACCCGGAGGTAGCTCTCGCCTGAGAGCACCAGGACCAGATCGGCCCGGGTGAGCGGCTGCTCCGTGACCAGGTACCGGCCCAGCGCGGCGAGCAGGTAGGGGCCTCCGAGGTAGAGGCCCACGCCCAGAACGAAGGCCACGACAAGCAGGCGCACCAGCCGCGAGATCAGTCGCATCACGCTGCCGGACGCGATCCTGCGTCCCCCCGCATCTGCCATCCCATACCGATCCCCTACTCGTCCGCCGCCAGCGGAAACACCTGCAGGTGATGCTGGAGGTCCAGGACCCAGGCGGCCGTGGCGCCCGCCTGCCCCAGAAAGGCTTCCAGCCGCGACACCATGGCCCGCACGAGCGCCAGCAGCACCTTCCCGGCCAGCGCGGGCTGATCCGCCATGAGCGCCTGGAACTCCCGCCGCCCGACCTCGAAGACGCGGCTCCTCCCGGCGCTGCGCACCGAGACGGGCGACGGGTTGTCGTTGAAGAAGGTGAGGAACCCGCCGACCTCGCCGGGACCGAGACTGAGCATGACGCGCACATGCTCGCCCCGGATCCGCTTCACGTACTGCAGCTTCCCTTGGATGACCACATACAGGATCCGGCGCTGCTTCCGCGTCCCCTCGGTGGCCAGAAGCTCCCCGTCCCCGTAGGCGCACAGGCTTCCCATTCGGGCCAGGCGGCGCAGTTCGGCGGGCGCGAAGTCGCGGAAGAATGCCAGGCCTCGGAGCAGGTCCGGGCCCAGTGAAGGCGAGCCGGTTCGACGGGGGCTCATTTGGCCCGATTTCTGCAAATTCCACCTTCCGCGTGCCGAGATTCGGTCACCTCACCCGGCCGCCAGGCAGGAGGAAGCCATGAAAACGCGGGAGTACCTGGCCATAAAGCGGCGCATTGACGATTTCGAGCTGTCCGAGCAGTTGACCCGCACGAAACTCATGCAGGGGGCCAAGGCCGGCGATGTCACCGCCCTGTCCCTGCTTCAAAAGCGGTATGGCCTTCGCCTCCCCCTGGTGGAGAATACCCTGAAGGTGCCTCTGCCGTGGAAGCGGAGCAACGGAAACTGACTCCCGATCCGAGACCTTCCACCGCACCGGAGAACAGCCCATGTACGGCCTTGTCATGCTCATCCTCATGCTCTTTCCCTGGTCCGTCCTCGGCCTGATGGTCGTCGGCACCCTGGGCCGACGTCTGCGCAAAGCCCCCGCCCGCTCCCGCTAGTCCCGTAGAGAGCGGCCGGCAGGGGCATGGGCAATCGCCCCTGCTGGTCTCCCGTCCACGCCTCCCGGTCCTCGTTCCCTCAATCCGCCATCCGCAATCCGAACTCCGCACTCAGCCCTTGACCGCGGTCACCAGCCGCGTCGAGGCCAGCCCCGCGACGCCGGGCAGGGTCCCGGCGATCGCATCCACCCGCTGGAGAATTGCCGAGGCAAATCGCCACGCCGCTCCCACATCCTCTGGCAGACCGAACAGGATCGCTCCCGGCAGCAGACAGTGGAAGATATTGACGCCCCGCACCCGCACCACGCGCAGGCCGACCTCCCGCAGGAGGCCACTAAGCTCCGCCCGGGTGAACGTCTTGCACGGGATGTCCCGCCAGATGCGTAGGTGCCCCGCCCCCCGGGCCGCCCGCGCCCTCGCCCGCTCCTCCGGCTGGTGCAGGAGCATGTCCAGCTCCCACTTGCCGTCCACCTCGAAGGCCATCACCCCGCCCGGGGCCAGGACCCGCGCGCCCTCCGCAAACACCTGCCGGTACGCGTCGTAGACGTGGGAGATGACGTCGCCGTAGGAAAAGATGGCGTCCACGGACCCCTCCTCGGCCGGTAGCGTCACGATGCTCTGCTGGAAGAACTTCACATTGTGGTATCCCGCCCGGGCGCAGCGCGCCTCGGCCTGCCGCAGGCACTCGGCCGACAGGTCAATGGCCCAGACCTCCTCCGCCAGGGGGGCCAGGAGCACGGTCTGCTTCCCGGTGCCGCATCCCAGATCCAGGACCCGCCGGAACCGGCGGCCGCGCGCGGCACGGGCGATCTCGGCTTCGTACAGGGGATCGCAGGCCAGGAAGTAGAGCGTCCGGTCGTAACTGCTCCCGACCTCGTCGTAAAACTGCGCCACGCGGTGTTCGTCCATTCGACCTCGTCTCCGGCCTCGGCAGGGATCATCCGGCCCCGCCCGATCCCCTCACGGCCGCTGGCACAACCCGGGGAAGCGCAGCTTGCGCTCGAAGCAGCGGAGGCACAGGCCGATCTCCTCGGCCGGCGACCGGCGCAGGCAAACGTACGAGCGCCCGCAGCTCGCGCACGGGCGGGCGACGGCCGCGGCGGCACGCCGCCGGACCCTGAGGCTCCCCCTGCCCCTCATGGCCCCGAGTCGAGCGGCCCGCACGTAGCCTCGAAGGCGGCTGCCGTCGCCTCGACCTCCGCCAGGAGGCGGCGTAGGGCTGGAACCAGCTCCGGTTCGTCCAGCAGCTCCCCGTGGCGCACCTTGTGCAGCGTGAGGTGGATCTCCCGGCGCATCGCCTCCAGGACGTTCGGGTAGGGCAGGTCCTGCAGGCGTCGCCCGTCCTCGAACCGGTACAGGATCCCGTGCCCGCCCCGCAGAATGGCCACACCTTCCGGCGATTCCGGCACGACCGGGCGTGGTGGGCGTCCCTCCCCGTGCTCGGTGAGGGACCGGACGCCTCCGTCGGGCGCGAGGAAGGCCTGATACCGGAAGCGTCTTTTCTCCACCCGGCCCCTCTCTCTCCCCGACCCTCAGGTCCTGTCGGAAAGCAGGATGCCCTCGCGGGCCAGGTTGTGGCCGGGCAGATCGTGCACGATGACGTGCACCGCCTCCGCCTTGGCCCCCGTGGTGCGGACGAGGGCCTCGGTGACGGCCTTCACCATCTCCCGCTTCTGCTCCACGCTCCGGCCTTCCCGCAGGACGATCGTGACGTACGGCATACGGACCTCCTCCAAAGACCCCCGCGCTCCTTCGCCCCTCAGCCCTCAGCGGGATGCATCGGAAAATGCCCCCAGGAACCCCAGCAGGTCGGCCATCTCCCCCTCCCGGAAGATCGGATAGGGGATCCCGCTCGCCTCGACGCGGTCCAGCATGACGGGGGCCTTGTTCCACAGGGCAGCGGCCAGGGGGGCCATATCGCCGAGGCGGCGAAACCGGGCCAG
Organism: Methylomirabilis sp. (SeqCode); assembly: GCA_037442485.1. Taxonomy (GTDB): domain Bacteria; phylum Methylomirabilota; class Methylomirabilia; order Methylomirabilales; family 2-02-FULL-66-22; genus 2-02-FULL-66-22. The sequence continues at coordinate 10,540 of JBBIQE010000025.1, forward strand.
GTCGGGCGCGGACCCTGCCCCCTCGCCGCCCAGTTGATGGCACTTCAGGCATCCCTTCTGCAGGACGAGCGCACGGCCGCGCTCCAGGTTGGGCGCGCGCTCCAGGCCGGGCCGGCTTCCGAGGAAGGCCAGGAGCTCGGCCATCTCCCCCACCCGGATCTCGGGCCAGCGCAGGCCTCGCGCCAGGACCTGCTGGCGCATCCGGGGAATGTGGTTCCAGAGGCGGCGCAGCACCTCGGACGGGGCCTGCGGGGGGGCAGGCGACAGCAAGGCCGGGCCGGGCTTTCTCCCGCGTGCCTCCCCCGGCAGGGCGTGACAGGCGGCGCACCCCCTGGCCTGCGCCACGCGTTCGCCCTCCCGGCGAAGGGTGGCCGGCTCGGCCGCCGGCAGCAGGAGGCACAGGAAGAGCCCGAGCGCCGCGCCCGCGCCGACCCGCCGGGACCTCACCCTTTCCGGCCCTGGTCCTTCTCCAGCGCCGCCGCCACCTTCTCCGCGAGGTGCGGATACTGGCGCAGGTAATTCCCCGTGGCCTTCAGGTCCCGCAGGATTCGGCGTATCTTCTTCACGTCCGTCACGCCACGCCTCCTCGCCTCGGCCTCCCCCGTGCCCCCTCACGGCGTCTTTCCCGCTGCGCTGATCGTCCCGGTGCCGTCACAGCGCTCGCAGGACACGATTCCGGAGCCCTGGCACACCTCGCAGACGGCCAGGCCTCCGCCGGACTCAAGTTCGCCCCCGCTTCCCCCGCAGCGGGGACAGGCGGTCGATGCCTCGCCGCCGCACTCGGGACACGGCATGGCCGATCCCTGGATCGGGCAGGAGGGTCTCGAGGCCATCGCCCTCAACGCAGGCGGGCCAGCACGATGTCCACGCCGCGCGCCCCGACCCGCACCTCGCCCGCATGCTCGCCCAGAAGGTCGCCCGGCTGCGGGGGGCCCGCCCTCCCGCTCGCGCTCAGGTGGGCGCTCAGGCGGAGCGGGCCCTCGAAGCGACTCCCCGCCATCAGAACATCCTCCGGCCCCAGGCGGTACGGCAGCGGGAAGTGCGGCCCCAGAATCCGCTTCACCGCAAAGGGCGGGCCGGCGCCCGCGCCCTTCCGGGCGATGATGAAGAGGCTGCCCCCCTGCGGCACCCGCCCGGTGAGCCGGGGCGCCACCGAGATCGTGCCCGCGATGGCCGGCCCCCCCGGCCCCGGGGGCGCCGTGGGGCCGTCCCTTCCGGCCATCCGGGCTGCGCCCCCATCGCCGGGTGTCGTTTCTGCGGGAGGGCCCAGGCTACTCCACAGGGCCCCCACGGCCAGCGCCACGAGGCCCGCCAGCGCCAGAGCCGACAGGACCACGGTGCGGATGCCGCGGCGGGCACCGCCATCCTCGCCGCCCCGGCGAGAGCCACCCGGTCCCGCCGGATCGGCGTCGGCCCCCTGGCTCCCTTCCCGAGCCGGTCCTCTTGCCTCAAACGTCATGTTTGGCATCCGGCCGGCGTGACGCGACGCCCCCGGCAGGTCGCGTCGAGCGGGCACCCCACAGGTCGCCGGCGTCCATGGAGTCGTCAAGATTCCTGAAAGCCGTGAGAGGAGGGGGGAAGGAGGGTGGTGGCCGCCAGCTCCGCCGCCATGGCCTCGGCCACCTCGTGCGGTGCCCCTGGCCGTTGTCGGATCGGGCCCCAGTGCCAGCCCGCCAGATACGTCTCGGCATCGCTGGCCCCAGCGCGCACGGCTGCATCGTCTATGGCATCGTGAAACCGCTGGGGCAGGCGGACGGTCACCTCGCCGGTGGCGTCGGCCGCTTTCACCAGGGAGGGGATCTCTCGCCAGTAAAGGACCTGGTATTCCGCCATCGGAGTCCCCGATCCCGCCCCCCTGGATCACGGCGACTGCAGGTAGCGGCGCAGGGCGGCCGTGACCACCTCGGCGAGCGTCCTCTCCTCGCGCCGCGCCCGCTGGCGCACCTGCCTTAGGACCTCGCGGGGCAGCCGCAGCGTCGTCCGGCCGAGCGTGTCGCGGCGCCGGCTCGACACCCGGATCGCCTCGGCCTTCCGCAGGTCGGCCTGCAGGCGGGCCATGGCGATGTCCTCGGCATCCAGGGGGACCACCGGGGGCTTCGGCCGGCCGGTCCGCCGGGGACCCGCCGTCCTTCCTGCCCTCCGCACCGGCCGCTCCTTGGCCACGCCCTCGCCCCTCCCGGTCCCGCGGCCGCCCCGAATGACGCCCGGGCTACTGGACGGCCGGCCGCGCGCCCGCCAGGTACTGCCGCCAGGCCTCCTGCCGCTCCGCGATATAGCGCCGCTCCTCCAGACTCAGCCCCACCAATTCCGGCACGGGGGCCAGCAGGAAGTAAAAGGGCTCCACCACAGCGTACTGCATGACGTTCCCCGCCGCGTTGGCCCCCAGTGAGATCACCCGTAACGGGTGGATCATGAGATCGGGACGCTCGGCCCTCGGCAGGCCGCCCAGATCTTCCCGGCTCGCAGTCGTCGTGGCACAGCCGGCCAGCATGCCTGCCAGAAGGACGCCGGCCAGCAGCATCGCCAGAGCCCGTGTCTTCATCCCCGTCTCCTTTCTGCGGGCCAATCCGGCCACCGCCCCGCCGCCGGATCGCCCTGACTGCCGCGACCAGGCATGGCCGCTCAGCGCCGGGCCCAGGTCCGGAGCGTGGCCAGGATGTGGGTCAGGACCGACAGCGTGGCCGCCCCCAGGACGAGGTGCACGTACCCTGCCGGCACACGCGTGCCGCTCAGCACCGAGAGGCCGATCCCTACCGCCAGGAGCAGCAGGAGGCTCGAGAGCACCCCCAGCCCGATCATGGCGAGTCGCATGCCGTCCGCCTCCCCAGGCCCCCGGACCGGCCAGACCGCATCCACCCTGACCGGGACATCGCGCGAGGCCGGTCCCCCGGCCGCACCCGATCCCCTCCCGGTCGGCGCCCCCGGCCCATCGTACAGCGGGCAATCCCGCTGGTGCCCCCAGTAGGCGCACGCGATGCGGCGGGGGTCGGGCACCGGCTCGCCCTCGTTGACCAGCAGGCGGCACCCGGCGAAGACCGGCACCGCGCCCGCCGCGGGGTCCACGAACCGGTGCCAGTCCGGCACCGTGTGCCGACACTGCATCCGGCCGTCCCCTCAGCCCAGGCTGTCCAGGGCCTCGTCCAGGCTCCGCGCCAGACAGGTGAAGGTCGGCGTGTCCCGCAGGGTGTAGCGGCTCACCTCGGTCCCGCGCAGCTCCATCACCAGGTCCAGGAAATCCCCGGGCCGGTCCGTCTCGAAGGCCACCACGAACTCCTGGTCGTCCAGGCCGAAGGAGTAGGTGGTGTTCAGCTTGACCGATCGGTACTGCGTCCCGATCGCGATGTGCTCGTCCATCATTCCCTGGCGCGCCGCCTGGGTCAGCCGGTACCAGTCCCGGGTCTTCACGAACGGGTAGACGAACAGATACTTGGCCTGACCCGGGACGATGCGCGTCCGGTCGGCCGGGTGATCCGGGTCCAGCTTGTCCACGTAGATGGATCGCTTGGTCATGGCCAGGTAGGAGTAGGCCGGCGCGAGGTACGCCCCCAGCCCCGTGGTGAGGAGCCGGGTCGCCATCCGCTGCAGGAGGTCCAGATCGTACGTCACCCGCCAGAGCATCAGGTCCGCGTCCGCGCGGATCCCGACCAGGGTATAGGGGAGGACGAGCATCTGCGGGGCAAACTCTTCCACCACCGCCTTGAACTCTTTCTTCCCGGTCTCCCGCTCGTGGCGGGGCAGCCGGCGCCATGCCGGCTCCACCCGGTAGAAGGCGAAGTTCACGTACTGCCGCGGCGCCTCGGGCGCCTCACCCTCGCCCCCAGGGCCGTATCGGCTTTCGGGTCTGGCCATGCCGCTCCTCCGAACCCTGCCCCCGGCGCCGGGGGCAGAGGAACAGGCCCGTACCTTAATGTTCCTCTTGCCACTCGTCAATCAAAATGTGCGCCGGTGCAGGCGCTTTCGGTGGCCGGGCGAGGCCCCCGAGAACCGGGACAGCGGCGTTCCGCGAGGAGGCCGTCCGGGTCGGCATGCCTTGACCCCGGCGGGAGCCCCGGGGCGCGAGAATGGATTGGCGGGCGGGATGGGGACCCGGAACGATCACGCTCTGAGGACGTCGCGCTCTTCCCCGCGCACCGTCAGGACCGGGCATGGCGCCCTGCGAACCACCTTCTCGGCCACGCTTCCCAGCAAGAGGTGCGACATTCCCGCCCGGCCGTGCGTCCCCATGATGATGAGGTCCGCCGGCAGCTCCCGGGCCACGCGAACGATGTCCTCGGACGGGATCCCGGTCAGGACCCTCGTCTCCGCCGGCACGCCGGCACGGGCGGCCGCGTCCGTGACCTCCCGCAGGATCCGCCGGGCCTCCTCCTCGTAGCCGACCCGGATCTTCCGGGGCAGCTCCGGCCCCACCTCGGCAAAGACGGTGCGCGTCTGCTCCTCCCAACGCTGGTCAATCACGTGCAGGGCCACCACCCGGCCCCCGTACTGCTTGGCCAAGGAGAGGGCATAGGTCGTGGCCTTGGCGGAACACTCCGAACCGTCCGTCGGCAGCAGGATCGTCTGGATGGCGATCATGGCGGACCTCCTCTGGCCCGGGAGAGGCGCAGCCGGTCAAGCGGCCTCTCAGGCGGCCTCATGCTACCCCGGTCGCCCCACCTCGGCAAGCCAGGGGCCGGCACGGCCTCAGGGGATCGCTTGCCCCCGTTGCCCGGCCTGACCGCTGCAGGCCGATCACGCCCGGCTGCCCTGGGCTGCCCTTGGATGGACTTGGCACCGCGCCCGTCCTGTGCTATAAGGTCTCCGCCGTTTCGCGCTCCCGTGCCCCCGGCCTCGGGCACCCCTGCCCACAACCGTCCCCATCGTCTAGCCCGGCCTAGGACATCGGCCCTTCAAGCCGATAACGCGGGTTCGAATCCCGCTGGGGACACCACCCTCCGGTCCACGTCCCGGGAGGATGCGCCGAACTCCGAGATGCGAGATGGATGAAGGGCCTCAGCTCGATCTCTTCACCTGGGACCGGGTGAAGGTGCGGGAGGGATTCGCCGCCCTGGCAAGGCTCGACCCCACCCAGGCGGTCCGCATCTTCGAGGACGTCCTCTCCAGATGGCACGGCCACCCCGATGCCCTGGTCGGCCTTCGGATGGCTCGGACCTGGGACGAGTTCCTGCGACAAGCGGCGACCCTGGAACAGGGGGATGCGGCCGCATCGCTCTGGGAAAGGATACGGGCCTTCCCCTTCGGATCTTCCGGCCAGGCATTGAGGAGGGCCCTCCTCGAGAGGGCGATCGTCCTTCTCGACGGCGACTGCTATCTGCATATCCCGCCGGACCTGTGTCTGGGGCGTCTGCTGCTGGAAATCCAGGAGTATGCGAAGGCTGAAAAGGCGCTCACGCGACTCCTGGAACGACGTCCCGGGGATGGAAGGCTGCTGGTGTGTCTCGGCAACTGCCTCTTCAGACAGCACAAGACCCCCGAGGCACGGGGGGTTTATGCCAGGGCCCTCCTGTCAGCGCCATGGGAGGTAGAGCTGGGCGAGATAGAGGACAAAGAACTGGTCGGGGCGCTGGCTCACGAGGATGTGTATTCCGCGGCGATTCGGGGGTGGCTGAGACGTGTCCTGCCCCTCGTGGACGTGCAGGTGAAGTCGCCGCATGACAGCAGGCACGCGGGGGCCCTGCTCGTCTACCAGACCGTTCGACGCGCCGAACGGGCGCGCGCTCGCGGCGCCCATGAGGAGATGGTCGCAGAGAGACGGCTGCTGAGGCAGGCGGACCCGACCGTGTTCCAGGAGTATATGGCACGCCTGGAACGCCTTGTCTGACCGCGCCTACTCATTCGCCCCGGCGATGCCCTTCCGGCCCACCTCGTTGTGGATGGCTGCCGGCCGCCTTCTTCTTGCCTTGCCGATTCCCGCCATTTGTCCCCGCTCCACCATCCGGATGCCCCCGTTCCACGTCGCCGTGCGATCCCGGGCGCTCTTCGCTCATCATCGGCATTCGCCAGAGCGTCCCGCGGGCGGAGGCATGGGTCCGAGAAGGGCCGAATGGCGCCTCCAGGAGCTCGAGTGCGAGTCTGCCGAGACGCGAGCCCGGAGAAAAGGAGCGGCGGATCCTCGCCACCGGCCGGTACATCGGCCAGCGGGTGGATGACCCGCGCCTCGACACCCCTGGTGCTCGCGCTTCCCATCCCGTGGAGGGGCACCCTGGTGCGGTACGCCCGACGGCTCCACCGGCCGCAGGCGAGGAAGACCGAAGTTCGGATCGACGACTACGTGGATCGGGAAGTCCCAATGCTGCTGAAGCTGTTCGAGACACGTCAGCGGACCTACCGGGCCATCGGCTATGCAGGGGCGTAGAGCGGTATCACCAATAAGCTACGCGGCCACCCGCCCGTCAAACGGTAGCCGCCAATCTGTTTTTCCTTCGCCACAGCCGCAGGCCCCCCTGGAATCCGAAATATCCGAACAACGTCCCCCTGGCGGGCGGTGCGCCCGGCCGGGCCAGCGGATCTCGCGGAGGGAACCGAAAGGGGCGGTGAGGATCTCCGGGCTTTCCGCAGAGCCCTTCATTGCCCCCGCCAGCCCCTCCGCCCCGCCCGCCGCGCCGGGAGAGGCGCCTGTGCCTGACCGACGAAGCGGCCTACTCCGACTCGTAGTAGATGGGCGGGCCGAGTTCTTTGAAGCTGAACTTCCCGAAGGCCCGCTCTCCGCTGTAGTCGAGCACCCGCAGGTCATCGGTCTCGTAGAGATCTTCCAAGACGACATCGAAGTGCGTGCCATACCTGGCCCTGGCGGTGTCCACGGAAAGCTCATGGGCGATGAACTTGGTCAGCCCCTTGGAGTGGAGCTTCTTGAGCAGGGCGGGCGTCTCGATGGAATCGTAGGATGTCAGGATCACGAGCGGGCCGCTGGCGGTGAACAGCATGTAGGCTTTCATGGCCGGCTCCTTTCAGGGCTCCCGTCCGACCTCCCCATTGCCCGGACCCCCACGGGAGAGGCCGATTCGGGGCGAAAAGGGTCTGGCGAGGCAAGAATCGCACGCCCCGGTCTTCCGGGATGCTCCTACTCAACAGGTTTGGGCGGCCGTCGCTCGCTGTCAAGACTCCCCCCCAGGCCGCCGAATGAGTCAGGCCTCGGAGTTTATCCTTGACAGTGCGTCGGACGGGCGTCATCCTCCGCCATCCCCGCCGGGGGCAGCAGAGGCCGCCGGTGCTCCCAGGGGCCGCACGATCCTCTCTGTCGGAAGCCGATTCCTGTCGGGCCCCCGCACGATGCCGAACGCGAGTGCGCGGCCCGCAGACCCCCGTCAACCCCATCGAATACGGAGGGAGTCGTGATTCTGGTGTATGTCACCCTGAATACCCTGGACGAGGGACAACGGCTGGCGCAGCGCTTGATCGAGCGGAAGCTCACCAACTGCGTGAACTTCCACCCGATCACCTGCACGTACCTCTGGGAGGGGAAGGTGACCACGGAACCCGAGATCGTGGCGCTCGTCAAGACCCGCCCGGAACACTTCGATGCCGTGGCGGCCGCCGTCAAGGAGACGGTGCCCTACACCAACTTCGTGGGGCAAATCGACGTGCCCCGGGTGAACGAGGCCTTTGCCGCCTGGCTGAACGAGACCGTTCGCCCCTCGTCCGAAAGTTGCGGTGGCTGATCTTGGCATAGGAATTCTACGTGTGGAATGGCCCCGGACGCCTTGCCGGGGCCTCGACGGCTCGTTGCCCGGTATCGCCCTCCCGAGCCGGATGGGTGGCTGTCGCCGGATGGAACGAACGCTCGGCGCTCACGGCCCGCCTCCTCGCGTCCGGGGTGCTCGCCGAGGCCCCCAAGGTGCCGGGAGGCCTGCGGGATCAGGAGGGCTGGAGGTGGATCTCGTCCCGGTGGGCGGAATTGCGGATGGCCATCGTTCGATGGCCTGACCGCCGGACGGGGAGACCGTCCGGAACGTGTTCGGATTCCGGGAGGTCCTGACCTCAGCGTTCGAAGTTCGGCTTCCAGACGGCAAGTCGGTCCGCGTACCCTCCCTCGCCGGGCTGGGTCTGCGGAAGATTGTGGCCTGGGCTGATCGCCGCTCACAGCGCCCGGCAAAGACGCACCGGAGTTCGGGGTCATCCTTCGGCACGACCGGCCGGCCGGAAACGAGGAACGTCTGTGGGAGGAGGGAGCGCACCCCCTGACCGAGCCTGGGTTCGACTCCGAGTCGGCCGGCGCCTGGCGTCTTGGACGCGACACGGCGACATGGCCGGACCGCAAGGGACCCTTGTGGCTGTCCGCACTCCTCCGGAGAGAGGCCGCGCCCGAGGCACCGCTCCGACTGCTCGGGGACAGGCGGGCCGGTCCAGGTCGCACCATGCCGCTCCTGCAGGCCACCGGCGGGGGCGTACGGGAAGGACGCGAAGGCGAAAAGGCACGGGGGAGCGCGCAGCGAGGAGCGGATACATCTCCTCGACCTTCGTGGCCTTCCCGCTCTGCGCCTTTCCGCTCCAGGATGCTCGCCCGGCGGACCGGCGGCCCGCCTCACCTGAACAGCGAGAACTCGATCTCCCGGGCAGTCAGGAACTCCAGCAGGGCCGGGACCCCCTCCTGGGTCTTCCGGATCGCGCGCCGGATGGCGGGGACGATCTCGGCCGGCTGCGTCACCCGCTCGCCGTATCCGCCCAAGGCCCGGGCCATATCGGCGTAGTTGCCGGAGATGTCGGTGGACCTGTACTTCTCCGTCGCCACCTTCATGACCGGCAGCTCCACCGCCATGGAGAAGTTGTTGAGCAGGATGGACAGGATGGGGATGCGCTCGCGCACGGCCGTCTCGAAGTCCATGCCGGTGAAGCCGATGGCCGCATCCCCCCAGACGTTGACGCAGAGTTTCTCGGGGGCGGCGAGCTTGGCCCCCATGACCAGGCCCAGCCCGTAGCCGAGCTGCGTCGTCTTGCCCCAACCGAGGTAGGTGAGGGGGGCCACGCTTTCCCAGAACGGCGAGAGCTGGTCGCGGGGGCTTCCGGCGTCGTGGGTGATGATCGTGTTGGCCCGATCCACCGTGTGCATCAGATCCCAGATCACGCGGTAGGGGGACAGCGGCACCGCCTCCGAGGTGAGCTTCGGCATCCACTGGGCCAGCCATTCGGCCTTCACGGTCTTGATCTCCCGGACGATGCCGTCCTGCCTCCCGCGCGGGCGCCCGCCCAGCCGGTCCCGCACCTCCTCCAGCAAAGCCTTCAGGGTGAGGTCCGCGTCTCCGATCAGGGCATGGTCGGCGGGCACGCTCTTGTTCAGATCGGCGGGATCCAGCGTGGCGTGGACGATCATCTTGTTCTTCGGCATGGGGACGGCAAAGTTGCTCGCGGCAAAGCTGCAGCCGATGCCGAAGATCACATCGGCGTCGTGCAGAAACTGGTGCACGGTCCTGGGGATGGACCGCCCGCCCGATCCCAGCGACAGGGGGTGGTCCTCGGGAAAGGCGCTCTTGCCCTGCAGGCTCGTCGTGACCGGCGCCTCCAGCAACTCCGCCAGCTCGCGGAGCGGCTGCCAGGCGCGTGCGTAGTGGACCCCCTGCCCAGCATAGAGGACGGGCCGCTTCGCCTCCACGAGGACCCGGGCCACCTCGGCGACCGCCTGCAGGTCCGGGCCGGTGCGGGTCGCGACCGTGGGGCGGTACGCCAGGGGCTCCGGCACCTCCTCGGGGAAGACGTCGGTCGGGATCTCCACCAGGGTGGGGCGCGGGCGGCCGTTTCTGGCCTGGGTGAAGGCGCGCCGCAGGGCCTCCGGAATGGCGTCGGCGCAGGTCACCTGCTCGCACCACTTGGTGATGTGCCGGTAGGTGAGGAAAGCGTTGAAGTAGGGGGGGATATTGGTGAGGCGCCGGGGATAGCCGGCCGGCAGCACGACCATGGGCACCGACTCGCTGTAGGCCTGGGCCACCCCGCCGAAGGCGTTCTCGGCCCCGGGGCCGTGCTGCATGGCGAAGACGCCGATCCGCCGGCCGGAGGAGACCCGACTGACCGCGTCCGCCATGTGGAGTCCGGTCCGCTCCTGCCGGACGATGATGGTCCGGATGTCGGCCTGGGCGGCGGCCTCGAGGATGGGATTCACGGGGTAGCCGATGAGGAACTCCACCCCTTCGCGCTTCAGGATTTCCGCGACCGCGGCCGCACCTTTCATGAGGGTCCTCCCTCGCTCCTTCACTCCCACAGATCCGTGCTCAGATACTTCAGCCCTGAGTCGCAGATGGTGATCACGACCGTCTGGCCCCGACAGCGTCCCGCCAGCAGCGCCAGGGCGGCCGCCACGTTCGCCCCCGAGGAGAAGCCGGCGAAGATGCCCTCCTCCCGGGCCAGCCGCCTGGCGCAGGTGATGGCCTGCTCGTCCGGCACCTGGATGTAGCCGTCCACGTGCTCGGGTCGGAGGAGCGGCAGTTCGGCCATGGCGTAGCCGCCCCCCTGGATCCGGTGGCTCGGGTTCGTGACGGGCTTTCCCGCCAGGGCGGCCGCACCCTCGGGCTCCACGACGAAGCAGAGGATGGAGGGATCCTGCTCCTTGAAGGCGGCCGCGCAGCCCGCGAACGTGCCGCCCGTCCCGACGAAATCGCAGAAGGCGTGGAAGGCCCCGCCCGTCTGCCGCAGGATCTCCGGACCCGTGTGCAGGTAGTGGGCCCGGAAATTGCCCGCCAGCCGGAACTGGTCCGCGCGGAAGGCCTGCCGCTCGCGCACGATGCGCTGCGCGGCCTCCTCGACTAGCGCGAGGTCGTCGCCCGAGACCTGGCCCGGCTTCGACCCCGGCATCTGATCCACCAGGACCACCTCGGCCCCGAGCGCCCGCATCATCCGCGCCCGCTCGGGGGAGTTGCCCCTGGACATGACCGCCACGAAGGGATAGCCCTTGATCCCGCACACGATGGCGAGACCCGTGCCGGTGTTCCCGCTGGTCAGCTCCACCACGGTCTGTCCCGGGCGGAGCAGACCCTCCGCCTCCGCATCCTCGATGATCTGGCGCGCGATCCGGTCCTTCTTGGAGAGGCCGGGGTTGAGGTGCTCCAGCTTGGCCAGGATGCCGCCCTCCAGCTCCCGCGTGAGTCGGCTCAGCCTCACGAGCGGCGTCTCCCCGATGGCCTCGATGGCAGAGCCGAGCACGCCTTCTGTCCTGCTCATGGCATTCCCTCTCGCAACTCGTGCGGAGCGGGCGGAGTCCCGCCAGATGTCGCGGATGTCACGGGCGCTCGGCTAGCCGCCCGCCCGCTCCTCGTAATCCTCGGGGACCCGGTCCCAGACCGGCATGAAGATCCAGAGGAGGAGGTACAGGATCAGGCCGACCCCATAGGCGAGCACCAGCACGGTCCAGAGAAGCCGTACCAGCCAGGTCGCCACCCCCAGCCAGTAGCCGATCCCGGCGCATACGCCCCCGAGCCAGTGCTGGCCCTTGACGCGTCGGAGCTTGGGTCGAGATCGGGACCCCCTCGTCATGGACACCTCCTTGCGAGACCTGCGGACCGGGCGCAGTGTATAATAATTTCTGGGCCCCCGCTACCCATGGATTGAAGTCGGGCATCTCCTGGCGTACGCTGGAGCGCGGGCAGACGGCCCCAACTGTCCGCTGGATCCGCGGTCTCAGCCATCCATCACCCGGAGGCGGGCGGGCAGGATGTTTCCGCCCCGCGGATCATGGGGCATCCGAGCCTGGGAGGAGCAAGACATGACACGGCTGAACGGCAAGGTGGCCATGGTCACGGGCAGCGGCGGCGAGCACGGCCTGGGGCGGGCGATCGCCCGGCGCCTGGCGGCCGACGGGGCGGATCTCGTGCTGACCGACGTCGCGCCCGCCGGAACCCGCGTTCTCGCGACCAAGCCGGCGAGCACCTGGGGCGGGCTGGAGGCCGTCGCCGCCGAGATCCGCGCGGCCGGCCGGCGGGCCATGACGGCGCTGCTCGATATCCGCTCCGCCCGCGAGATCGAGGGCGTCCTCATCCGGACGCTGGAGCAGTTCGGGCGCCTCGACATTTTGGTCAATAACGCCGCCGCCCCGCCAGGCGCCGACCGGGTTCCCGTGGTGCAGCTCACCGAGGAGGCCTGGGACGCCGTCCTGGATGTGAACCTCAAGGGGAGCTTCCTCTGCGCCAGGGCGGCGGCCACCCTGATGCTCCGGCAGGGGATCCGCGGGCGGATCATCAACATCGCCTCGGACAAGGGCAAGATCGGCAGCGCGAATCTGGCGGCGTACTGCGCCTCGAAGTTCGGCCTGGTCGGCTTCACCCAGGCCCTCGCCCTGGAGCTAGCCCCGGCCGGAATCACCGTGAACGCGGTCTGCCCCGGCGGGCTGGACACCGAGCGGCTGGACTATCTCGGCCGCCGCGAGGACGGTAGCTACGATCAGGCGCTCCGGGAGGAGCGCATCCGCCAGCTCGCGGCCGGCGTCCCCACCGGGCGCTTTACCACCGTGCACGACGTCGCCGAGCTGGTCGCCTTCCTGGCCTCGGAGGGGGCGGCCCAGATCACCGGGCAGGCCATCAACGTGAGTGGCGGGACGGTGTTGCACTGACTCTCAAATGCGGAGTGCGAATTTCGGAATGCGGAACGGAACAGGCGGAAGCCCCCCGGTGGCCCTGATCACGGGGGCGGGGCGGGGGATAGGGCGGGCCACGGCCGAGGCGTTTGCCGCCGAGGGCTACACGGTGGTTCTGGCAGAGCGCCTTCCGGCCCTGGGGAAGCGGGCCGAGCAGGCGCTCCGTCGGGGAGGCGCCAGTGTCCTGTACGTGCCCACCGATGTTGCCAGCCCGGTGTCCGTCCAACGGACCGTGGCGACCGTGCTCCGGCGGTTCGGCCGACTGGACTGCCTGGTGAACAACGCGGGGGTCCTCACGGTAGGGCCGCTGGATCGCGTGTCCGTAAGGGACCTCGACCGGATGCTGGCGGTGAACCTCCGCGGTCCGATCCTCGTGGCGCGTGCCGTCCTGCCGGCCCTGCTCCGGCGGGGGTCAGGCGTGATAATCAACGTGGCGTCGCAGCTCGGCAAGTACGGCCTGGGCGAGTACGCTACCTACTGCGCCACCAAGTTCGGCGTGGTCGGATTCACCGAGGCCCTGGCCGACGAACTCTCGGGCTCGGGGATCCGGGTGTGGGCCGTCTGCCCGGGGCTCACGGATACGCCCATGGCCCGGAAGACGGGCGTCTCTCCTCGGGAGCGGGCGGGCCTCATCCGGCCCGAGAGCGTGGCCCGGGTAGTCGTAGGTCTCGCCACGGGCAAGCGGCGCGAGCCGAGCGGTGCGACCGTGGACGTAACCCGCTAGTCCGGAAGCCCCTCCCCTCGCAGCCACGGGCGGAACAGCCGGCCGCGGCGGGGTGCGTGCAGGCTACTTCGCCTTCGGGTCGCTCGCCCGCAGGCGCTTCATCTCTTGCAGGACCTCTGCTTTGCTGAGGACGCCCTTCCGCTCTAGGAGGTTGATCAGCGCCTCCAGCTCCAGGGCCTGGGCCAGGACGACGTCCGCCACGCCGGTCGGACCCTGCCGGCCAATTTTCTTCGCCATCCTCTCCTCCGAGCGCACGGGGCTCAAGCGCCCTTCCCATGCGGGCTGGACCACAGCTTCCGATTGTCAATGACGCGCTGGGCCTTGCCTTCGAAGCGCTGCAGGGTCTTTTTCTCCACCAGCTTCACCTGGACGCTGATCCCCAGCTCCTGCGCGAGGCGCTTCTCGATCCGCTCGACCATCTCGCGCTGCCGCCGCATCTGGTCGAAGAAGATGGACTCGGCCGCCTCGACCAGGACGGTGGCCTCGTCCATGGCCCCCTTCCGGTCCACGATGATCTGGTAGTGCGGCTCCGTCCCCTCGATCTCGAAGAGAACGGCCTCGATCTGGGAGGGAAACACGTTCACGCCCTTGATGATGAGCATGTCGTCGGTCCGGCCCATCACCCGGCTCATCCGCCGCCCCGTCCGGCCGCACGGGCAGTCCCCCGGCAGCATGCAGGTCAGGTCCCGCGTGCGGTACCGGATCATGGGGAAGGCCTCTTTGGTGAGGGTCGTGATGACCAGCTCCCCCGTCTCGCCGGGGGGCACCGGCTGCAGCGTCTCCGGGTTCACCGTCTCGACCAGGAAGTGATCCTCGTTGATGTGCAGCCCCTTCCGCTCCAGGCACTCCCCCGAGACGCCGGGCCCGATGATCTCGGAGAGGCCGTAGTTGTCGGTGGCGACGATCCCCAGCGTGTCCTCGATCTCCTGCCGCATGGCATCCGACCAGGGCTCGGCGCCGAAGAGCCCGTACTTGAGGGACAGGGCCGAGACCGGGATCCCCATCTCGCGCAGCGTGTCCCCGATGAGGAGGGCGTAGGAGGGGGTGGAGACCAGGGCCGTGGTCTTGAAGTCCATCATCACCTTGATCTGGCGAGCCGTGTTCCCGCTGGAGGTGGGGATGACCGAGGCACCCAGCCGCTCCGCCCCGTAGTGGAGCCCAAAGGCCCCGGTGAAGAGGCCGTAGCCGAAGGCGATCTGGACGACGTCGTCCTTGGTGACCCCGCCCGCCACGAGGATGCGGGCGACCAGGTTGCTCCAGGTCTTGATGTCGTTGCGGGTGTAGCCGACCACCGTGGGCGCCCCCGTCGTCCCCGAGGAGGCGTGCACCCGCACCACCTCGCGCATGGGCACCGCGAAGAGGCCGTAGGGGTAGTTGTCCCGCAGGTCCTCCTTGGTGGTGAAGGGCAGGCGCGTGAGATCGTCCAGCGAGGTCACGTCCTCGGGCGAGATGCCCAGGGCATCGAATCGCTTGCGGTAGAAGGGGACGTGGGCGTAGACGCGATTCAGCGTGGCCTGCAGCCGCTCGAGCTGGAGCTGCTCCCGCTCCTCGCGATCCATGCACTCCTTGTCGGGTTCCCAGTACATCGGCCGCCCTCCCGGCGTCGTGCCTCGGACGTGCGAATGCGCTTCCGGCGCCCTACGCCGTCCCGTCCCTCCCGCGCCCCAGGTAGGCCCGTTGGACGTCTCTGTTGGCCAGCAGCTCCTCGGAGGAGCCCTGGAGCACGATCCGCCCCGTCTCCAGGACATAGCCCCGGTCGGCAATGGCCAGGGCCGCTCGCGCGTTCTGCTCGACCAGGAGGATGGTCATCCCCCACTCCTTGCGCAGCCGCGCGATGTGACCGAAGATCTCGCGCACCACCCGCGGGGCGAGGCCCATGGACGGCTCGTCCAGAAGCAGGACCTTGGGCCGCGCCAGGAGCGCCCGCCCGATCGCCAGCATCTGCTGCTCGCCGCCGGAAAGGGTCCCGCCCAACTGGCGGCGCCGCTCGCGCAGGACCGGGAACAGGCGGAAGACCTCGTCCACCTCGGCCCGGATGTCCGCGTTCCCCGCCAGCGACAGGCGATGGTACGCCCCCAGCAGCAGGTTGTCCTCCACCGTGAGGGGTCCGAAGATCTGCCGCCCTTCGGGGACGTGGACGATCCCGGCGCCGACGATCCGGTCCACCCGCTCTCGCGTGATCTCGCGCCCGTTGAAGGCAATCTCGCCCGCCGCGGGCCGCACCAGACCCGAGATCGCCGACAGGAGTGTCGTCTTCCCCGACCCGTTGGCGCCCAGGAGGGCGACGATCTCCTTCTCCTTGACGTGGATCGAGACGGCCCGCAAGGCGTGGATCATCCCGTAGGAGACGTGCAGGTTCTTGACCCTCAGCACCGCCCCGCCGCTCCCCCTGCCGGCCGCCCGCTCACAGCGCGTACACCTCCTCGCCCGAGAGGACGCGCACGCCCGCCGCCTGGAGGACGGCGATGGCCCGGTCCAGCTCGTCGAACCGGAAAATCACGACTGCGTTCTCCATGGCCCGCTGGACGAAGGCGTACATGTACTCCACGTTGAGTCCGGCCGCCTCCAGCACCCTGAGGATCTCCCACAGGCCGCCCGGGCGGTCCGGCACCTCCAGGGCGACCATCTCGTTGGTGGCCACGGTGAACCCGCCCTCGCGCAGGACCTGGACCGCCCGCGCGGTCTGGTTGACGATGAGGCGCAGGATCCCGAAGTCGGCGGTGTCGGCCAGGGACAGGGCCCGAATGTTGATGCCCGCCCGTGCCAGGATCCCCGTGATCTCCGCGAGGCGTCCCGATCGGTTCTCCAGGAAGATGGATAACTGCTCGAGCTTCATGACGACCCCTCCTGCGAGGAGGCTCCAGCCTGGGCGATCCGGAAAGACACCATCCGGGGGACGGGGATCCACCCCCGGCTGGCCCCTCTCTATCAGAAGCCTCCGCGCGGCGCAAGGGTCAAGCGGGATTCATGAGGGGAGCAGGACGAGCGCCGCGATGGAACAGGAGGGAACCGGGGGAGAGGCTCCCGCCATTTCCCCGGACGGAGGTCGGCGGAGCGAAAAGGGTCACGATGCCGCGAGGCGACCGGGCTCGCTGCCGCGCTTCACCGGCAGACCTGGGTGGTGGTGGGTGGGACCCATTCCTGGCGAAACGTAGTGAAGCCTCCGGGGTCGGTGTACCAGGGCACCTGCCGGTAGTAGCCGGGGGTCGTATAGGTCGTGCACTGGGGGACGTACACGGGCGGCGCCACGTACGCCGGGGCGTAGTACACGCGGGGATACACGGGAGAGGGATAGACGGGAACGACGAAGGTGAACCCGAAGCTCAGGGTGGTTCGGGCGTGCCCTCGATGCCAGGGGCCGGGCCCCTGCGGATACCAGGCCTCGGCCGCGCGCGTCGCGAGGAAGGCCAGGGCCAGGGCCGCCAGGATGATTCCCCACCGTTTCATCTCCCACCTCCGGGCCCGTGCGGCCCAGCGCGGGGGCCGGCAGGCCGACCCGGGACAGTACTGTACCAGCACCACCCTCCGGATGCAAGAACAACCCCAGGCGGCCCGCTGGGGGGCGCAGGCCGCGGGTCCCTCGACGCATGTCTGGTGAGGGTGACAACCGCCAGGTAGCCGGAGAGATTCGGCCCGGAGTGTGGTAAGAGATGCCCGGTGCGGGGCGGTGGCGCGCCGCGATCGGCACCCGGGCACCCGCCTGGACATCGAGCCGGAGGAGGCCCGGCGCTCGATCCTGCTGCTGGGCGGGCAGTGCGGCGGCGGGGTAAACTTCAACGCCGTGCCGGACACGTGCTTTTTCACGATCGACCGGCGCGCCAACCCCGAGGAGGGGGCCGAGGCAGCGAAGACGGAGTTGCTTCGGGCGCTCGAGGACATCCGCTCGAGGGGGATCGATCTCGACTGGGAGGTGCTCCAGGAGGGCGATGCGGCCTACACGCCCGCGGACTGCGCGCTGGCCGGCGCCCTGAATTCCGCCTGCCTGGCGGTGCAGGGAAAGGTTCCGAGGTATGCCATGTGCCCGGCCCTTACCGAGCTACGCTTTTTCGCCCGGGCCGGGATACCCGCCCTGGTGTTCGGCCCGGGCCTCCTGGAGGTGAGCCATGGCCCGGACGAGCACGTCCCGCTGGAAAATCTCCAGCAGGCGTGCGCGATCTACGCGCTCACCGCCCTCGCCATGCTCGCGGAGGCCTGAGAGAGTGCCGCTCCCCGCCCTCATGCCCCCGCCTCCGCCCCGGGGGAACGGACCGCGCGCCAGCTCGCGAAGGAGCCCGCCATGATGAGGCCGCACCCCAGCCACAGGCTGGCGCCCGGCCACACGCCCAGATAGAGCGCACTGACCACGGTCGAGAAGAAGGGCGTCAGGTACGAGCACGAGGCCACCAGCACCACGTCCCCCGCCCGCATGGCCCGATCCCAGAACACATAGGCGAGCGCCGTGGCCACGGCCAGGACGGCCGCCTCGGCGACGGCGCGGATGCCCCAGGCGCCCCTTTCCGGGCGGAGCAGCCGCAGGAGCCAGAAGAGCAGGCCGGTGGCGAGGACGAAGAGCAGCACGGCGCCCGCGCCCGTGTCCGGCCCGGCCCACCGGCGGGTGAGGTTCGAGTAGAGCGCCCACGTGACCGCCGCCACGATCCCCAGCCCGTAGGCCCCGGGGTTGCTCCGAACGCCCGTCGCGAACGCCCCCCACGACACGGCCGTCTCCGGGCTCAGGACCAGCACGACGCCGGAGAGGGCCAGCAGCGTGCCGGGGATCAGCGTCAGGCTCGCCCGCCGACCGAGCAGGGCCAGGGAGAAGAGAATCGTGAGGGCGGGCCACAGGTAGTTGAGCAGGCCGACCTCGAGCGTCTGGCGGCGGTCGGCGGCGAGGCCCAGCGCCAGGAACAGGGTGAGGGTGTAGAGGACGAAGAGGGCGCCGCAGCCCCACACGTACCGGCGCGGGAGCCCTCGCAGCAGGCCGAAGGAGCGCTCCGTCGCGAAAAGCTGTCCGCCCAGGCAGGCACCGGCGCCGAGGTACACGGCGGCGCCCGCCGTGAGCGGCCCGAGCCGCTCGGCGAGGCTGCGCGCCAAGGCCACGGTCGCGCTCCAGAGCAGGATGGCCACCAAGCCCAGGATCGTATCCCGGTTCAGCCCGCCGATCCGGCCCATCGTCCGGCGACCCCCCAGGACGCCACGCCCGTTTCCCGAAAGCTTACCCCATCACCGCCCGGGCTGCCATGGCGACCTCCGCCGCGGCCGGGAGGCGCTCAAAGGGGACCGCCAGGGCCAGCACGGCATTCGGATCAACAACCAATGGCGGATCTGTGCTCGATGGAAACAAGGCCACGCGTATGAGTATACTGCTCCCGGAACCGCTTGACACGAGTGTCATTGTCACGCATGCCCGCCATTGGGTTCTTCCTCCTTTGTACGGGGTGAGTGGATGATGTTCCTCTCACCACTACAGATACCGCGGAAGAGCCCCTTTTGGAAGCTGCCATTCTCCCCAGAAGGGGATCACACCCCGCGAGTCTATCCTCAATCTTCCTCTTCGTGGGAGTAATACTACGCTGCGTTAAGGGTGATCGCCGCTCAGTCAATTTGACACTCTCGGATTCCATTGGTGGGTTGGCCCGATCTTCCGCCCCCGGGGTGCCCCTCGGATGGCGGGGCCGCGACGGCACCCCCGCCCGAGCGGCCTGGGGTGGGGCGGGCGGGCTCCGGGTCGCCCCGCCCTCGCGCGGGGCTCCGGGCCGGACCGGACCCGCCCGGTGGGCGGGTCCCCCCCACCGCAACGGCGGGTACCCAGCCGGAAGGCTGGGTGTGCTCGGGGCACCCCGGGGGCGTCGACCGGGGCGCGTTAACTGAGCGGCGTCGGCGTTAAGAGTCAAAAGTTTCATCTGAGGCCGGTGACTATTGTACGAGGCGGGGAGGTCCTTCGCCGGGCTGACTTTTCACCCAGCAGCGCATTCACCTTCGGGGGGAGCTCGAACTCCTCCGCAACCTAGAGGATATCGGTGTTCCTCGCACCCGGCCGCGCTTGGGATCGAATATGATGGCCTGTTGCTCGTTGGGGACATCCTTGACGAAACGGAAGTGCCTCCGGTGTTCAGCCGACGTATGCGGGTTGGAAGAAGCCGGCCGTCAGCCGGCTCGGAAGGGATTCCGTACTTCGATGCCGTCGAAGCGAGCGCCGTGCTGGAGGTCCTCGGTGAGCAGGACGGTGCAGCCGGCCCGGTGTGCCGCGCGCAGAACCAGCGCGTCCCAGAAGCCGATGGTGTGCAGCCGGAGGAGATCAATCGCCGCGAGGATATCGGGCAGGTCAATGAGCACGAGGTCGAGCCGGCCAAACAGCTCGACTTTCCGCCGGGCGATCGCAGGAGGCACCCGGAGCTTCGTGGTCGCCGCGACGAAGTACTCCTGGAGGATCTGCGTGGACACGACGCCCCATCCTCCCAAGCGGGCTTGCTCGACCAGCTCCAGCGCCTTGGCTTGTTTGCGCGGGGCGTCGTGATCGTCGGTGTAGACCAGGACATTCGTATCGAAAAAGCTACGTGCGGCCATGCAGCTCGCCCCGGTTGAACCGCCAGCCGCGCGACCGGCCTTTGCCCTCCGCCGACAGCCGCCGGATCTCCTCCGCATCCCGCCGAGGGTCGTCCCGGGCCGTGAGCTGCTCCAGATATTCGCGGACGAGCTGGTTCAGGCTCTTTCCCATCGCGCGAGCCGCCCGCCGGGCCCCCTTGACAAGTCGCTCGTCAATCGAAAGCGTCAGATTCATACCTCCCTCCTCTCCCCGGAAGGAGAACAACGGACACTTACCACATATTACGTGCACACAGGTTCGGTGTCAACCGAAC
>JBBIQE010000026.1:0-30499 GCA_037442485.1 Methylomirabilis sp. (SeqCode)
ATCATCGGCCGCGTCTCCTTCCCGCTTACTTCGCCTCGTCCATCATCTTCAGAATGTTCTGCTCCACATCCTCGGCGACGGGCTTCAGAGCCTCGCTCCCGGGGAACATTGCCAGCATCGCCGTCGGCAGCATCGTCGCCATCTTGGTCCGGCCGCCCTCCTCGTACACGGAGATCCGACAGGGCAGGGCCATGCTCACCGCCATGTTCTGGGTGAGGACCCGATTGGCCTGCTGCGGGTTGCACACCTCCAGGATCTTGCAGGCATTCGGGAAGTCGATCCCCTTCTCTCTGAGCGTCTGCTTCAGGTTGTGGACGTGCAGCACCCCGAACTTGTTCCGCTTCACGGCCTCTTCCAGGTCACGGGCCGCGGTCTCGACGTCCTTCTTGGTCTCGACGATGTGCAGCATGGTTCTTTCCTCCTCCTGGGCCCTCGGATGTGGTCCTTTCATGCGCCCATTCCGGGGCGCCGAAGCCTGGGCGGACGCTGCCGGGGCGTTCACCCACTGTCACGCGCAATCTCGTCTAACTCATTATGGTCCAAACGTACCGGAAAAGGTTCAAGGCGACGACGGGGGACGGGCCGCGATGACCTTGATCCAGTCGGAGAAGACGTTGCGCTCCTCCACGGGCTGCAGGCCGGCCCTTTGGATGTTGTCCAGCGTCCGACGGTTGATATGCGGACCCATGAGGCGGCTGACAATGGGATCGATCAGGTCAAAGACCCTCCCCAGAATTCCCTGGGGCCGCATGTGCTCCAGCAGGATGACCTCGCCTCCCGGCTTGAGCACCCGCCCGATCTCCCGCAATCCGCGCACGGGGTCCGGCACGCTGCAAAAGACACACGTGGCCGCGACCGCGTCGAACACCCCGTCCCTGAATGCCAGGTCCTCGGCGTCCGTCACGACGAACCGCACGTTCCCCGCCGAACCGGACGCTTTCTCCCGGGCCCGTGCCAGCATCCCCGCGCTGAGATCGGTGGCGACGACGAAAGCCCCCGCGGGGTGAAGGGAGAGGTTCTTGCCGGTGCCCGCCCCGACCTCGAGCACCCGCCCCTTCGGCACGCGCTCGAACACCCACCCCCGTCCCCGGGCGAGGCCCATCATGCGCTCCGCCGGCGCCGTCAGCCCATCGTACAGCCTGGCCCTCCGATCCCAGCGCCGCCGCGCCTGCGTGGTCGCTTCAGATGACGTGGGCATCATGACCTCAGTTCTGGGCGCGCCAGGTCTGGCCGCCGTCTGTGCTCTTGAAGATCTTCCCCTGGGCCGTCCCGAGGAACACCACCTCGGGCTTCGTCGGGTGGATGGCAATCGCGGCGACGTCCTTCGGCGCCGCGTTCAACCTCCGCCAGCCCTCGCCGCCATCCGTGCTCTTGAAGGCCCCGTCGCGAAGGCCGGCAAACATGATCTTCGGATCGGTCGCGTCGGCGGCAAACGTGTATACGGTCTTATTGGCGGGCAGACCGCCCACCGGTTTCCAGCCTCAGAAGCAGTCCGGGCTCCGGAAGATCCCCTCGCTGGTTGCGGCGTAGAGGTAGATGCCCCCCATCCCTGTGGGGATGTTCACCGACTGGAGGGCGCGGACATCGGGGTTGCTGGGGCCGTCATCCACCCGTTTCCAATCGGAGGCGTCTCCAAGGATCCGGTAGAGGCCCTTGTCCATCACGAAGGCATACAGCCGCCTCGGCTGGGTCGGGTTGTATCCGTCCACGGCCATCGCATGGACGTCCAGCCCACCCAGGCCCGTGCTGAAAGCACTCCAGGTCTCGCCTCCGTCCGTTGTCCGCAAGACCCCTCGGTTGTGCGTGCCGACGTACATGACCTTGGGGCTCGTCGGGTCCTGGGCAAAGCCCATGAAATCCATGGCGGCCAGATCACGCGGAATCTTCACCGGCTGCCAGGACTTCCCCTCGTCACTGCTCCGGTACAGGCCATTGTGCGTCCCGATCCACAGGATGCCATCCGCCGGACTCACCAGAAGCGCGTGGAGGTGCCCAATGTCGTGGGCGCCCTCCGCCGCCTCCCCCAGCGTGGCGAACGCCAACGCAATCACCACCGCCAACGCGGCAATGGACAGAATCCGGCGCCAGCGTCCAGGCGTTGGAGGGCGCGGCCGGTTTATGGAATGAGAGCTCCTTTCTATCCGTTGGATGCTTTCCATGTATCCCCCTCCTTTAAATGCCGGCCAGCGCCACCGCCCGCCAGTTGCCATACCAGGCCCCAAAAAGGCTCGTTCATCGGGCCTTCCCCAGAAGCACCCGGATGTATGCCCGGCCGTCTTTGCTGTCCCACTCCCTGGCGCCGATGGCTCGACCCACGATGATCTGGTTCCGATCTATCAGGTAGGTCGCGGGCAGACCGCGCACCAGGTATTTCGTGGCTGCCTCCCCCTTCGGATCCAGGACAACCGGGAAGGTAAGCTTCAGCTCGCGGATAAAGGCGCGGACAGCCCTCGGGCCCTCCTGAAGATTCACGGCCAGAACGACGAGACCCTGGCCTTTGAACTCCCGGTACAGGCGTTCCATCGCCGGCATCTCGAGCCGGCACGGGACGCACCACGTCGCCCAAAAGTTCAGAAAGACCACCTTGCCGCGGAAGTCGCCGAGGCGAAGGGTTTTCCCATCCGGGTCGGTCCCGACAACGTCCGGGGCCTTGACATGCTCCTTCGGCTCCTGGATGCCCAATGCGACGGCGAAGTGATCGGTCGCTCCCGCCTCGGGCGCGATGGAACCGATATATACGGCCAGACAAATGATACCGAGAATTTGATGAACATGCGCCCCTGACAGCATCAGTGCGCCCCTGCACCCGCTGGTTGCCCTCATGAGATTAACCGGCTGGTGCACACGATAGGTGCCGGCGGTGAAGACACGGATTCTTGGACGTGTCTGTTGGTGGTTACAAGGCTGCGAATTACCCGAGGGGAGGAGCGCGGCCGTCAGCAATGGAAAGAAAGCCGGGGGACAGGAAAGCGGGTTCAGCGTACAGCGTGACCCTCTCCGAAATCACTCGGTCTAGCAGCGGGGCGGCCAGCGGCGCCGGGACAGCAAGCACGTGATCCGTGTGGCTCGTCATCTCAGCACACACGCGGGGGGACGGCCCCAGATCATGACAGGAGGGCTGCCGAACCATGGTTCCGGCGAGAAAGCAGAGGGAGAGCGCGACGACAAGAGCGGCCGCGACCTGTGGGATGATCGCGAACCTCCGACCATGCTGCCCGCTGAATCCCAGCATAGCGAAACGACGATAGGGTATGAACACCGCTGCGTCAACGCAAATTGCCGTTCGCGGGGGAGGTCAATGCTCCTGCTCTCCATCGGTCGCCGGGCCTTGAACTAGGGCATCCGAGGGTCAACACCTTACTCCACGATGACCTTCCCTCGGAGCATCCCCATCTGGCACTGGAACTCGTACTCCCCTGGCTCCTTGGGCAGGAACTCCACGGCGACGGTCTCGCCCTCCGGCAGGTTCGCGCTCTTGTTGAAGGCGGGCAGCAGGACCATCTCGGAACAGGAGGCCGACTCTTGCCGGACGAAGTTCAGCCGCACGGGCTTCCCCCGCTCGACGACGATCACGTCGGGGGTGTAGCCGCCCTTGACCAGGACCATCTGCTCCTGGTACCCGCTGCTGGTCACGGCGGCTCGGACCCCCTTGGTCTTGACCAGCCAGAAGAACCAGACGATGATGCCGACCAGGCCGACGCCGATGAGGTTCACAAGGATTCTATCCCAGGTCATGACCCCTCCCTATGCCGAACGCGGCTTCCACCACTTCAGCCGGTTGGCATTGGTGATGACCGTGACTGAACTGAAGGACATGGCTATCGCCGCCAGCAGCGGCGACAGCAGGATGCCGAAGAACGGGTAGAACACCCCCAGGGCGATGGGTAGGCCCAAGGCATTGTAGATGAAGGCCCCCCACAGGTTCTGGTACACGTTCCGCATGGTGGCCCGGCTGATCTGCATTGCCGTCACCAGCCCTTTCAAGCTCCCCTTGATGAGGGTGATGTCCGAGGCGGCGATCGCCACGTCGGTACCCGTCCCGATGGCGAAGCCGACATCGGCTTGCGCCAGGGCGGGCGCATCGTTGATCCCATCGCCCACCATCGCCACCTTCTTCCCTTCGAGCTGAAGCTTCTGGACGTTGTGCGCCTTGTCCTGGGGCAGGACCTCGGCCAGGACCCGCTCGATCCCCACCTGGCGCGCGACGGCCCTGGCGGTGCGCTCGTTGTCCCCGGTGATCATCACCACCTCCAGCCCCATGGCCTTCAGGACCCGGATGGCATCCTTTGAGTCCTCCTTCACCGTGTCGGCCACGGCGATGATCCCCGCCGGCTTGCCGTCAATGGCCACGTACATGGGGGTCTTCCCGTCGTCCGCCAGCCTGGCGGCCTGTCCCTCCAGACCGTCGGACGGCACCTTCCGGTCCCGCATGAGCTTCAGGTTTCCCAGCAAGAGGTGTCGCCCCTCGATCCTGGCCTCCACCCCGTGGCCTGCGATGGCGTTGAACGTGGCGGGGTCTTCGAGATTCAGCCCGCGGGTCCGCGCCCCCTCCACAATCGCTGTCGCCAGGGGATGCTCCGAGGATTTCTCGACGCCCGCTGCCAGCCGGAGCACCTCCTGCTCTTTGAACCCACCCGTTGTGATGACGTCCGTAAGTTCCGGTTTGCCCTTCGTAATGGTCCCGGTCTTGTCCAGGATGATGGTCTGGAGGCCCTGGGCCGCCTGGAGCGACTCGCCGGAGCGGATCAGGATCCCGTTCAGGGCGCCCAGGCCCACCCCGGTGGTGAGCGACATGGGCGTCGCCATCCCCAGGGCGCAGGGACAGGCGATGATCAGGGTAGTCACGGCCACGATGAGCGCATAGACGATCCGGGGCTCTGGCCCGAAGGTGTACCAGACCATGAAGCCCAGGATGGCCAGGATCGCGATCGAAGGCGTGAAGTAGCCCGAGACCACGTCCACGATCCGCTGGATGGGCACCTTGGAGCCCTGGGCGTCCTTGACCATCCGGATGATGTTGGCCAGGGCCGTGTCCTTCCCCACCTTGGTCGCCCGGAACTTGAAGCTGCCCGTCTTGTTGATGGCGGCGCCGATCACCTCATCCCCCACCTTCTTCTCCACGGGGACGGACTCGCCGGTGAGCATGGACTCGTCCACGGCCGAGGCCCCTTCGGTCACCTCGCCGTCCACCGGGATCTTCTCGCCGGGGCGGACGACGACGGTGTCACCCACCAGAACCTCCTCCACCGGGATGTCCACCTCTCTGCCGTCGCGGACGACGTGGGCCGTCTTGGCCTGGAGACCGATCAGCTTCTTGATGGCGTCACTGGTGCGGCCTTTCGCCTTCAGCTCCATGGCCAGACCGAGAACGACCAGGGCAGTGACCACCACGGTCACATCGTAGTACACATCCAGGAACTCCGAACTGGGGAAGAGGCCGGGGAAAAGGAGGACGATGGTCGAGTAGATCCACGCTACGCCCGTCCCCAGCGCGATCAGGGTGTGCATATTGGCCGAGCGGTGCGTGAGCGCCTGCCACGCCCCCGTGAAGAACTGGTTGCCGCTGTAGGCGAGGACGGCCAGCGAGCCGACCCCCATCCCCGCCCAGATATACCAGAGCTGGGGGCTTCCGCGCGGGAGCCAGTCCCGGAGGACCGGGAAGAGCCACGGATAGCTGAAGATCATGGTGAAGACGCCGACGGCGGCCCCGAACCACCACTTGCGCATCAGGGATCGGTACTCCCGCTCCCGGGCCTCGGCCTCTTTGTCCGTCGCCTCCGGGCTGGCGGGCGCCGGGGCCTCGATGACCTTGTAGCCTGCCGAGGCCACTGCCCGCTTGATGGCCGCGAGGTCGGCTACACTGGGGAGGTACTCCACCGTGGCTTCCTCGGTCGCCACGTTTACGCTGGCCTTCACCACGCCCGGCGTTTCCCGGAGCGCCGACTCGATCTTCGTCACGCAGGAGGCGCAGGTGATCCCCTGGATGGCGAACGCCGCCGTCGCCCCCTCGGTCCGATAGCCCGCGTCGCGGATTGCCCGCTCCAGGGCCGGCACGCCGGTCTTCGCCGGGTCGTAATCCACGAAGGCCCGTGCGCTGGCCAGATTCACCGTCGCTTTCTTCACTCCCGGGACGGCCCGCAACGCCTTCTCCACCGCCTGGACGCACTTGGCGCAGGTGAGGCCGAAGACCGGCAGTTCCACCCGCTTGGGGCCGAGGATCCCCTCCCGGATCCCCGTGGTGGCCGAGGGGACATGCCGGCCGTGGCTTTCCCGGGGCCCGCCCGCATACTTCGCCGGGTCGGCGAGGAAGGCGGCCTCGCACTTCGACGAACAGAAGTAGAAGGTCCGCCCGCCGTGCGCCCGCCTGGCGTGGGCCCTCCCCTCTTCGATCTCCATCCCGCACACCGGATCCTTGGTCATCTTGATCCCCTCCGAAGCCATCCCGCCGTTTGTCGAGGCTTGGACCGTATCCCCGATCACCTCCCCGCCAGCTCAGAGAAGCCAGTACGTCAGCGTGTCGTTGATGCCGACCAGGAGGAAAATCGCTCCGGCAATTTTTCGGACGGGCGCGTGACCTCGGGCAACGCGCCGCAGGTATCTCTCGCCCAGATCGCTTCCCATGGCCACCAGCCCCCCGTACGCCAGGAGGGGGACCGAGGTCCCGATGGCGAACAAGCCAGGGATCAGCAACCCGGCCCTGGACTGGAGCCCCAGGGGAATCGTCAGGCCGAAGAACAGCAGGAACAGCGTCGGGCAAAACGCGAACGCGAATATCACGCCCAGGAGGAACGCCCCCCACGGGCCCCGCGCCGCCAGGCGCTGTTGGAGGGCCTTCGTCACCCCTTGCCCGAGCGAGATGCGGAATCGTAGCACATCCAGGAACACCAGGCCGATGAGCAGCATCACCGGCCCGAGAAGCCTGCGGGTGACGACGGCAATCGCAATGGCTGCGCCCTGGATCTGCTGCCCGAGGCCGATGATCAATCCGCCGATCAGCGTATAGACCAGAAGCTTCCCCAGGGTATAGGCGACGGCCTCCTGCCACGACCGCTCCTTCCCAAGATCCCGGGAGACATAGGCGATGGCGGAGAGGTTAGTGGTGATCTGGCACGGGGCCGTGGCGCCCATCAGCCCGAACAGGAAGGCGCTGAGTGGGGCCACCTGGATTCGATCCGCCAACCCCCCGAGCGGCCCGCTCAGGCTTGCGCTGAGCCGGCTGAGCAGCAGATACCATTCCCTCACGATGTCCACGAATGCGCTCCTGTCGTGCCAGTCAACCCCAACCCTGACCCGGATAATTCACGAAAGGACCTGTGAACTCTCCGGATCAAATGACCAATGACCAGTCCCGCCATGCCGGCATGGCCAATGCTGGTGCAATCCCCCCGTCCCCCTTTTGTCAAAGGGGGGACGGGGGGATTTGTTCGCGTCCGCCGGTCCACTGTTAACCGTTTGTCATTTGCCATTGGGATTCGGTCATTCCCGGGATTATTCGCGAACGTGTTCGGGAACAATCCGGATTACTTCTTCGGTCGCTGGATCAGCGGGTACCCTTGCTTTTCCCACGCCACCATCCCGCCCTGGAGGTTCCAGATGTTTGTGTAGCCCAGCCTCGCCAGGGTCTGGGCGGCGATCGTGCTCATCCGGTCGCTCATGCAGTACAGGACGATCCTGGCGTCCTTCTGGGCGGGCAGTAGGGTGAGCTGCTGCTCCACCTTGTCGAAGGGAATGAAGGCATCCGTCCTGGCGATCTCGCCCTGGTAAGGGATGTGCACATTGACCAAGAAGAAATCCTTGGCCTCCAGCATCCGCTTCAGCTCCGGCGCCGTCACGTCGGTGTACGCGCCCGCGGCCACTGGAACCCGGGTTCCCACCTCGGCCGTTTGCCCCTGAACGGCCAAAACCAGCAATACGCCAATCAACGCGCCGAGGATCGTGAGGCATATCTGCCGCCCGGCGGTTGCTGTCGAGCCGACCTTTCCTATCATACCACCCTCCTCCTGCGATCCATACGTGGGCCCGGCCTCCTGGCCATCCTCGGGACGATACCTTGTCCGGACCTCAAGGTTTCCGGCGCTGGCCGCCCTCTTTCATGATGCCCTCAACGATCTCCTCGAAGACCTCGTAGGGCTGTGCGCCGATCAATCGCCCGCCGTTGATCAGGAAGCCCGGGGTCCCGGTCATGCCGATCATGCGTCCGATGATGGTCTCCTGCTCCACCTTTTCCCGGGGCCTCTCGCCGTCGAGACAGGCGTTGAATCGGCTCGCGTCCAGTCGCAGCTCCTCGGCGTATCGCTTCAGGTTCCCCGTCGTGAACGCGAACAGGCCGGCGCTGGAGAATAGCTGGTCGTGATACCGCCAGAACTTCCCCTGCTCGTGGGCGCACTCGGCCGCCATGGCGGCCTGGACCGACGGCGGCCCCAGGATGGCCAGATGGCGGTACACGAACCGGACCTTGCCGGTTCGAATGTACTTTTCATCAATGAGAGGGAGGGTCTCCCGCCAGAACTTCCGGCAGTAGGTGCATTGGATGTCCGAGAACTCCACCATGGTCACGGGCGCATCCGGGCTGCCCTGGCTGGGGCCCGGCCCGCGCTCCAATGCCTCCCGCAGGGCCTCGCCCTGTGTGGCCGCCTGGGATCCCGGGCCGGCCAGGGCCAACAGCCATATCAAGCCCACCACCCCTGCAGGTGTCACAACCATCTTGAGTCCTTTTCGTTCATTCATCACGTCCGCCCCGCCCACTCACCCTTCACTCAGCAGCGTCTCCACCACCTGCCGGACCGCCTTTCCGGACCAATCCCGGGCGCCGACCTCCGCGCTCACGACCCTCCCCCGGCGGTCCAGGAGGTAACTCGTCGGCAACCCCCGGACGCCGTACTGGCCCACAAGCTCGCCGGCGGGGTCCAGGAGGATCGGGAACGTCAACGCGAGTTCCCGGACGAACGATGCGACCGTCTCCGGTCCGGTGCGGTCCTCGGAGACGGCCAGGATCACCAGCCCTCGGTCTCGGTACGCCTGGTAGAGCTTCTCCATGGAAGGCATCTCGGCGCGACACGGAGGACACCAAGTGGCCCAGATGTTCAGCAGGATTACCTTTCCCTGCTGATCCGAAAGCCGGATCGGCGCCCCGTTCAAGCCGGGCAGCGCGAAGTCGGGCGCGACCGAACCGCGCTCGGCCGGGGCCCTCATCTCGACGGAGGGCGAGGCCAGGAAGAACCCTTGCCGGCGGGCCAGAACGAAGGCAAGCACCAGCACCATGGCGACAAAGAAAGCGTTGTCCACCGTCAAGTGCCGACGCCACCGGCGGAGGCCCTCCACCGGCCCGGCTGCACCCGGGGTGCCAGTCTGGACGGCCGGGCGTCCCGGCCAGCGGCGCCTGGGCAATCCGATCATTTCTCCACCTCGGAACCGAGGTGACTCAGAGGCTTCATCGCCACCACGAGCCACACGACACTCGCGAAGAGCGGCGTGATGGAGAGCAACCGGAGTCCGGCACTCTCCAGAGCCTCCACCAGATCGGGGATCGGGGGCGCCGCCTCGATTGTGCGCGGCAAATAGGCAGCCAGCGTCCAGGCCATGCGCTTCCAGGCCAGCAGGCCAGCCGCGGCGCGACCCCTGCGGGCGGCCGCAGGAATTCCAGCAAGGCGACGCGTCCCCCGGGCGCGAGGACGCGGGCCATTTCCCCGAGGGCCAAGTTGATGTCCATGTGGCGAAGCCCAAGGCCCAGAGTGATGGCGGACACGGTCTCGGCTCGAAGCGGCAGGCATTCCACCCGGGCCTGGACCCACGCCACACGAGCTCTGACCGCGGAAGCTTTCCTGCGGGCTTGCGCCAGCATGGGGCCACAGGTATCCAGGCCGAGCACCCGCCCCGTCACGTCGGCCGGTTGGGCCGCTGCCAGGGCCAGCGCCCCTGTGCCCGTGGCGCCGTCCAGGATCCAGCCGCCTCGCGCGAGGCCGCAGGCCTCGACGCAGCTCCGCCGCCACCGGCGGTCGAACCCGCCGGAAAAAAGCCGGACCAACTTGTCGTAATCGGCCGCCACGTCTGCGAACGCCTCGTCCACGAAGAGCCGCTGGCCCCCGCCCGCCCGCTGCCAGAACCGTTCGAGCCTTCTGTCCCTCATTGCCCCACTCGTAACCGCTGCCCGCCGCCTCAGCGCACGGTGACCAGGAACCTGCCTTGTCCTTCCTGCCGACGGCCGCGCGCGATGGCTACGTACAGCGCCCACTGACCGGCCATGGTGAAGTTGACCGGGGCGACGTACAGCCCGGGAGCGTCCAGGTGTGCCGCGATGCGACTCGGAGGGCCCATTTCCGCCATCCGCCTTCCGAAGCTGTCGGTCTCCATCTCGTAGCCCACAATCACCTCGGCATCGGATACGGGGGCGCCGGCGGCATCCACAACCGAAATCTTCACCTCGGCGGGACCAGACCAGGGGACGCGGGGATCGGTGCGGAACGTGGCACGGACGGAGCCGATCTGCTGCGTCCGAGGCGGCGCGGCCGGCACACGCATGAGCGCCAGATAGACCCCCCCCACCAGGAACCCGACCCCGCCCACGGCCGCCAGGGCGATCCAGATGGGAGCCGTCCGCCTCCCTCGCTCCTTGCGGGCGGCACGCTGCTTCGCACCCCTCAGGTCGTGTGCATCAATCCCAACCTCGGCGTCCATGGCCCCATGTCCTCGACTCTGCTCTCTCGGCTCTCCGCCCTCGCTAGGAGGCCCTTCCCCGAAGCTTCGCCCTTCTCAAGAATCCCTCATACTGACGCATGAGAAGACGTGACTCGATCTGTTGAACTGTGTCGAAAGCCACGCCGACGACAATGAGCAAGGATGTGCCGCCAAAGAAGGACGGCACGTTCATCTGGGTGATCAGGACCTCCGGCAGGATCGAGATCCCCGCCAGGGAGAGGGCCCCCAGCAGGGTGATCCGGTCCAGGATCCGCTCGATGAACTCGGCCGTCTTGCTCCCCAGGCGGATGCCGCGGATGAAGCCGCCGTACTTCTTCATCATCTGGAAGAACAGGGCCAGGGCGTGGGCGTCGATGCCCGGCGTGGGGACGTGGCCCCCGATGCGGTAGACGATCAAGAGCAGGCAGGTGAAGCGCACCCGCCGCTTCAGCTCGGGGACGCGGAAGATGTTGCGGAACTGCTCGATCATCCCGGGATGACCTCGAGGCGGCCGCCGGCGGCCCGGATCTTGCCAGCCAGGCGCCTGCAGGATCGGCATTCCCCGGTTCCCGCTGCGCCGCGTCTGACCCGTCTTTCTTGGCAGCGTACCTCGCTCGCCTCTACCCCCACCCTACCCCTCGCCTTCATCTGGGCCATACGCCACTCCCGCGTCTGTGACCCTACCGTGGCGTTTTCGCCTTGCGCAGGGGATGCGCCTTTCGCGGTCATCGGGACTATTGGACGGCAACGCCGTGCAGCCCGCGGCCGGCCGGGATCCGGCCCACCACCCGCCTGGAGGTGACGTCAATCACACTGACGTCTCCGGAACCGTTGTTGGCCACGTAGGCAAGGCTTCCGTCCCAGGAAAAGGCGACGTGGTGAGGCCCTCTGCCTGCCGGGATCCGGGCTACCTCTTCTCGACCGACCGCGTCCATGATGGTCACGTCCCCCGAGCTGTGATTCGTGATCCAGACCTCTTTCCCGTCGGGTCTCACGGCCAGGTGGTGGGGACTCTTGCCGCTGGTGGGCACGACGATGACCCGCCGCGTGCCGACGTCCACCCGGAAAACCAGGGAGGACTCCCAGTTCGTGATCCAGGCGACCTGCCCCTTGGGCTCGAACGCAACATCGTGTGGGCTGCCGGCTGTGTGAACCGTATCCGCCACCTCGTCACGCTGGGTGTTGACCAACCAGATACGACTCGACCCAAGGCTTGTGAGGAGCGCGGTCTGCCCACCCGGACTCACGGCGACGTTGTGCGGAGCCTCCCGCAGCGAAATCTCCGCTTTGACCGAGAGGGCCGTTGGGTCCACTCGGCGGAGCATGCGTACCCCCTCGAAGGTGACATAGCCCGTCCCATCCGGGAGAAAAGCCACCCCGTGCGGCTTCCCGCCGAGCGCAAGGCGGCCAGAAAGTCGGGGGCCCTGAAGATCCACCACCGCGACCTGGCCCGCCGCCGGCGCGGTGGCGAGCAACAGCTTACCGTCGGCTCGGAGGGCAAGGTTGTGCGCCGCCACGCCACTCGGAATCCGCGCCTGAATCCGGCGCGTCGTCGCATCCAAGAGGACAATCTCGCGGGATCCCTCCGCTGCCACGGTCACGAGTTCGCCGTCTTGCCACGCCAGTGCCATGCGGCCTCCGATCAGCAGGAGGAGGGCCGCCGCCGAGACGCTGAGCAGCCACCAGCCTGCCCGCCCCCGCTGGCCACACCGACGCCGAGGTGCGACAGGCGTTCGCCAGGGCCTGTCGCTGTCCCTGTCCCTGTCTCTGTCCCGCTCCGAGTCAGAACCGATGGTTGAAGTCCACATGCTGTACGATCCCCGACGCATCCATGACCACCCGGAGGACCATGTCGTTCGCCGTCCGTCCGGCGCCAAAGCGGAGGTCGCGGTACTCCACGATATGCTCCTGGCCGCGCTGGAAATGACGGGTCCACGGAAAGCGCGCGAATTGGAGAAACAGCTGCACCGACTCCACCGCGTCGCTCCGCTCCACATACCCGTCTCGGGCCGCCTGGCTGTAGAGCCGAATCTCCGGCTCGGCTGCGGACCAGGGACTTATGACGCCCTGGTACAGCCGGGCGGGCGCCTCGGCCACGGCCGTCCACCTGAAGGGGCTGAACAGGCGCGGGATCACCGAGATTCGGTTAGCCGCAATCGCTCGCTGGCCCAGCTCCCGCGTGAACCGCGCCCCGGCCGCAGCCTTGGCTCCGCTCGTCAGCGAGAGGTAGAGGATCGCCGCAGCCAGGCCGATCCGAACGGCCCGGGCCGCGACTTGCGGTCGCCGCCAGGCGATGACAAGCGGCAGGGCAAAGGCGGCGGTCAGGATCGGGTCCACGATGAAGGCCAGGTCCAAGGCAAAGCGCATTGAAGTGAGCGGGTAGAGGAGTATTGTGCCGAAGGACGTGATGACATCCAGGCCGATGTGAACCAGGATTCCGAGGTAGACCAAGCCTACGAGGGCCCGGTATCGCTTATAGCTATCCCACCGGTAGATCGGCCAGGCGACCAGCAGGGCCAGGAGGACTCCCCCGAAGACCGAGTGGGTCAGGCCGCGATGGTACTTGATGGCCGCGAACTGATCCCAGAACGCCATGACGCTGTCAAGATCCGGCGCCAGCGCTCCTGCGGTCACGGCCAGGACAGCGGGCCGCCCGAGCCGCTGGCGGAAGCCCGCGTGGGCCACGGCGAGGCCGGAGAGGGCGTGAGTCAGAGGATCCATGCGTGATTCGTGCCCCTGAGAGTCGGTGTCAACTGCCGAATCCTCCGTAGCGCGCGTGATGGTCAATCCCGCGGTTCGCCTCGATGAAACGGAGGATGCGCCGCTCGTCGAATTCGTCAAAGGCGTCGATGTAGGACCACGCGGTGAGCGCGATCCGCGCCTTCATTCCGGGATACGGCGCCAGGATGACCTTGTCCGGATAGCGCCGGACGATGTCTCTCAGGTTGCGGATCAGATCATCGCAGTCGGTGCAGTTGTACTGGACCAGGACGCCGCCGTCCTCCAGATTGTGGATCTGAAGTACCTTGGGAATCGGTTGCTCATGAATGCCCCAGGATGCCAGACCCCCAGCGTGGGGCCCCGAGGTCGGCGGATCGCTGGCGTAGCGAAAGCCGATCGGCTCGGTGACGACATGGGCGTTACCCTGCGAGGGCACGTAGCTGCCGGGCTTGGGTCGGAGCACCCACCAGCCAAGCCCACCCAGGAGACCGGCAATGAGAAGGACATAGGCCCCTCGGCGCGTGAACCGCTGGATCCGATGCTTGCGCTTGTCCCGGGCCCGTTCCGCCTGGCGTGCCTCCCTTTCAGCCCGGCGACGCTGGTGTTTGCTCATCGAGGGAGTCACCGTCGCCTCACGTGTCATACTCCGATCTCCTTACACAGGGCAGAGTCCTTGGACCAATCCAGCTAGCGGAGCAAGTCTCCGCCAGCCCCGGTGGACACCATGATCCAGGCCCCGTAGGCGATGCTGGCGGTGCCTGCCGCCATTCGCAGGGTTCGATGGATCCCCGCAAACCGCTCGGCTGTCAGGACGAAGGGGACGCCCAGCAGACCGCTGATGCCCAGCATGCCGAGAATGGAGCCGGCGCCGAAGACCAGGATGTACAGGAGCCCGACCAGCGGATCGCGAATCGTCGCCAGGATCAGGAGCATCAACGCCGCGCTGCCTGCCAGGCCGTGGACCATCCCGACCAGGACCGATCGCCCGTACCCCGGGGAGAGGTGCTCGTGGTCGTGATGCTCGCCGCCGGCATGGGAGTGGAAGTGGACGTGCACCTCCCTCTCGTGCCGGTGAACGTGGGCGTGAACCCTCCGTCGCAAAAACCCCCAGAGGACCGATGCCCCTAAGGCCACGAGAACGCCTCCCACGGCGAACTCCATGGACAGCGCCAGCCGCTCCGGGATCCTCACCTTGAAGAGGATGACCAGCACGCCGACCAGGAACAGGGTCGCGGTGTGGCCGAGCCCCCAGCAGATCCCCACGAGGGAGGAGCGTGCAAGGGATCGGTGCCGACTGACCATCGTCGAGACGGCCACCACGTGATCCGCGTCCAGGGCGTGCTCCATTCCCAGGAGGAAGCCCAGGGCCAGCGTCGCCAGCGGGCCAGGTTCCATCCGGCGACCCCTCCAATCACACCCGCAGGAGCATATCCGGGTGCAGGATCAGGAAAAAGGCGAGGGTGTACGCCAGGGCGAGTCCCGCGTATGGCAGGCTGGCGTATCGGGGGCAGCCGCGCTCCTGCTTCACCCGGCAGATCCTGCGGATAAGCCACAGGGTCACGCCTGTCCCGGCCAGGATAATCGCAGCATGGAGGGCGTGCCAGGCCGGGGGACTCAAGAGCGTGCTCAGGTGGTCCGGCTCGATCTGGTAGCCCCAGAGACCGGCGACCGCAGGGAGGACCAGATGCGTCTGATGCACCATCATCCCCAGATTGTGCGAGATGTGACTCATAATCGCCAAGGGGAGGAACGCGAAGCCGAACAGGGACAGGTTCCGGCGGATGGGTTCCCCCGAAATCCGGCTGTGCACCCAGGCCGCCAGGAGGAAGAGCCCCAGCGAGGCGAGGACCATGACGACAATGGCCGTCCCATAGACGAGAGGCCCGCTGCCAAAAAGGGTGGTGTCCTTCCACTCGGAGCGGATGAAATGCCAGAAGTCCAGCATCACGAGGCCTTGGAACGCCACGACGCCGATAGCCGCCACCCCGCTCACGGCGTCCTCGAAATTCTCCGTGCGGTTGAACTCCACCTCCCGGGTGGGCGGCCGCAGGCGCAGGGCGAGCGAGCCGTGGGGGCAGGCCTTGAAGCAGTCGCCGCACATGGAGCAGTAGCGATTGGTGGACATGGTCCGCGGCGTGTTGATCCAGGCGCCCCGGGCGTCTCGGCCGCATCCAGGCGCGCCGATGCCGCCAGAAGCCACACGCCAACCATCAGGATCGTCATCGCCATCCGCGGCTGTCCCATATTCCGGTACTCCTCTCTGCAGTCGCTCGCCCCTCACGGGAAGGTCGCGAAAACCATCTGATGCGGCTCTGGCCCGATCGTCACCTTTCGCGCCGTCTTCACGTCCGTCGCATCCAGGATCACCAGCTCCCCCGCCTCGGGGCGCGCCACCACGATCCACCGCCCATCCGGCGTGACCTCGACATGCTCCGGCTTGCTCCCCACGCTCACCCTCTGAACGACCCGCAGGGTCCCGGTGTCCACCACAGCCACGGTCCCATCCTCGTGACTGGAGACATACGCGCGCGCCCCATCCAGGCTCAGGGCAACCCCGTGGGGCTCATTGCCCACCCGCACACTGCCGGCAACCTTCCCTTGGGCCAAATCGAGCACGGCGAGCGTGCCGCTGCCCTCACTGGCGACGTACAGCCGCCGCCCGTCCGGGGAAATTGCCATGTGCCCCGGTCCCTGGCTGACGGCAATGCGCTCCGCGACGTGCGAGGCGGCCACATCAATCACCGCGACGGTGTTGGCCTCCAGATTGGAGACGTAGGCGAACCGGCCATCCGGGGAAAAGATGGCGTAGTTGGCCCCCGCCCCCGTCTCGATCTCCCTCGCCACCGATAAAGCCTCAACGTCCACCATAGCGACGCGGCCCGCCTCGGATCGCGTGACGTAGAGCCATCGGCCGTCAGGGCTGACCTTCAAATGGTGGGCGCCCCTTCCCACAGGGATCCATCCCGCGTCCCTGCCCGTCGTCGCGTCCAGCACCTGGAGGGCATCACCCTTCGTGAGGTCGGCGGCCACGAGGCGGCTGCCCCCCGAGACGAGCGCCACCCCGTGGGCCTCCACCGCCAGCGGGAGCTTGGCCACCACCCGACCCGCGCTGAGGTCCACCACCCCCACGGCCTTGCCCGGCCCCAGGGCCACATAGGCGATGCCGGTCCAGCAGGCCGGAGCAAACTGGCCCGCGCAACCCGCCAGGGCCACCACGGCGGCCATCCCGAGCCACCGCCAGCGGCCCCTGCGCTCCGGCCGGGTCATTGCGTCTCCCCCTCTCTGGCGGCCACGGGTCACCGCACGACCGGAAGGCTCGGGTCGGCCGCCCATTCGACAAAGGAGCCATCGTACAGGCGCACCTTGGGATACCCGAGCAGCCGGAGCACAAAGTAGGTGTGGGAAGCCCGGATGCCAGTCCGGCAATACGCGACGATTTCCTTGTCCGGCGTCGCGCCCGCCCTCCGATACAGCCGGGCCAGTTCCCCTCCGTCCTTGAACTGGCGAGGCTCGCCCGCGGTCAGGTGTCGCAGCCAGTCCACATTGACCGCCCCCGGGATGTGCCCGGGGCGCGCCACATCTTTTCCAGCCACATCCCCGTCGAACTCCTCGGGCGAACGGGCATCCACCAGGATAACCGCGCGGTCATCCAGATGGGCCTTCACCCAGGCCAGGTCCGCACGTCTGGTGGCGTCGGGGCTCGCCTGGTAGCGCGCAGGGGTGGGCGCCGACGTGTCCCGGCCGACCGGGCGTCCCCCGTGCCGCCACAGCGCGAATCCGCCCTGGAGAACGCTGACACGTGAATGGCCCAGCCATTCGAGCGCCCAGAACAACCGGGTCGCCTGGTCGCCGCCAAAGTCATCATAGACGACGACCTGCGTTTCCGGCGCGATCCCTCGTTCGCCCAGCACTCGCTCCACCTCCGGGATGGGGGCCAGCATCCCGGGGACGCCGTTCACGGTGCGGGTGACCTCCGAGAGCGGCAGATTGACCGCGCCCGGGATGTGCCCGGCCGCATACCGGTCAGGCGTCCGCGCATCGAGGATGCGGACGCCCGCCTCCCCCAGGTGGTCGGCCACCTCCTGCGCGGAGGCGAGGAGCGCGGCGTTCGGATACCCCTTGGATTTCGCCCCATCCCCCCAGCACTGCGCGCGTGCCCCCGGCAGGCCCAGAAAGAGCGCAAGGGCCAACGCGCCGGCCCAGGCCAGGACCTGTTTGACCCGCGTCACCATCGGAACCTCCCTCCTCCGGCACCGAGGCAGGGCGGATGCGCGGAGCGCGTCACGTGGCCCCGAGCATCTCGGACATGCGCTTCTGCATCTCGGCCATCCGCTCCATCATCCCCGACATCTGCTTCATGAGGGGAGACCTCCATGTCGGAGACGGCCCGGTGAGGCCTCTCCTGCAAGAGCGAGAAATGGGTGAAGACTGGGCGTCCGTCGGGACGGGTCAGGCCGGCCGTTCAGGAGGGTGATCTATGGACTGCGCGAGCAACCAGACCGGATAGACTCCAGGCAATTGAAGAATAGCTTCACCGGAGGAAGCCGGTGGTGCAGGCTGACCTGGAACGGTGATCTTCACCGATGCTGCGCTCAGGCTGCCGCAGAAAATGCTCGCTTGCTGTGAAGGCTCGGCCGTGGGGGTTTGGGCCTCATGGCCGTCAAAGGCACACTGGACGACCAGTGCAACGAAGAGCAGCACAAGAATTTTTGCCGCCAATGCCCTCACGAGCTCCTTCCCATCAGCATAACGGGGTCGAGTCCGGGGCCTGCGATCAGTACGACATCATCCGGGACGGATCCCTGCGATTCATGGCCGAAATGATCCGTGCCAGTTGCCCGACCCATGGTAGAGGGGGTAGGCATTGGAGTCAAGCTGCGAGCGATCGGTGACTGGTCTGCTATGAGTGGTCTACTGCATCATGCACCTTTTCCGAAAGTTACATGCCCACGTGCACGGCCGTCGGACCGAGCAAGGCCAGGGCAATCAGACCCACGATCACGGCCACGACGAGGCTGCCCGCCGCCAGGATCGCCCGTCGCTGGAGCGGCAGCCGTTCCGGCCCCCGGTCCACGAAGGGAACCAGCACCAGCAACAGGAAGAGAGCCAGCGAGCCGTAGAAAACGGCCCCCAGGCCGAACCAGTTCTCCAGCGGGTAGAGCCAGAGGAGCGGAAGGGGCGGCTTGGTAACCTCCACGCCCTCCACGGGGGTCGGGCCGACGCCCGGGGGGAACAGGACGGCCAGGGCGAGGAGCTCGCCCAGCAGCACCAGCCCATAGCCGGCCAGGCGCCTCGCATGCCGGGAAAAGGACTCGGGGTGGGCCGGTTGTACCGGAGCCCATGGCGAGGGCGAGATCCCGTGGTGTTTGACGAGGGCGAAGTGGGCGATGGCGACCAGGGTGAGCAGCGCGGGGAGGATGCTCACGTGGGCGACGTAGAGGCGGACCAGCATCGGGACGCTCCGCGTGAAGGTGCCCGAGAACCAGATCCCCAGGGCGCCCAGGAACCGGGCGCTCTCCATATTGTGGAGCATCGCCTCGTAGCCCTCCTGGTCCCACTTGATCACGGTCCCGGTGAAGTACAGGCCCGTTGCCAGGCCCAGGAGGCCGACCCCGATCAGCCAGTTCGCCTCGCGAGGGCGCTTGTAGGCGGCCGTGACGAACACCCGGAGAAGGTGCAGGACCACGGTCAGGACCATCACCTGCGCCGTCCAGTAGTGCAGGCCGCGGATGAGACGCCCCCAGGGGGCCGTCGTGATAATGTAGCGGACGCTCTGGTTGGCCCCCTCGGGCAGGGGGTCGTAGTATTGGGTCAGGAGGAACCCCGTGGCGACCAGAATCAGGAAGCTGACCAGGGTGATGCCGCCCAGGCTGTAGCCCAGCGTGTTGGCGTGGGGCGGCACCGGATACCGGAGCGCGCTCAACCCCAGGCGCTCATCGAGAGCCCGCCAGAGCTTCCCCCAGCCTCTTTGGTGTTCCCCCGTATCCCTTCTCGGTCGTTCCACGTTCCTTCCACCCCACCCGTCCCGGTTCAAGCCCGACGCAGGATCACGCCGCCGGCGACCGCCAGCACGACCGCCACGGCCAGGGTCACATAGTCCTCGGTCCTTCCTTCGAAGCGCGCGTTCAGCGCGTCGAGGGGCGCCCCCTGCCGGTGATGCGCCTCAGCCTCAACCCGGTGGTCCACGGGTCTCCCGGCGATGTCCCGTGGGGGCTGGCCGGCGGGCGTTCCGGCCGGGGAGGCCAGCGCCTGTCGGAGAAGCTCTCGCGCCCGCGCTACGTCCTTCGCGCGGAGCGCCTCGACCCCTTGTTCCAGGGCGCGCCGGTTTATCCCCGCCTGGTCCTTCGCCTCCAGAGCCCACCTTGCCTTCTCCGCGGCTTCCCCAAAATTGGGCGGCTCGGCGTCAAGGAAAGCCAGGGCCTGCCGCACGGCCGTGCCCGCATCCGCAGGCCGCGCCTCTCCTTTATGGGCCCACACGGGGCCAGTCTCTGCCAAAAGGGCGATCCCGACGATCAGCATCGCAATGGTTCGGATGGATCTTCCCATGGCGTCACTCCCACGCGACCAAAGCCGTCACGGCAGGCACGGGCTGTCGGGCGCGTCCACGGAGCAGCACTTGCGCAAGACCACGACCGTGGCCAGGCCGCGGGCGAAGGTGGTCAGGCTGGAGTGGGGGCAGTCGTGGTACGGCCGCTCCTCCTTCCCCAGCAGGTGCCAGCGGAGGCTCCCCTGGTAGGCCCGTTCCAGGAGCGAGGCGTACGCCCGATCCAATCCCGCGGCCGGGCGGCTGGAGAAGGCGGAGATGACGTAACCGTCGTCCGTGATCACCCGCAGGAACTCCCGCACCGCCTGTCGCGGGTCCCGGAGGGTCTCCAGGCTCCAGGTGCTGAGGACCACGTCGAAGCTCCGGTCGGGATACGGGAGGCGGGTGATGTCCTGCACCTCGAAGGCCACGCGAGGGTCCTTCACCTTCCGGCGAGCGATCCGAAGCATTCCCTTCGAGAGATCCACGCCCACGACGCTCCCCGGCCTGGCGGCGGCGAGGAGCTTTTCCACAGCGACACCCGTGCCGGTTCCGGCGTCCAGGACGCGCGCCCCGTCCCGAACGCACGTGGAGAGCAGCCCCTCCAGGTGGGCCCAGGCCCCCGCGCCCACCAGTTCCCGCCAGAGGCCGAACCGGGAGTCGTAGCGGGCGGCAACCCGGTCGTAGTGTCGGCCCACATCCGGCTCGGCCGGGGCCGGCCAGAGCGACCGGAGCAAATCCAGGCCTGCCGTCCCCCGCAGTTCCCGCCACAGGTCCTCGTAGGACGCCTGGCCGCGGAGGGCGTCGAAGTAGC
This sequence comes from Methylomirabilis sp. (SeqCode), assembly GCA_037442485.1. Taxonomy (GTDB): domain Bacteria; phylum Methylomirabilota; class Methylomirabilia; order Methylomirabilales; family 2-02-FULL-66-22; genus 2-02-FULL-66-22. The sequence continues at coordinate 20,733 of JBBIQE010000026.1, forward strand.
GCTGCACGAAAACGGACCGCCGCTTCAGGATTTCGTAGCCCACCCGGGGGAACCCGTACAGGAACAGCGCCATCTTCCGGGCGGCGCGAAATTCCGGGTAGAGTTCCGCTTCCACCAGGTCTTGGTACGCGCGCGCGTCCTCCCTCGCGCCGCCCAGAGCCTCGCCAATCGCCTGGGCGGCGAGCTGACCGCTGCGGACCGCGTAGTAGATCCCCTCCCCCAGGAACGGGTCCACCAGGGCCGCGGCGTCCCCTACCAGGGCCGTCCGTCCGGTGGCGATGGGATCCCGGCCCCCGCCGAAGATGGGGATGGCCCACCCCTGGCGTTTCTCCGAGGCGATGTCTGCCAGCAACTCCTGGTCCACCAGGAACTCGTCGTAATACTCCCGAGGATTCCGGATCTTCTCACGAAGGCCACCCACGCCGAGGGAGAGGTGGCCCGCCTTGGGGAAGACCCAGCCGTAGCCGAAGGGGACCGCGCCGAACTCGATCCGGACCTCGTCATCCAGGTCGGCGGGCTTTGTGCGGACCTGCACCTCCCCCTCGAGACATAGGGCGGTGATCCGCTCGGGGACCATCTTGAGCGCGCGGGCCACGACCCCATTGACTCCGTCGGCGCCCACGAGATACCACCCCGCGTATTCCCCGAGGGTGGTCCGGACGCGGACCCCGTCGGAGCCCTCCTCCGCACTGACGACCCGTTCCTCCTGCCGGACCTCGGCGCCGGCCCGGCGCGCTTTCTCGGCCAGGAAGTGGTCGAACCGGTCGCGCATGACCATGTAGGCCACCGGGCGGTCGGAGCGAACCCGGAAGGGATCCAACCCCTCGAAGGTGAACGTGGCGCCGTAGACTTTCGTCTCGATCAAGGGGTGAAAGTCAGGCTCCAACACCCGGTCAATCTTGAGGGAGAGGCAACCGCCGCAGGGTTTGTAGCGGGGGTGCCGCTTCTGCTCCAGGGCCAGGACCCGGAGTCCACGCCGGGCGAGTTCATAGGCTGCCGTGGCGCCCGCGGGTCCTAGGCCCACCACCATCACGTCGTATGTGGCACCGACACTCATTTCCAACTCCTGCGTGGAACCTTGCCCGCTGGCGCGCCTCCGTGGGGATGCGTTGGATATGCTCGATGAGACGGATCACTCACGCGCATGGTCTTCATAAGAGCGGCGCTTGTCTCCCGCGCCTGCGGGGCCATCGTCGGCATCGGACCCAGCCGACAAGAACCTGTTGCAGAACACGACAACCATGGCGACGCCAAGGAGAACGAGAAGGACCGTGATCAACGCGCCATACGTGTGCCAGAACCCGGTCATTCCGATCCCTTCCCGGGAGTTGCGGGGTCACCCACAGGATCGAGCCTGGAATATACGACGACGGGGATGTTTCCTCCCCCGGGCACCTCCGGCCGCTCCCTCCTCCGCAGACGGGGGATGAACCTGGGGACTCTTTGCCGGTAGGCGCGGTAGGCCTCACCGAACTGCCGCTCCATTTCGGCCTCTTCCCGGCGGGCCAGACGCACATACATGGCGATGAGGGCGGGCCAGGTCAGCAGCGTGACGATGGTCGGCCACTGGATGAGCAGCCCGATGGTGATCAGGAACAGGCCGCTGTACTGCGGATGGCGGACCCAGGCGTACAGGCCGTCGGTCACCAGGGCGCCCCGGGCGCGGTGGATGCGCCGCCAGCCCCGGGCGATGATGAGGAGCCCGCCGAACATGAGCGTATTACTCACGATGTGGATAGCGGTCATCATGGCGGCCCCGCCCCCGAGCAGCGTGACCCAGAGATGGCCACTGGCGTGGGAGAACGGATTCAACGCAGGGTAGCGGGCACCCAGGACGCTGGTGAGGACGTAGATGGTCAGGGGGAAGCCGTACATCTCGGTGAACAGGGCCACGATGAAGGCGCTGTACACCCCGAAAGACCGCCACTCGCGCCGCCGAAGCGGCGTCAGGTAGCTCAGGACGAAAATCACGAAGAAGGCCGCGTTGAAGACGACCAGCGACCAGAAGCCGTATCCGAAGGGAATGTTCTCGCCGTGCATGCGGCCCTCCCGCTCTTTCGTGGAAGATCTCCGTGGTGAACTCCTCAGTGTCAGACCAACGCCTCCAGTACGTCGCCGAGGCAGAGCTTCTCGGCCACATGCTGAGGGAGGCCCTCCACCTCGAAGCGGACGCCGCGCTTTCGCAGCGCCTTGAGGCCGCTGGCCAGGACCCGCGCGCCGAACACGTCAATCGTCTCGACCCGCGAGAAGTCCAGGCTGCATTCCCGCAGTCCGAGCATCTCGATCCGGTAGCACAGCTCCGCGGCGGAGGAGCCATCCATCCGGCCGGCCAGCTCTATGGTGACCTTGCCGTCCCGGCTGTAAAAGAGGGCGTGAAAATTCCTCGCCATGGCCGCCTGCCCCACAGCGCATACCGTCCTCGGTCAGGTGGAACGTTCGCTCAGCAGCAGCCCCCCCGCCGGCGGGGCGGGCCAGAGGCCCTGGTGCCGTGCTCGTGGCCGGCCCCGACCCCGCTTGCGTGGCCCGCGTGCGGTTCGGCTTCACTCTTTCGGGCCGGCTCCGAGCCGTGCGAATGCCCGCCCATCCCACAGCCCATCCCATGGCCGCGGAACAGAAACCACAGGACGCCGATGCCCAGAAGGATCCAGAGCCAGTTGGCCGTCAGGAACTCGATCATGGCAACTCCTTTCCCGGGAGAACCCGGATCGCGCAGATCGCGCGGCAGGCCAGCACAAAGAACACCAGGAGGCCGAGCCCCACGATGCTGGCCACGCGGAGCCCGAAGAACGGCGCGACCAGGAGAAGGACCAGAAGCAGGCTACACCCACAGCATCAGGGCCAGGAGCATGGGGGTGCCACAGGGCACACGCCAGGCTGGCGCCGCCGGTTCGGCGCGCGGACCGGCCAACCACGTCCACCGGCGGAACATGATCACGGTCGCTATCCCTCGCCCCTCGCCCGGCGCTTGAAGTGCGCCGTGACCACCGGCATCGTCACGATCATGGAGAGGAGAAAACTCCACACGGCCCCGCCATAAATGGCCGCCGGCGGATAGCCGCCGATCAGCCTGACCAGGATGAGGAACACTGCCACCACAGCCAGAGACATGCCCGTGTACCAGAGCGCGCTGACCCGGGCCACGCGCTTGTCAACAACCGGATCCATGTTTGCTTTCTCCTTCCTCCGTTCGGAACGTCCCCCTCACCCTCCCATCTCCACACCCGGAGGGTACTCGGGGGAGAGGGATACGGTGAGGGGCGAGGCTACCTCGATCCATGCACCGGGGATCCCGGGTTGTGGGTCCCCGCCGGGGCGGGCGCCAGGTCAAAGCTTGTCCCGCGTTCCCTCGGGCGAATTGCCACCGCCTCCCGCTTGAGGGATGGGACGAAGCGGCGGAGGAGCAGCGTGTTCAGCGTCACCGTCACGGAGCTCAGGGCCATGAGGAGGGCCGCCAGCTCCGGGCTCACCACGAGCTTGAAGAACGGGTAGAAGAGACCGGCGCCGATGGGAATGCTGGCCACGTTGTAGCTGAAGGCCCAGAACAGATTCTCCTTGACCTTCCGCATCGTGGCCTTCGCCACCTCTAGGGCCACCACCACGTCCCGCAGGTCCTCCTTGATCAGGATCACGTGGCCCGTCTCCTTGGCGATGTCCGTCCCGGAGCCGATGGCCATCCCCACGTCGGCCTGGGCCAGGGCTGGGGCGTCGTTGATCCCGTCCCCCACCATGGCAACTCGCTTGCCCTCGGCCTGGAGCTTCTTCACCTCTTCCGCCTTGTCCTGGGGCAGCACCTCGGCCAGGACACGGTCAATCCCGACCTGCCTCGCGATGGCCTCGGCCGTCCGGCGATTGTCCCCGGTGATCATCAGGACCTCCAGCCCCAGCCGGTGCAGGCGGGCGACAGCCTCGACCGAGTGTTCCTTCAGGGTATCGGCCACGGCGATAATCCCGGCGGCCTTGCCGTTTACGGCCAGGAACATGGCGGTCTTGCCATTCGCCTCCAGCTCCTCGGCCTGCCGCAAGAGGTCGGCAAGATCCACCCCGCGCTCGCGCATGAGCTTTCGATTCCCCAGAAGAATGGCGCGCCCCTCGTACTCCGCCTCCACGCCGTGGCCCGGGATGGCATTGAAGCGGTCGGCGTCGGGCACGGCGAGGCCCCGCTCCGTTGCCCCCCGGACGATGGCTTCGCCCAGCGGATGCTCCGAATGCTTCTCGGCGGTGGCCGCCAGCCTGAGAATCTCATCTCGGCTCTCGTCTCTCGGCTCTCTGCTCACCACATCGGTGACCGACGGCTCGCCCCGCGTCAGGGTCCCGGTCTTGTCGAAGATGATCGCCTGGAGCTTGGAGGTCGCCTCGATGGCGTCGGCCCCCTTGAAGAGGACCCCGTGCTCCGCCCCCTTCCCCGTGCCGGCCATCATGGCCGAGGGCGTGGCCATCCCCACGGCGCAGGGGCAGGAGATGACCAGCACCGTGATGGAGAGAAGGATGGCGAAGCCGAAGACACCGATCTCCCCCAAGGCGTACGGGGTGAGCAGGAACGTGCTGGCCGGATCGAAGAACCGCCAGTACCCGACGAAGAACCAGAAAAAGAAAACGGTCAGCGCCAGCACATGGACCCCCAGGATGAAGTGCCCGGCCACCCAGTCGGCCAGCTTCTGGATGGGCGCCTTGCTGGCCTGAGCCTCTTCCACCAGGTGGATGATCTGGGCCAGGGCTGTCTCTTTCCCCACCTTGGTCGCCCGGAACTTGAAAGCCCCGGTCTTGTTCATGGTCCCGCCGATGACCCCGTCCCCGGCTTTCTTTTCGACCGGCAGGGACTCGCCCGTGAGCATGGACTCGTCCACGGCGGAGTAGCCCTCCAGGACCACGCCGTCCACCGGGATCCGTTCTCCGGGCCGGACCAGGACCAGGTCATCGGCCAGGACCTCGTCGGCGGGAAGTTCGACCTCGCGTCCCTCCCGGATCACCCGGGCGATCTTGGGCTGGAGGGCCATGAGGCGGCGGATGGCCTCGGAGGTCCGCCCTCGGGTCAGGGCCTCCAACCACTTGCCGAGGATGATGAAGGCAGTCAGGAGGGCGGCGGACTCGAAGAAGACCGCCTTCTCCCCACCGAAGCCGGCCGTGGGCCAGAAGGTGTTGATCACGCCGATGAGGTAGGCCGCACCGATCCCGGTGGCATAGAGGAGGTTCATGTCGGTCACGCCGCGCCGCAGACCGCGGAAGCTGTTCAGGAAGAACTGCCAGCCGGGCCCCGCAACCACGGGTGTCGTCAGGAGGAAGAGCACGAGGCGGCTGGCGAGGAATTCCGGAACGAAGCGCGGGAGGATCCAATACTTTCGGAACGTCCCGGCCATGATGAGGAAGGCCAGGGGCCATGCGACCAGCATCCAGAACCCCTGGCGGCGCAGCTCGCGACGGCGCGCCTCCCGCTCCCGGTCGAGGGCGGCCTGCCCACCGGCACGCTCCTCCACCTGATAGCCCAGCTCGCGGATGGCGCGCCGGATCTCGGCCGGATTCCCGAGGCCGGTGTAGTAGCGCACCTTGGCCAGCTCGGCCGGGACGTTCACCACCACGCCGGCGATCCCGTCCAGTCCAGCCACCGCCGCCTCGATCTTGCTGGCGCAGGAGGCGCAGCTCATGCCGGTCACCTTGAGGACCAGCTCTTCCTCGCCGACCTCGTAGCCCACCTCGGCCACGCGCTTGGCCATCTGCCCCAGGCCGACCCGGGCGGGATCGTAAGTCACCTGCGCCTTCCCGGCAGACACGTTCACGGCGACCTGTGTTATTCCCGGTAGGTCGCGCAGGGCTGTTTCGATCGCCGCCTGGCACGAGGCGCAGTGCATGCCATTGATCGTGAGCGTGATGGTTCGATTGGTCATGAGTCATCCCCCTTGGAATCTCACCGCCGGTCCGCCGCTGGCGGACAAGCTCGCCCGGCAATCCGGCAACCTGGGTTCCCCGATTGCCAAGTTGCCAGATTGCCGGATTGCCATCCCTATGCCTTCGCGGGTGCGTGGCTCACCCAGCGGCTCAGGCCGTTGTATAGGGGAACGAAGACCGCCGCCGCATAGATCCCGTAGAGGAAGCTTTCGACGAGCCCCACGAAGTAGCTCCCCCAACCGAGCCACGTGAACCACGGCAACGCAGCCTCCAGCGCCCGCTGCATGAGACCCGTCCCCGGGAAGATCAGCCCCCAGATCACGCACAGCGTGAAGGTGATGGCCAGAAACAATCCGAGGGACAGGGCCACCGGTGTGAAGCGCAATGACATCATGATCCTCACCTCCCCTCGGCAGCTCGGGCAGCCAGTGCAGACGATCGGACCTCGGGAACACGGGGTGGCGCCGGCGGCTCCTCGTCCCCGACGCCAGCGTGGAGGTGCCCGCGTGTCTTGAGTCTGGCCGAGGACCGGAAGACGTCCAGGAGTTCCCGGAGGGCCCGCTCGCGATCCTGCTGGTCCTCGCCCCGGACTGCCGTGACAAAGCAGGTCTCCAGGTGCTGCTCGAGCAGCTCAAAAACGAAGCCGTCTATGGCCCTCTCCACTGCCAGAGCCTGGGTCAACACCTCGGGGCAGTAGGCGTCCGCCTCCACCATTCGGAGGATGCCTCGCACGTGCCCCTCGATCGTGCGGAGCCGGGACAGCAGACCGGCTTTCGTATGGGAATTGATGGGCACCGTTCGTTTTCTCTTCGGCATGTTCCAGGTCCTCCGGCCCCCTCCCCCCTGGGGGGTACCCCCTCAGGTCAGAGAGCATCGGGCGTGCCAGAAACGGTAGCGAACGAGAAGTGACAGGGGAGGGGGCGTAACGTCCTGCCGTTCTTAACGATCTCCCGCCTCCACCGCTCGGGGGGCCGAAACGCAAAGGGGGCGCTGCCGGGCCAGCCGCGACGAAATGGCAAAGAGACTGTTCTCCGCCACCGATGCCACTGCCATTCCGTCAAACGACCGGTGGCAGAAGGGTGACGTACGGGTCCGAGGTCTCACGGAATTCCAGCCGTCTCTCCACCTGAGGGTCCCCGCGAAAAAAGTCTTGACCTTCCAGGCTACTGGAAGCTCTATCTTGTTAGCCGGAAAGGGGGTGACGGTCATGGAGGTGCAGCAGAAAATTTCCCTGTGTCCGGCGTGCAGCGCCTGCCCCGAGGTGGAAATTCTCCACCAGGACGGTGAGCCTGTGGCGGTCCGGATCGGGGAGGGTACGGAAAGGATTACCCTTCCCACGGCAGCGTGGAACACGCTCATCCGCTATGCCAGGGAAGGGGTCCTGACCACCCTGTAGCAGCGCTCGGGAGGCCCGCCGTTCAGGGCGGGCCTCCCCATCTTCGCGCAGCGGAGTTTCTCGTGGGCGAACGGGGGCTGTTCATCGGCCAGGTGGCCGAGCGGGCGGGAATGAATCCGCGGACCATCCGTTACTACGAGGCCATCGGTCTTTTGCCCCCACCTCGACGCGCGCATAACCGCTACCGGATCTACTCGGCGGATGCGGTGCAGATGCTTCAGTTTATCCGGAAGGCGCAGGGATTGGGCTTCCATCTCTCCGAGATCAAGGCACTGGTCGAGCTGCGGCGAACGGGACAGCAGCCTTGTGTCCACGTGCAGGCCCTCGCCGAGCGCAAGATCGCCGATCTCGAGGAGCGGCTGAAGGATCTGGCCGCATTGAGGGAGAATCTGAAGGGCCTCGTGTCCCGCTCGAAACACCAAGGCGGGCGAAGGAACGCAAGGGCAATGGTCTGCCCCCACATCGAAGACCTTCCCCTCGAGCCGACGGGGCGAGGACCATCACGGAGAAGACCTCGTGATCCGCGCGAAGGACACACGTGATCTGCCCCTACGCGCAGGATAGAGACGATGGATCATCGCCCGAGTGTATGCCCGCCGCATCGGCCCAGGACGCCATAATGATGGGCCGGGAGCCGGCCCCGCCGGGAGGGCTGGCGGGGTCCGGCCCCCGGGAGACCGACCGGGCGCAACGAGGAGGGAAGGCACGCCCGGCCGGATTTCCTACCGCTGGTCGAAGGTGAGCTTGGCAGGCTTCGGGTTGAAGGCGTGGCGCACCTGGGCCTTGTCGAACACGGCCACGCCGAAGGTGTACGCCTTCGTCAGATCGGTGAACTGGACATCGTGCTCGCTCCCGGTGGCGAGGGCGCGGCTGAACTCCGGCGTCCACTCGCCCATCCTTCGCTGCAGGGGACTACCCGCGAATGTCTCGGACGAAGGATTTCGCCATAGTCTTGCGCAGGTCAGCCACCAGGGCGGCATCCGGGATCTCCCGCAGGATCACCCGGACGGCGAACCCGCACTGCTTGCAGCGCTTGTACTGGAAAACCCAACGACCATCTTCCCGGGCCTCGCCGATCTCCTCCATGTCGGAGAAACAGCAAGGCCCCGGACGGGGCGGCGAGACAATCCGCTCGGGATACTGATTCTCTGGCCGCCGCTGATCGGTGTATTCGACGATCGTTGCCATCGTTCGTTCCGTCACTCCGCAGGATGGATAGCCAAGCGCGGGCTGTGCCGCATTCGCCCGGCAGGCGTCACGGCGAACGGATCACGAAGTGGGCTCGGCGATTCCACTTCCAGGCGCTCTCGTCATGGCCCAGGACAAACGGACGCTCCTCGCCGTAGCTGATGATCGCGATCCGGGCGGCATCCACGCCAGCGGCCACCAGGTAATCCCTGGTTGCCTTGGCTCGTCGTTCGCCCAGGGCGAGGTTGTATTCGTTGGTCCCCCGCTCGTCGGCATGCCCTTCGATGGTGATCTTCGCCCCCGCATTGGCCTTTAGCCAGGCGACGTTCTCATTCAGGGCGGCTCTCTGGTCGTCCCGAATGGCAGACTTGTCATAGTCGAAGAAGATATCGCGCAAAGGGACTGCAGCCGGAGTGGCGGGGGCCGCTGGAGGCCTTGGGGGCATCGGCGAGAGCGGGGCTTCCGCGGGCGGCGCCGGACGAGTCACCGGGATATCCCCAGCGCGGGGGCTTGGCGCGGCGCTGGGTGGGGCCGCGGACACACCCGCCTGCGGCCCCATGGCCGCGGGAGCCGCCTGGCCCACCTCCGGTTTCTTGGGACAGCCGACCAAGAGCCCCATGCTGAGGAGAAGCACACCCACCAGAACCGCACGCCTTCTCATCCTCCGCACCTCCTGATTTTTCGTAGTGGACCCATCATATTCCTGGAGGCCCGGATCTTCCTGGGCCCGCACGTGTGTCCGGCCGTCCGCTCCTCCCCGGAGCTACCCGGCCGCCGCGGGGAGCGGTTCCGCCGCCGGCCGGCCTGGCGCGGCAGGGAGCGGGATTAGCGCCCGGGGATCGGCGAACCGGACATACGCCGGCAGCACGCGTCCCCGCAGCGGCTCTCGACAGATCAGGCCGATGAGGCGACTCGAGGTTCTCACCGGCAGACGCAGCAGGGCGAGCTGCGAGAGGGTCATGATCCGGTACATCCACCGGTGCCGGTTGACGAACTCGCGGTAGCGCCGCAAACCGTCGCCCAAGGAGACACGCCCGTCCACCACCGCCTGAACGATGTCACCGCAGGCTTGGCCGAAATAGAGGGCAGGGCGGATCCCCTCTCCCGTGAACGGGAGGCACTGTCCTGCAGCGTCGCCGACGACAAACAGGCTGCCCACCACGGGCTCGCGGAGGCGCGCCGGGAAATATCCGCCGTGGATCCGTGTCCCCGCCACACCGAGGGAATCCTCGAAACGATCCAGATGGCCGCGCAGGTGGGCGTCACCCGCATAGCTCGCCACCCCCACCCGGACGTTGGACCC